>DATGIQ010000111.1:0-3875 GCA_035295665.1 Gemmataceae bacterium | reverse complement strand
CCAATAACACCGTGCTCGACGTGTTCCAGATTCTGCTGGCGACGAATTACAATGCCGTGGGCGGCGAACCGTGGGGTAGCGATACCACCCTCCGTAGTGAAGCGTACGCCGTCTTCTACGGGATGAACGGCGGCTGAGCCGTACTACCGATTGTTGCCACCACGCCGCCGTGGCCCCAAAGTATCAAGCCCCTCCAAAGGTAGACGCTTCGCGCTTGCCGGTGGCCCGAGAACCAGCGGACACAAGCTAAACGCGCAAGCAAGGGACAGAATAGCATCATCCCTTCCTTCGCTTGGCCCTCTGGCGTCTGTCCCAGGGCCGCGACCAGTTTGGTCCGCTAGCTCTAGAGCTTCTGGAGGTCTGCCGTGTGAGGCAAATCGTCCAGGCTGCTCAACTGGAACAGTTCCAGAAAACGTGGCGTCGTTCCGTATAGCACTTCCTTGCGTCCCGCCTCGCCCCGCTGGACCACGGCAATCAGATTGCGGCGGACCAGTTGACGGATCAACGCTCCGGATTCGGCTCCGCGAATGCTCTCGATTTCCTGCTTGGCCACCGGCTGACGATAGGCAACCAGCGCCAATACATCGATGGCAGGGGTAGATAGCCGAGCTTCCCGCGTTTGGCCGTAGAGGCGTTCTAGCACAGGGCGGAAACGCGGTCGAAGCGCCAGGCTGAAGCCTGGACCATGGGCTTGAATGAAATACGGCCGGCCTTGGCGGCGATAGTCCGAATTGAGAGAAGCAATCGCCTGGGCGAACTGCGAATCTGTTAACCCGCGGATGGCGGCCATGGCCCGCTGCGCCGTCAAGGGAGCACCTCCGACAAAGAGCATCGCTTCGAGGAGTCGTGGCAACGCAGGCGGAGCCGCCGCGCTGGTGCTCGCTTCCGGGACGACAGCCGCATCCGGCTCGGGAATATCCGAATCCCACACCGCCGGATGAATCAGGGCGTTGAAGGAGCGCGCCAAGTCTTCGGCGGCCTCGGATTCAGGTTCAGGCATTCAAACCTCCGTCCCGATTCATAGTTGGAAGCGCGGGCGCGAAATCCTTACCGCTGGCTTCTTACGGAATCGTGCGTTCGGGACCACTCCGGTTGACTCAGCCTTTTCCGGGACTATCTTTGCAAAAAGGGCGCTATTGCTTTGGCAACAAAGATTTGCGACATCAGGATGAGACTTCTCTTTTAGGATGAAAACCGGACGACGGCCGAAGCGGAGCAGGAGAGTCGCGCCGCAGGATCCACCAGCGATGGTGCCGGCATCGCGGGGTCCAGAGGAGAGGCTTCATGAGCACCATGTCCGAGGACCGAGGGGCGGCTGCGCTACTCTCTCCGGCGAGCGACGGACCCACCCAGCCAACCCGCGCAGAGCGGCCGGGACTTGTCGATTACAAATATTCCGATCCGAAAAAGACGACGAACGGATCGCGCTCGTCCAAGGCTGCGGACCCGGCAAAAACTTCAGTCGCCGAATTCCTGGATCGCCTCCTCAGCAGTCGCTTACTCAGCGGTGAGGACGTGGACCGGTTCCTTACCAGCCAACCGGGTTTGCTCGAAGGCGATACGGCCAGCCTCGTCGGCGCGTTTGTTGGCCACGGACTCCTTACGGAGTATCAAGTCGCCCGCTTGCTGGCCGGTCAGCTCTTCGGTCTGGTGCTCGACAAGTATCGCATGGTCGAACGCCTGGGATCGGGCGGCATGGGTGTCGTCTACAAGGCCGAACACTTACACATGAAACGCGTGGTGGCCATCAAGGTGTTGGTCACCAAGGAGGAGCGGAATTCCGTCTACCTCCAGCGCTTCTACAGTGAAATTCAAGCGACCGCGGTGTTGAGCCATCCGAACATCGTTTTGGCATTTGACGCCGGCGAGATGGCCGTTCCGAACTCCCCCGACGAGACGCTGCGCTACCTCGTCATGGAATACGTGCCCGGGAAAAACTTCGAACAGCACATTTTGGACCACGGTCCCCTGCCGATTGCCGAAGCATGTGAATATATCCGCCAGGCAGCCAGCGGCTTGCAGCATGCGTATGAACATGGCCTGGTCCACCGGGACATCAAGCCTTCCAACCTTATTCTGACGCCACACAAGCAGGTCAAGATCCTGGACTTTGGCCTCGCGCGCCTGAGCCGGCGCCGCCATACCGAGGCCCACGCCATGCTGGGGAGTGTCGATTACATGGCCCCGGAGCAGGCCCGCGATGCTCGCTCCGTGGATATCCGGGCCGACATCTATGGGTTGGGAGGGACGCTCTACTGGCTCCTCACCGCCCAGAAGCCGTTCCCCGGAGAACGTCCGGTCATTGAGGAACTGTTTGCCCGCCAGCGTGAGTTGCCGCTTCCGCTCCAGCAAGCGCGTCCCGATATCCCAACGCAGTTGGAAAAGCTCGTCTGCCAGATGATGGCTCTCGAACCCGGCGGCCGCTATCCCACTCCCGCGGCGGTCATGAGTGCGCTGAACGCATTTCTGAAGCAGACTTCCTCCAGCCGCATGACAGCGTCGAGCATTGCGGGCGACGAACACGGAAGTACGGATCCCGCTCTCAAAGCCGTGGAGGAAGCGTGCTCCAGCGTAGCCTCCACCAACCGGAGCCAGCGTGGCCTGATCGTGTCTCCTTCGGCCAAGACCCGCCAGCTTTTCCGGAAGGCCCTGGAAGCGCAGGCGCTGGAATGTTCCGAAGCTCACAATGCCGAAGAGTGCCGGGCCCGGCTGCTCCAGTGTTCGCCTGCCCTCTTGGTGGTCGATGCGCGATTGTCCCGAGAGACCGCCCTGCAGATTTGCTCCGAGCTGCGTGCGCAGCCGCCGGGTCCGCATCTGAAATTGATTCTTCTGACCCCCGAGAATACCGCCGAATGGCTGGCCCTGGGACAGAAGGCAGCCGTCGATGATTGTTTGCCGCGGTCGCTGCATCCGCAGGAGTTGGCCAACCGAATCCGCACCATATTGCGAATCAAGGAGGCCGAGGACCGTTCGGATCGCCTGAACCATCACCTGTTGGTCGCGACCCATCAGCTGGACCAAGCCCTCCAGAATCGCGATTGCGACCTGTACCAGGCGCAGGACATCCTCATTTTTGCCATGGCCAAGATGGCAGAGTTGCGCGGCCTGGAAACCGGCGGGCACCTTCTCCGCATGCAAGCCTATGTGCGTGTCTTGGCCGAGGAGGCCATGCGCCTGCCGGCTTTTGCTGGCCTCATCGATGATGCGTTCGTGCGGATGCTGGAGCGATGTGTGTTGCTGCACGATATTGGCAAAGTCGCGATTCCGGATCATGTTCTGTTGAAGCCTGGCCGCTTCGATGCCGAGGAACGTTGCATCATGGAGTCGCACACGGCCGTGGGAGCAGACATTTTGCTGGCCGTCGCCCGGCAGCATGGTGCATCGTTGGGATTTCTCCAAATGGCCGTTGACATCGCCCGCCACCACCACGAGCGCTGGGACGGAACGGGCTATCCGGACGGCCTGATCGGCGAGGCCATCCCGCTTCCGGCACGAATCGTCACGCTTGCCGATGTCTACGACGCCCTGCGCTCCAAGCTGGTGTACAAGCCCGGTCTTGCCCACCTCCAGACCAAGCGCCTCATCCTGGAAGCCAACGCGGGGCAGTTCGATCCGGCCCTGCTCATTGCCTTCCGTAACGGCGAAGCCACGCTCGATCACATCTTTCTTCAAACCAAGGATTAGCCACAAGCGCTCGGCTTTTCTCACCGAACCCATTGTGGGTCCAGTGCGCTTTCACCCGCCGTTGAGGGCATGGAAGACAGCGAAGGCTTCATTGCGGAGGAAGAGATTGTTGCCCCACGGTTCCCCGCCCGCAGCGGAATTGTTGGCGGCCAAGAGGATTTGGTAGACATCCAGGACGGTATTGTTGGATA
>DATGIQ010000110.1:0-11259 GCA_035295665.1 Gemmataceae bacterium | reverse complement strand
TCGTGGAACGGCTGCTGACGGTGACCCAGACGTTGCGCCTGCAAGACCGGCATGTCTTGACCTTTCTCCGTGATTCCTTGACCGCCCACCGTCAGGGCCAATCACCACCCCAACTCATCAAGGTCGGATGAGCGGTTACCCAGCGACAATCCGCCCGCCACACGTGCTCCGGTAATTGTTATCCTCTTAGCGGCGGTTCGTAGAACTGCATGGAGTCCGCGCGGTTCTACGGACCAACTCCCCGATCCTCTGTGAAAATCTTGCTGCACGATCCCTTGCGGACAGTTAAAATCAGAGGGCGAACTCCCTGTCCCGGAATGGTCCCTTCGTGTCTCGGAGCCTCGCAAACCTATCCCCAGTCGGAGGTCGATGCTGTGACGCGTTCTTTGTCCCCGTGTCTGTTAGTCGATTGGTTACCCAGAATCCGCAACCAAAGCCGGGTCCGGCGACGGCCCGCCGCGCCACGGCCGTCCCAGCTCCGCCTCGATCTGCTTGAAGAGCGGACGCTCCTCCGTGCATCTACCTTGACCAGCCTCGCCGACAACCTGCTGGGCGTGACGCCGCTCACCAAATTTGGTCCCTTGGTTCAGGTTTCCAGCACGAGTCTCTTCGCGGACACCAATGCCGACAACGTCCATGGCCAGTCCGGCACGAATTATTTGAACAGCGAAGTCGAACCCAGCATGACGGTCGACCCAGCGAACCCCAAACACCTTGTCGGAGCCTGGCAACAGGATCGCTGGTCGACCGGCGGGGCGCGCGACCTGGTCACCGGTGTAACCTACGACGGCGGAATGACGTGGACTCTCGTGGCAGTTCCCGGAGCCACCCTGGTTGCCGGAGGGACCTACCAGCGGGCCTCCGATGCCTGGGTTTCCTTCGCGACGGATGGGACCGTGTACCTCTCCTTGTATGCATTCGATGACAAGGATTACAACCAGGCCATGTTGGTGTATCGGTCCTATGATGGCGGCTTGACGTGGGGACCACCAACCGCCGTCATCGCCGACAACGTCTCCAACGTCACCGACGATAAGGAATCTGTGACCGCCGACCCAACCAATCCCCAGTTCGCTTACTACACGTGGGACCGGCTTTACTTCGACCCGGTTACGTTCAATTTCATCGATGGTCCGGCGTATTTTTCGCGGACGACGGACGGCGGCCAGACTTGGGAATCGCCGCGGGTTCTCTACGGCGACATTCCGAATACGCAAACGATTGGCAATCAAATTGTCGTCACACCGGATGGAACGCTGCTGGATATTTTCACGTTCTTTAATCCCTCCGGCACGAAGCTCGAAGTCGTTCGCTCCACCGATCACGGTGCCACATGGACGAGTCCCATCACGGTGGCGACCGAGTCTCCCGCCGGCGTATTCAATCCGACCACGGTGCGTACCGGCACTTATTCCCCGGCCATTGCGGTGGACCATCGCGACGGGACGCTCTATGTTACCTGGGAAGATGGGAGGTTCAGCGGATTCGGGTTCGATTCCGTCGCGTTGTCCATCTCCAAGGACGCGGGGCTGACCTGGTCGACACCGATCCAGGTCAACAAGACGCCCACGAATCTGCCGCGGGCCAGGCAAGAGGCCTTCACTCCCTCCGCAGCCGTGGCCGCCAACGGCAATGTCGCCATCACCTATTTTGATTTTCGTAATCCCAATAATCAACCGGGCGGTTTGCCGACGGACTACTGGATTGTCTTCGGCCACGGGAATCAGGATCTCACGAATCCCGCCAACTGGGTCAACGAACAACGTCTGACAACTGCTTCCTTCAACATGGAACTGGCGCCGGTTTCGCTCGGACGGGGTTACTTCGTCGGGGATTACATGGCCCTGACCGCTGGTGGAGAGAACGCGAACAGTTTCTCCGCGCTGTTCGCACAGACCGTTTCTGCGGCCGATCCATCGAGCATCTTTTTCCGAGACCCTTCTCCGGACGATGCCGGCTCAGCGCCGCGTTTGGATGCGTTTGTGGCTAGCGTTGTGACTCGCACGAGTCCGCAGCGCACGGCATCCGAGGAAGCAATCCCCGCGACCGCACATTGGCCTTCCCAGGTTCAACCTTTAGACACGGCACGTCTGGATCAATACTTTGCCGCCGATCCTGCCCCAGTCCAGATGGCGGTTCGGACCTACGTCGCCAGGGGTTTGCCCGGGTCGCGGCCGTCCACTCTTGTGCCGGAACTTTCCTCTGCAATAATCAACAGGATCGTCCCCCACTTGACTCAGGACTCGCCATCAGGATCCGCCGATGAGTGACCCGGCTGTTCCCCGCGATTTACGTGACCTGCCGACGCTGCCGCCGAGCCCTTCCCCCGGTAGTCCGGCCGAAGCGCCCACGCTGCCACCCGAGCGGGGCCCGACCAAGACGCCGGAAGACATCAATGTCCGATATTTCGGGAATTACGCCCTGTCCGAGGAAATATCGCGCGGCGGCATGGGCGTCGTGTACAAGGCTCGGCAGATCAACCTCAATCGTACGGTTGCTCTGAAGATGATCCTGGCCGGCCAGCTTGCCTCCAAGGCAGATGTGCAGCGCTTCCAGAAGGAAGCCGAGGCGGCGGCCAATCTCGATCATCCCAATATTGTCCCGATCTACGAGGTCGGCGAGCATGAGGGGCATCATTACTTCAGCATGAAGTTGATCGAGGGGGGCAGCCTGGCGCAACAGCTGGCGCACTTTCGCCAAGATCCCAGAGCGGCTGCCAAACTCCTGGCAACGGTGGCCAGAGCCGTCCATCATGCCCATGAGCGCGGGATCTTGCACCGCGACATCAAACCCGGCAATATCCTGGTCGACCAGCGCGGGCAGCCCCATGTCACGGATTTCGGCGTGGCCAAGCGTGTTGAAGCAAACACTGCACTCACCCAAATCGGGGTCGTCGTCGGCACGCCCAGCTACATGTCTCCCGAGCAAGCCCGCTCGGAGAAAGGGCTGACGACGGCCGTCGATATTTACAGCCTCGGAGCGGTCCTCTACGAGTTACTCACCGGCCGGCCACCATTCCGTTCGACTTCGCACTTCGACACCCTCCTGCAGGTCCTTGAACAACAGCCGGAGCGGCCACGGCTGCTGAATCCTCGCGCGGACCGCGATCTGGAGGCGATTTGCCTGAAGTCTCTGGAGAAGGAGCCCCAAAAGCGGTACCGTTCGGCGGAAGCCCTTGCCGAAGATTTGGAGCGCTGGTTGGCTCACGAGCCGATCCAGGCTCGCCCCCTCAACCGGGGCGCAAGGCTTTGGCGCTGGTGCCTTCGCAACCCCGCCGTCGCTGGCCTGCTTGCCGGGGCTGCCCTCGCGCTGGTGGCGGGCACGGCTTTTTCAACCTACTTCGCCATTCAAGCCAACCAACGCGCGCGTGAAGCCACGCAGGAAAAGTACCGAGCCGACCAAAATGCCCAGACTGCTCTTCAGGAGCGAGACCGCGCCGATGAAAACGCCAAAACCGCTCTCCGCGAACGAGACCGCGCCCATGAAAAGGCCGCCGAAGCACTCGCCAATGCCAGGCGAGCCGAAGAGAGTGCGGCCGACGCACGGGCGAATTTGTATGCCGCACACATGAGCGTCGCGCAGAACGCCTGGGAGAAGGGGCAGCTGGCACAGGTACCGTATTTGCTGAATCTCTACCGAAACGCCAAGCCCGGCGAGCCGGAGCTGCGGGGCTGGGAATGGTACTACCAGGATCATCTATGCCGTTCCGATTTGCTCACGTTGCGCGTGCCCCGGGCAGCCGTTCATGCGGTGGCGTTCAGTCCCGATGGAGCCCGACTCGTTTCCGCCGGGATCGATGGAAAGATCCACTTCTGGAGGCTCGGCACAGGACAGGAGGTCCGGGTCTTTCCCGGCCACACCACGGAAGTCTATGGCTTGGCGTTTAGCCCCGATGGCGCCCAGCTCGCCTCGGCTGGTGGCGATCAGATCGTCCGCCTATGGGATTGCACGAGCGGCCGGCAGATGCACACGTTCAAGGGGCACCAGGGGCCAGTCCGGTGTGTGGCGTTCAGCCCGGATGGGAAGCACTTGGCATCAGCGAGCGCCGACCAGACGATAAGGATCTGGGATGTCGCCACGGAACGGGCGCTGCACACGCTGCAAGGGCACAGTGGGCGAATCTTGGGCGTGGCGTACGCTCCAGATGGAGCCCAACTGGCGTCGGCAGGGGCGGATGGCATCGTGAAGCTTTGGCGAAGCGCGGATGGCGTGGAGTTGTGCAGTTTGACGGGGCATTCCGGTGAGATCGCCAGTGTAGTCTTCAGCCCCGACGGAACCCGGCTGGCATCGGCAGGAAGCGACGCGACCGTACGGCTATGGGATAGCGTCAGCGGCAAGTTGTTGCGCTCCCTGATGGGGCATAAGTCTACGGTGTGGAGCCTGGCTTACAGCTCAGACGGAAGTCGCATCGCCTCGGGCAGTCAGGACATGACGGTAAAGATGTGGGACGCCGCCACGGGACAGGAGCTGCACACTTTCCGCGGGCATATCCGGGAAGTTTACAGCGTCGCATTCAGTCCCGATGGAACGCGCTTGGCATCAGGTAGTCTGGACATGACGGCGCGGGTGTGGGACGCCGTCGGCGGTCCAGAGCCACGCTCCATTCAGGGTGTCTGGTGCATGGCTTTCCGCCATGATGGCAATGAGCTGGCATTGACCGGCCCCGCCATGACGGTGCGTCTATGGGATCGCGTCACTGGCCAGGAACTGTACACGCTCAAAGGGCACACCCGGCGAATTTGGGGACTGGCGTTTAGCCGGGATGGGACACGCCTCGCCTCGGCCAGCGCAGACCAAACGGTCAAGCTTTGGGATGCTGCCAACGGTCGGGAGCTGCATACCTTCAAAGGGCACGAAGCTCCGGTCTGGAGCGTGGCCTTTAGCCCCGATGGAACACAGTTGGGATCGGCCAGTGGCGATCGAACGGTGAAGATCTGGGATACCGCGAGCGGCCACGAGATTCGTACGCTGAGAGGGCACACGGCTCGGGTTGTCAGCGTTGCATTTAGTCCTGGTGGAACCCGCCTGGCGTCGGCCAGTGACGATGGCGCAGTGAAGATATGGGATGCGGCCAGCGGTCACGAGCTGCACACGCTCCTTGGACATGGCGGCCCGTTGATGAGCGTGGCTTATAGCCCGGACGGAACCCGGTTGGCATCGGCCAGTAGCGACTGGAGCGTGAAGCTCTGGGATGCCGCAAGCGGCCAGGAAATCCGGACGCTCCGAGGGCATACGAACGTGGTCCGCGACGTGACGTTCAGTCCGGACGGAAGGCGGCTGGCGACAGCCAGCGGCGACCAAACGGTGAGGCTCTGGGACGTTGCCAGTGGCCAGGAGTTGTTAACACTCCTGTCCCATCGGGGTATGGTGCTCTACGTGGCCTTCAGCCCGGATGGCCAGTGGTTGGCTTCGGCCGGCGCGGGCGCGACCCTGAAGCTATGGGATGCCAGGCCGTGCAGCCCCGAAGCTATCGCCGAGCGCGAGGCCGAGGGGCTGGTGGAATACCTGTTCAACAGGCCGCTGCCCAAAGCGGAAGTCATCAAAGGCATTCAGGAAAACGAAGCAATTTCCGGGCGGGTCCGCAAACGCGCTCTGCAGCTGGCAGAGCGATTCCGTCCAGAACAGGACCCGAGGCGGTTCGATGCAGCGAGCCGGACGTTGGTCCGCCAGCACGGCTTGGCCCCCCACTGGTATCGGCAAGCCCTCGTGCAAGCGCAGACTGCTTGCCGGCTGGCTCCGGATCGACCATTGTTTCTCAGCACGTTGGGACTCGCACAGTACCGCCTGGAGATGGATCGGGAAGCGGTGGAGTCACTCACGCGCTCGGAAAAGATTGCGACGGCTCGGAAGTGGCACACCTTGGCTGCGGATCAGGCGGCTTTAGCGATGGCGCATGCGCGCCTCGGGGAGCCGCAAAAGGCTCAGACGTACTGGAAACGGCTCCAGGATACCATGATGAAACCCCCGTGGAACACGGATGAGGAGGCACAGGCCTTTCTGCATGAAGCGGAGATTTTGCTGCAAGAATCGACCGGGAAATCGCCGAAGGGATCTTAGCTCGATTCGGCCTCTCACCACCACCCCAAAAACTTAGCGATGCCCAGAAACACCAGGCTGGCCGTCACGGCGACGGCCAGGTAATTTCCGGTTCGCGGAATTCCAAGTTGGGAAAATGGACTTGGACGCTTCACCATGGCGGACGTGACGAATTCGTAATCAGCGTATCGGCAGAGGATGCTTCTCCGAGGCCGGCCCGGACGATAGAGGGCGACCACGTCGACACCGATTTGGGATTCCAGAAAATCCTCCGGCCAAACTTGCATGGATGCCTGCACTTCGGTTGATGCGCCGCACTCCTCGGCGGCCCGCACTTCGAGAGGAATGGAATAGGCGTAGGTCAACCGGTAAGTGGGAGGGCATCCCGGAATTTCTTTTTTGTCTACGATTCTGGCCAACGTGGCCATCCCCTCCCGCATCAGCTTGCGTACCTGCCAGGGCACGGCGTAGAGTTGCCACAGCATTTTTCCAACGCTCAGGGTCGGTATCAACGTGAACAAACCTAGCAGGACCGTTACAAAAACTTTGGGGTAATACTCCTGGAATAGCTGCGCTCGATCGGGCCGCTCGGGCAGCATCTGGATCTGTATCGTGTCGCCATCCCTGAGCGCGTGGGCTTCTTGGGGTCCTATGGTTAGCTGGCTCGAGTAATCCGTGTGCTCGAACTGATACGCGACCTGTAGTTCGTATGAGGGTCCGTCTTTCCCGGGGCTGACCAGAATTTTCGTCACCCTGGCCGGTACTGTCCTGCTGAACCAGAGGATTCGAATCGTGCCAATCGAGATAAACGAGAAGACTTGCAGGAACATGAGCCCAACGACAAGCAGCACATGGCCCATCGCAATCTGAAAATACCCGCGGCGACGACGGATTCGACGGGGAGGAGGCGGAAGCAAAGATAGTTCGCGTTCACCGGCCACACCCAACTCTAGCATGGAAGCACGTAGCGGGGACAATTCTCTCGTCGGATCTGTCCGCCCGCGCGGCCGTATGCTCAAATGAATCCAGGAATGCGGCTCGCATCATCCCGACTGTGTCCCGTAGATCGACGCTTCTCTTCTTGGCAATCGAAGCCAAGTGAACCTTGACTCCCACCGCTGGCTGCCCCTGCAGGTCAATGAGCCGCCCGCGCGCCGTCATGCGCAGCTTTTTTCAACGATTTCTTGGGCAAACTCCGCTGGCCCGGCTAAGAGCACCGCTTCCTGGTATCCACGTTTGATTCGGCAGTTTATAACGGTGTTAACACAGATGAGCAGAATCTACCGCGCAACGCGCCGCGGTTTCGTTTTGCTCCGGACTCCTGAGCGACCGATCTGGACCGATAGATGAATGGAACCGATCGTCCCGGCGCCCCTGTCCCAGTAGCCTCTTGTCCACCCAAATCGGAGGGGAGCTTCGCCATGTACTACCGCCGTTTGTTCCTGGTCCTGGGCTGCATCGCCGGACTGGCTGCGCCGGCCTCGGCCGGGTTTATCCTCGGCAAGCAGTCCAAGCCAAGTCCGGCCGAACGAGTTCCGCAGCTCCTGATGATCCTCCGAACCGATGGAGAGGAGAATAAACGCTCCAATGCCGCCAAGGAATTGGGCGAATTTGATCCCAAGGCATTTCCGGAAATGATTCCCACGCTGATCCAGACTCTAAAGCAGGATCCGAAGGCTTCGGTGCGCGTCGAGATCGTCCAAACGCTTGGCAAGCTTCGGCCAATTTCCCAGGAAGCCGGCCGGGCCATCGAATCGGCACTGGAGGATGCATCGTGGCGAGTCCGGTGGCAAGCTCGCCAAACGCTCTGGGGTTATCGGTTGAGCGGTTACCGAAGTCCGCCCAAGCCGGAGGCGGTTACCCATTCACCTCCACCAGCCGTGAAGCAAGGAATGAGTGCTGCGGCGGCGAAACATGGCCTATTCTCGACGTCGCCGAAATCTGGACAGACACTGGTGCCCAATGAAACTCCACCGCCGCCGTTGGCTGATCCGGCCCCCGCGCCGCTCCCGCTGCCCCCGCCGCCGAACGGCGTGTCGACTCCGGCGCCGGCGCCTTCCGATGCAGGTCCGGATCTTCCGACAAAACATTGAGCAGAACCCCACCCAGGGCCCTGGGTGGGGTTGAGGCTGGTCGGCGGGTAGACTTAAATCCCCCAAACCTGGTCCAAATAGTTTACGAATCCCAGGAACATCAACCCGGCCGCAATCAGCACCGCGCTCAAGAGAACAAGGAGCATGCGGCCGACTTTGGTCTGTTTTTCCCAGGCCCATTGGCCCCAAGCAAACGTCGCCACGCCGATGATCAGGAGGCAAACGCCGATAATTGCAGAAAGCGTTTGTCCTTCCAGTAGTACCGCCCACAGGCACATGGCGAGCACCTCCCCGAAGAATGCGAAATGACGCGATGAGAATCTCAGTCCCCGGATTCTGCTCCACGAGCAAGCTCCGGTCGCAGCCGAAAGGCCCTGCGGCGTGCCTGAACACGGTAGGCCTCGGCCAGCAATTCGCTGCGTTCTGAGCCGCTCAACATCGAGGCAAACAAGCCGTCGAGAATCCCAGTACCGACGCCGGTTTCGCGAAGCAGACGCTCCTCGAATTCTACCGTCGATTCGATCGTGCCGTCACCGCGAACGTGAGCCGGCAAGATGCCGCGTTCTACCAATGCCGGGGCGATCATCAGACCGCGATGACAATTCAGCGGATCTTCTTCCGAACAAAGCATCGCCACGGTATCTTGCTCCCCTGCCGCGCACAGAGCATCCAATCCTTCTTGAAATTCGGCGGTCGCCCGTACCCGTTCGTAATCGACCTGGCCTTCTCCATTGTACACGTTGACTTGCGCCGGCCGTCCGCCAAGCTGATGGCCGGCAAAAGCGTAACCAACGCCGCGCAGGCGCAGTTCCCTTTCCAGCTCAGGCCGATTGAAGTGCGGCAGCCACTGGCTAAACGGCTGTGAGCGAACATCGGCGACCGCGGTCACGCGGGCACGGTCCAGCAGGTGCATGAAATGGTCGAGGCTGTGGTTGGAATGTCCGATGCTGTAAAGCCTGATTTCGGGCATGGGTTTGCCTTGGCAGCTTGATTGTCCCCTCGTTCGTACCGCAAGGATACTGGATGATACCCTATACGATTTACACGAGCGCCAGTGGACGCAGCGGAGAACCGGTGGCACCCGTAAATTTAAGCGGGATTCCGATGAAGGCGAACACGTGGCAGTGAGCGCGCGCCAATTCTTCCAGATTTAGATTTTCCATGATGTAAATGCCCTTTTGAGGCAGTAGGTAAGCATGGGCGAACAGGGTGGATCCAGTATCGGGGTCCCGCTCGTCGGGAACGTCCCAGGCCATATTGTCCGCGCCAACGGCCACCACACCGCGCTCCGCCGCCCAAATCGTCCCCGCTTTGGAAACGCCCGCGGCCTGCAAATAAACAGCTTCGTCGCGCCACAGATTGCCGTAGCCGGTTCGAACCAACAATACATCCCCCGCCCGCACTTCGACCCGTTCCGCAGCGGCGCAGCCTGACAGATCCTCCTCGGTGATTCCGTATTTGGGAGCCAGCGACGCGGTTCCCTTCCAACCGGCCACGTCGAGGAGCACGCCGCGCCGCAGCAATGGCGGCACGGTTTCGATGCCCAGATTCCGAAACCCGCTCGCCGTTTCACTTCCCTCCACAGGAATGTCGCCATGCAGCTTCAAACCGAACGATTGGTGGCACAGGGCATCGATGTGGGTGCCGCTGTGTTCCATCATGGTCAGAACACCGGAAGCCGAGGTCCGCGGGCCGTGCCGCTCGGGCTGGTAGCCGTCCCGATGCCGGCGATGCAAGGAGTAAAAGTAGCCCGGCTTGTGTGCGGGGTGAATCGGCATCCCATAAAAGCGCGGTTGTTCCAGATCGTAAACCCGGGCGTTGGATAACTGCTCGGCAAGAGACGCAGCCATCGTGTTTTCTCCTCGCGAAAGAATACGCAGGGGCAAGTTCAGGCAGTGCCATGCGGCAATCGTATGCAGAGTTGCCCGCAGAGACTATGGCAGACGCTTGCCGTGGCCCGGACAGCGATTCATAATGAGTGCTGCCGCCCGAGGAAGGTCATCATGCCCACTGGCTTTACACACGCCGCTGTCGGTCTCGGTCTGGGCGAGGTTTTCATGGGACCGTCGCAACCGCCCATCCTTCGGGGCTTGTCGATGGCCTTGGCCGCGGCTCCGGATCTGGACATCCTGGGCTTTTGGCTGGGTGTTCCCTATGGCTCTTTTTTCGGCCACCGAGGATTTTTCCATTCGTTATTCTGTGCGCTGCTCATCGGGCTCGTGGTCGCTGTGCTATCAGCCCCGGCATTGGCTCTCCCCTGGTGGGAGTTGTGGGGATATTTTTTTCTGATCACCGCTTCGCACGGCCTCCTGGACGGCTTCACGAACGGCGGGATGGGGATTGCGTTTTTCTCCCCGTTCGACACGGGCCGGTACTTCTTCACCGGGCAACCGATCGAAGTCTCGCCGATTGGCCTCGCCTTCTTCAGCAAATGGGGAGTGCGCGTTCTTGCCAGCGAGCTAGTGTGGGTCTGGCTTCCGCTGGCATGTTTGGTGGCTGCCGGATGGGCATACCGCTGGGGAACGCGCGGCCTCTGATCACTCTGCAAACAGATCGGTTTTCCAGGACGATCATTGCGTCAAATTGTCCGGCTTCAGGGAAGCGGTACGATTCGT
Source organism: Gemmataceae bacterium (assembly GCA_035295665.1). Lineage (GTDB taxonomy): Bacteria > Planctomycetota > Planctomycetia > Gemmatales > Gemmataceae > DATGIQ01. The sequence goes on along the minus strand of DATGIQ010000110.1, from coordinate 515 downwards.
CAGGAGTGGCTCGATCCGTACATCATCGAAATAGGCCGATCCGATCCCCGTCAGCGCTAAGGTTACATGAATCATTCCGGACGGTGGCACGACACGGTAAAGCGTGAGCTTTTTCCATTGCGTGTAATCGGTCTGGCGGACGGCCAACAGTTCGCCCCCGGCACTGTCATAGAACAACGCTCCATCCACGGACGTTGGAATCCCGCCTGGAAGTTTGATCCAGGTGCTGAGCCGCACAAGCGTGCCCGGCGGCAAGTGAACGTCCGGACTATTGATGGCCACGAAGGCCCGTTCCAGTGCGAGCGGGTGTGGCGGCGGTCCCTTGGGTAAGATCTGGAGCATCAGACATTGGTGGCCTTCTTTCGGAGCAGTTGTCACGCGCTCCGCCATCAGCTTCACATCGTCGGAGTCGAGGGAATTTTCCTGCGGCACCCAGCCGGCCATCGCTTGGTCCGGACTTACCTCGAAATCGCCGCCCGGAAGGACGTTCGCCGCCGCCTTGGCTTGCCGAATCT
>DATGIQ010000109.1:0-13543 GCA_035295665.1 Gemmataceae bacterium | reverse complement strand
ACTCGGTGGCCCAGATTCGAGAAATCCCCGAAAATACCATGACGACAGCGTCTTTGGTTGTCAAATTGTTTTTGCGGTCTTGCTTAGACGTTTGTCTGAGCCGCTTCACCGACTCGCGGTCTGAGTCAGCGACGCGTCCTCGAAGCGGGGAGAACCCAACGATTCAGCGTGGGCTTCCGGTAAGCGTTGCACGATGCACCGATTTCGGCCCAGGGCTTTGGCCTTGGCGAGTGCCTCGGCGGCGACGTGTTTGAGTTGATCATAGTCGGCCGCGCAGTCCATACCGGCGACGGCCATACCGACACTCACGGTGACGCGAATTGGCTCATCCTTGTAGGAAAAAGGAAACTCCTCCACAGCACTGCGGATGCGCTCTCCCAGGGCCGAGGCGCCTTCGATGTCGGTTTCCGGGGCAATGACCAGAAACTCCTCGCCGCCGATCCGGCCTAGCGTGTCGACGGTCCGCACGCAGGCACCGAGCACCTTTCCCAGGTCGATGAGAACTTGGTCGCCACCCGGAAAAAGATAGCGGGTATTGATGTCCTTGAAATTGTCGGCATCGACAAACCCCAGAACCAGCGGACTGGGATAGCGCGCCCGCCGACGGATTTCGGCCTCCGCCAGCCGGTCGACGGCCCGACGATTGGGAAGGCTGGTAAGCGGATCGGTTAATGCCAGTTTTTCCAGCATCAAATTCTTCTGCTGGAGCTCACGGTTGGCCTCTTCCAGCTCAGCCGTCCGCTCCTGGACCCGCTTCTCGAGGTCCAGGTTGAGTTGACGTAACTCTTCCAGTAGCCGTTCGTTTTGGCGTTCAAGCTGAAACGTACGGGCGGCTTCGCGCAAGATTTGCACAAGCTCATCCGCACGCCACGGCTTGAATAGGTAGCGGTAGACCTTGCCGCGGTTGATGGCTTCCACGGCATCGTCGAGGTCGGCATAGCCGGTCATCAGCAGGCGGACGGTCTTGGGGAATTGTTCGCGGACCCACTCCAGGAGTTCCACGCCGCTCATGCGCGGCATTTTCTGATCGGCCAGGATGAGATCGATGGGCCGCTGGGCAAAGATGCGTTGAGCCGCCTCCCCCGAATCCGCCGTCAGAACTTCGAACTCCTTCCGGAGGAAGCCGGACAGCGTGGCGAGGATGTAGGGCTCATCATCGACGACCAAGAGAGAGCATTTGCATTCGGTGCTGCTCATGAAATGCCCTAGCGCCTCCGGTCCGCCTTTGGGATGGACAGTACCCAAAAAAGTGAAAAGACCATCTGTTCTTCTTATAGCTTACAATTGGAAGGAAGCCAAATAACGGGGAAAAATTTGCCAAAAGCGGAGCGGGCGGGCTCGGACGCCAGCGGGCGCGGTGGATTTGGCGACGCCTGGGATGAGCTCGGGCGCGCGGAAATAATTCGGTATTTCGGAGAATAACTCTTGATATCCCGTAGGAGCGACTTTACAATTAGGCGAAGCAATGGGTGAACAGAAGAAGCTTACCCACGAAGACCTGGGCGTGGGTGGGGTCTTCATTTTTTTGTCGTCAGAATGAGGTTGCTCACACGGACTCCGGAGAACGTAAGAACCGTTCTGGTGCAGAAGGCGTAGGACTACTGGTAAGGACAATGCAGGCGTCCCGGTCTCCCCCTTCTGCTCGCCCCGGTTCATTGCCGGCCTTGGGGCACTGACCGGCAGCCGTGACTCGCCTTGCGAAGCGGGTCGTGACCTACCAATTTTCTTTGACGTCTTTGGGAAGGACGGCTATGAAGGCTCAACGCCGGAAGCGCCGAGTGGCGCCTGGGAACGCTGTTGCCATCGCAACGACCACGATCTTTTCTTCGGATCTTCTCACCCCCGAGGAGGAGCGCGAACTGCTGACGAGCTTTTGGGAATGCAAAAGCGAGTTGGTGCGGGCCTTGATCCGCCACTTTCCGCGCCTGCGCTCGCATCGTCCACCCCAAGAGCCGTGGCCCATGGCCCAGTTTATCCGCGATTATTGCGATGCTGAGACGCGCACGGAGCCAGCAATCCGTCGTCTCCATGACCGTTACGTGCACTACAAACATCGTCTTGCCTCCGCCAATATTCGGTTGGCGGCTCACGTGGCCAAACGCTTTCGCCATCATGCGTTGAGCTATGCGGATCTGCTCCAAGAGGCTGTGTGCGGGTTGATGCAAGCCATCGACCGGTTCGATGTCAGCCACGGAACCCGCTTGGCCACTTATGCCACCTGGTGGATTCGCCAAACTCTCCAGATTGCCGTCGCTCGCCAAAGTCACCTGGTTAGCCTATCTCCTCACCATTTGCAGGAACTCGGCCTTTTGCAGCAGGAATCGGAAGCGCTGGCCCACGGCGGCAAGCACCTGCCCAGCCCGCAGGAGCTAGCCTCCCGTACGGGGAGCAGCTTGGAACACCTGACGCACCTGCAAACCGCCACCCGGGCTCCGGTCTCCTTGAACGCCGTCTTGGACGACGACAGCGATTTCAAGCTCACCGAAGCCATGCCTGACAATGAGAGCCAAACGCTTCGCCAGAATTCGGAGCGCCAGGAAGCTCTCGGTTTTCTAATGGAAAACCTGCGTCCCCGTGAGCGGAAGGTACTTGATCTCCGCTTCGGATTGACGGGGAATGGAACCCACAGCCTCCGCCAGATTGGCCATCTGCTGCGGATTAGCAAAGAGCGCGTCCGGCAAATTCAAAACCGGGCTCTGGAAAAGCTCCGTGCCTCTGCCGAGCGCGTCGGCTGGGAAGCAAGTCTGTTGCTGGGCTAATACCGCATTCCATTACCACCTGCGATGGTGGAGCGTACAAGCCTGAAGCGCGAGCGGAGGACCTTCGCCCGCACTTCAGGCTTGTTTGCTCGAGCGCCCGGGGACACCAGCCTCAGGCGCAAGCGAATGAAAGCGGGATGCTGTCCCTCCGCTTGCGCGTCAGGCTGGTATCCCGGAGTTACGACAAGGCCTGTCCGCTAGCACTAATCATTGGCTAATCGTACCGTCCGCTGGCCTCGATCGGCCAATGCGCCTCGATCCGGCCCTGACGCACGGCCACGCAGTTGCGGTGCAGGTTCATCGTTGCACAGCAATGCGTGGGAATGACTTCCAGGCGGTCGCCAACCCGGATGGCCGGGTCGTCGGTCTCAACCTTGGTGTGCTCTTCAGAAAGCTTGACCACACGATCCTGGGATCGATTCTTGATCACGGGCGTTCCGAAGTCCCGCGAAATGGCCTTGCTTCCGGCATCGAGGACATACCACTGCGGCCGGCGGCTAATGACAGTTGCCAGGATCGACAGCGCGCAGCCGAACTCCGGGCGCACGGCATGGTACGCACTGTCCATGAGCACGAAAGAGCCCGGCTGAATCTCGGTCATGCCTTCATGGGAACCGACGAACTCCCATGTGCCAGTGCCCCCGCCGGTTACGATGGCCACCGGAATGCCGGCTTCCTCGATCAGCCGGCGGGTCGCCAGGAGTTGCTCGAGTCCTTCTAGGCACTTGGCCCGCCGTTCTGCGGGATTCGAGACCAATTGCAGATGTCCGTCGTACCCTTGCAAGCCGACGAAACGCAAACCCGGACGATGTTGAATCTGGCGAGCCAGGGCACGAGCCGGTTCGCCAGGCTCGACGCCGCAGCGACCCATGCCGATATCGACCTCGACGAGAACGCCGATCTGCACGTTCGCGGAAACCGCGGCCCGGGAAAGTTCCTCCACGTTGCCGGCGTCATCCACGCAAACGCTCACCTGAGCACGCCGAGCCAGCTCGGTCAAGCGCCGCAACTTGGCTGGTCCAATGACCTGGTTGGCAATGAAGAGGTCGTGGAAGCCGGCCCCGGCCAGCACTTCGGCTTCGCTTAATTTGGCGCAGAGAAAACTCTGGACGCCCATCTCCGCAAGGTGGCGGGCCAGTCCAGCACACTTGAGCGACTTGAAATGAACGCGGACGCCAACCGGGCGATCCCGAAGGGCAGTCATCATCCGGCTCAAGTTGGAATCCACAATATCGAGATCAATCAAGAGCTGAGGCGTATCTAGCGCGGCAAACGGTTCCGAGAGCAGAGACGGCATCGCAGGTTCCCCGGTGAGCAGCGTGGCGATGGGGGTATTCTGCGCACGGGATCGCGAACGGCAATAGGCCGGCAGCCGATTGCGGTTCGCTCACTGCTGCGGGACGTTTTCCTCCGCCTCCTCTGGTGAATGGACGGGATCCCGGCCATCGTGTCCGTTCGCTTCCAGCTCCAGCTTTAGACTCAGAAACCGGAGCAGATCCTTCAAACTGACGATTCCGAGCAAGTGATGATCCTCGGTAATCAGTAGACGACTGGACCCTGTGCGCTGCATCTTGGACAGCGCCTGTAGAGCGTCCGCATTGGGGGAGATCGTGAACGCCCGCAGATCGTGCCGCATCACCTCGCCGACGGTGCGCTGCGGCCACTGGGTGCGCGGAATCGCGGTCAGAGCCTGCGTCGTGATGACCCCCTCCAGCCGGCCATCGTCCACCACGGGGAAGGCTTTGCGGTGGTGGCGATAGACATAATCCTCCACCCAGTGGAGCAGATCGAGAGACGGGGGCACAACGATCGGCTGTGGATTCATGAAATGGCGCACGGGCTCGCCCTGAAGCGCTTCCCGTACGAGAACCTGTTGATACGCGCTCCGTGCCGCATGGTTGAGGAAGAGACCAATCAAGCCGAGCCAGATCCCGGGCAGCCATTGTTCGGAGAAGAGATGCACCACTCCCCATGCAATCAAGAGCCAGGCAAATACCTGGCCGAGCAGAGATGCCCAATATGTTGCCCGGCGCAGCCTGCCGGTGACGGCCCAGATGATGGAGCGGAGCACCCGGCCGCCATCGAGTGGGAAAGCTGGTATCAAGTTGAACAGGAGCACCAGCCCGTTGACCGCAGCCAGGTAGCCCAGCACGATCACGACCTCCGGCGGCCAACCGGTGTTGTAACCGACCGAGGCCAGCACTCCCAACCCGATCGCCAGGACCACGCTGACTGCCGGCCCGGCGATCGCCATGACAAATTCTCTGCCTGCCGAGATCGGTTCTTCTCCCAGCTCGGCGACACCTCCGAAGAGGAACAGCGTGATCCCCCGTATCGGCATACCGACCGACCGAGCGACGACTGCATGTCCCAGCTCATGCAGCAACACGCAGATAAAAAATGCCACCGCCGCGATCAGCCCCATGATCCAATAGTTGTAAGGCGCAACGTTGGGGGTGACCCCGGGATAAAACCTTTCCATGAGTGCAGGAAACATCTGCGCCAGACTCAACGTCAGCAGGGCAAGAATAATTAACCAACTTGCATCCAACGAGATGGGAATACCCAGAAGGCGGAATATCCGCCAGCGCGTACCAAACATAGAACACTCCCCTCGCACAAACGCCTCAAGGCAGAAGATCCACAAGTACCGTAGGAAAGCTCCGCAATTCTTGTGCCGCTAGAGCGGTCTGCGGAAGCCCACCCATGGCCGGGGCGGGCTCGAGACTGCCTTGTCTCGCAATGAACGGAAGAGATGGCGGCCAGGGGGCATCCGGAGTTATGCGGCCCGATTGCCAGCTGCCGGCGGAAAGAATGTGCCTTGGGGAGCCGGCAGCTGCGAAGCGCCCGTGGCTCCGGCGGCATGGCCTTCCCACCGGTGGCTGCGGATGCTCTCGATGATTTGGGTAGCCAGCGCCATGGCCTTCCAGGCATCTTCGCCATTCACACGCGGCCGGGTGCCGTTCTGGATGCACTGTAGGAAATGTTTCAGCTCGGCAGTCAATTGATCGCTGCCGCCGTTGCAATCGCGCTCACGCACCTGCAAATACCGGCCAAAAAGGTCGTCCTTGAGCAATGCCCGCGAGACAGGGTTGAGCTTGCTCGGATCTCGGCTCAGCTGGCGGAGTGCTTCCGATGGCTGGATCAATGTCAACTGGCGTTTGGCGAAATCGACGCTGGCATAGCCTTCCGGCGACCAGATTCGCATTGTGCGGCGCGCGCTGGGACTGGCCCGGCTGGCCGTGATGTTGGCCACGCACCCATTCGCAAAATGCAACCGGGCATTGGCGATGTCTTCATGACCGCCGAAGAGAGCCACCCCCAGCGCCTCTACCGAGCGGAGCGGCGCCTGCACCAGGCAGAGCAAAAGATCCAGATCGTGAATCATTAAATCGAGTACGACACCCGTGTCGGTGGACCGGCCGGTGAAGGGGCCCAGCCGTTCACACTCCACAAACTTGGGTTGGAACCGATAGCGTTGCAACTCCTCGACCGCAGGATTGAATCGCTCGATGTGCCCGACCTGGAGGATGACGCGCTGGCGCTGCGCAATCTCGACAAGTTGTTCGGCTTGGTCCAGGCTGGAGGCCAGCGGTTTTTCAACTAGTAGGGGAATGCCGCGGACGAGAAATTCCCTGGCAACGGCGTAGTGCTGGGTGGTAGGTACTGCGAGGACGGCAGCGTCGCAAAGATCCAGCAGCGGTTGGTGATGGCCAAAGGCTCGGCAACCGAGGCGCCCGGCGACGGCTTGAGCCTGCTCGAAAGTGACGTCGGCGACGCCAACCAACTCGACTTCGGGAAGCCCGGCAAGGATGCGAGCATGCTCCTTACCCAGGTGCCCAACGCCGATCACGGCCATGCGGAGACGTGGCATGCTCAGTTCCGAAGAGTTAGGCAGCCATCCTTGATTTTGTGCAAGAACACGCCGCATCCCCTAGCTGTCGGGTCAGGGCACGCACCAGCTCGATGTTGAGCTGATGCCCCGACCGATAGGCTACCACATGGCCACGGAGATCGTGGTTGAACAAGGCGAGGTCGCCGACCAGGTCGAGGACTTTGTGCCGGGCCGGTTCGTTGGCATAGCGCACGGAGTTGTCCACGGGGCCCCGCGATCCGAAGACCAGGAGGTCGGCCGTAGTCGTCCTTGCTCCCAGCCCCTGTTGCCGCAATTGGTCGACTTCCGATTCCAGGATGAACGTTCGGCAGTCGGCCAACTCGTTGGCAAAGCTCTCCGGAGTGATACGTCCAGTATGGACCTGGCGGCCGATGGGCGAATCCATGCCGTAGTCGAGCAGATAGGTGACCATGAGCTCGTCGCAAGGGGTGGGATGCAAGGTGAGCGTCGCTCCGCTGTGGGTGACGCTGATCGGACTGTCCACACACCAGGTCGTGCGCCGAGCCGGCTGAAGCACCGTGCCGGCTTGCCGCAATGCGTCCACGAAGCGTCGCGCCGAGCCATCGAAACCGGGCGGCTCCGGTGCGTTGACCTCCACGAAACAGTTGTCGATGCGCAGGCCGGCGAGGGCAGCGAGGACATGTTCGACCAGGGCCACCTGAGCCGGCCCCTGCCCCAGCGTCGTTCGCCGTTGCGTGGCCGTCACTTGCTGAATCCGTGCCGGAATCTCGTGCAGCGCGCCGAGATCGGTGCGCACAAAGACAACGCCGGTCGACGGCGCGGCCGGGCGAAAGCGAAGCCGGACCAAGGCACCGGTCAAGAATCCGATCCCGACCAGTTCTGCCGGTTGGGCGATGGTTCGCTGGTAACGATAGCTGTGCCTTCTCACGTCGACGGCTTCCTCGGTTGTTGTTCTCGGTTCGTAGGAGCGCCGGTCTGCGCTCCTACGAACCAGGCTACTGGTTCCGGCATACGATTCACTGACGGGGCGCGCCTTGCGGATTCGGCGGCGTGGACCCCAGGCGCTGGTTGAGCATGGCGGAAATCGTGTCGGTAATATTCATTCCCGGAGCGACGTACATGGGCATGCACGCCCCGGTCTGGAGCTTCCGTTGGACGTTCATCGGATGGTAATAGTCGGCCGGGGCGACGGCATCGTTGAAATGCAGGACCATCTCGATGTCGTTGGCGCGGGCATAGGCCTGAACCGCCTGTTCGACTTCCTGGTAGATTTGCTGTGCCTGATCATCGCGCATTTTGCCAAGCTGCTTCTTGGCCATTTCACCGAGATCCTGGACCTGCCGTTCGAGATCCTTGATCGATTGCTGGAGCTTCTCTCTGGTAGCGTCATCTACCGCCTTATCCAGCTGGCTCTTGAGGTCCAAACCCTTGGCTTTTTGGCGTTCGAATTCGGCATTGTACTGGTTGTACAGGTTCTTGTAGCTGGTCTCGAAGTCGCTCCACTTGCGATACTGCTTGATGACCTGCTGCAGGTTAACGACGGCGATGCGCGTCCGCAGCGGTGCTGCCGGTGCTGTCGCCACGGCCTGTTGCACTTGGCCGGTACGGGGAGGTTGATACTGGGCCTGGAGCTGAGTCCCCAGGTAGGCAATCCATCCCAGTGTCGCCAGTGCCGCCAGGCTAGTCGCCGTTTTCTTCACGGTTCGGTTCTCCTCGTTCCAGTTTGCCGACATGAGGGCGCCCGGTCCCGCAGACGCGGCTCTGCTTCGGCCCTGGGCATGCCAGATCCCATTCCTGTCCCCGAAGTGGAGCGGTGGTTTCTACCCAAGCCTCCAGTCCGGGTCAAGGCGAACCGAGATCCGATAACATCCCGCGTCCAACATCCCGGAAAAGATGGTTGGGATGGCGGATGCTGGGGCTTTCCTTGTGAGCTCGGAATCCTCACGAGCGAAGCAAAACGGCGGGTTCAGGGGAAGTGCACGGACGAGGTCTGCCGCGGCAATGTGGCAAGACGAAAACCCAGCCACCCTTTGCCAAACGTCCTGCCGCGATGATAATGATCACAGACAGCCCACGGCAAGTGGTCCTCATCAAGCCTGGTCCCTGGAGAATAAACCCATGCTGGGCCGCCATCGTCGCCTGGTTCTGAGCGGCGCCCTCCTGATCGCCCTCACCGTCTCCAACACCGTGCTCGCGGTTGCTCCCGAGATCAAGGATGGCGGCAAATTCTTCAGCGCCGACGCCATTCGCAAAGCCAACAAGGAGATTCGGGAGATTGCCAAGGAGTACGATCGAGATCTGCTCATCGAGACGGTCATGACCATCCCGGGTGATCAGGCAGAGCGGGTAAAGGCCCTGTCCCGGGAGGAGCGGGCTCGGTTCTTTCGGAACTGGGCGACCGAACGGGCCGAGGTGGCCATCGTCCGCGGCGTGTACATTTTAGTCTGCAAAGAGCCTGCGTTTGTGGAAATCATCCTCACCCCGCAAGGCCGAAAGGCGTTCGACAAGGAATCATTCGAGAAGCTCCGCGCGCTGCTTCTGAAATCCTTCCACGAGAAACGCTACGATGAAGGGCTGCAAAGTGCCGTCGCCCTGGTGCGCGAGCGCTTTGCGGCCACGAACAAGTGAAGCACCCGGATTCAGGGCTTCTTTGCCTCCTCCCAGATCGGTCCGTAGACTTCTTTATCAAATGGCGGACAGCCGGTCGCGAACTGTCCCAGCTCGTTGTGCTTGGCCCGCATCAGAGCCGTGCAATAGCTAAATGTTCGACAAATCCGTTTCCGATCGAGTCGGCCTTCGGCCAATAGCCGACGGACGAAGTCGGGTTGTGGAAGGGCAGCCCGGCCGACGCCCACCAAGGTCGCACGGCGGTCGCGCAGGTTGGCCGCGCCGGCGTGGCCCAGGAATTCCTGCAAATAACTGTAGCCGCTGCCGACCAGAGGCAAGTCCGGGAATCTCTGTTGTAACTCCGCCGTCAGGCGGAAATGCCGGTCGACGCCGATAAGGGGATGCTCCGGCGTCTCGTAACCGTCAGGCGGTGGATACTCGAAGGGGCGAATCACATGGGGGGTCGCATACGGATTGCCCATGCTGACATTTACCACGGCGACGCCCAGCCGCGCCATTTCGCCAATCCACCGGATCGGCTCGGTCAGATCCGGCGTGAAGGGATCGTCCTCCCGCGTGCCCCAGGCGCTCTGGACCGGCGGTCTCCACGGACAGGGCTCCCCGTCGTTCGTGTCGATCCGCTTGCAATAAGGAATGCCGTCGTAGACATTCAGCCGCGTGGCAAGGACGAGGCCGGGAACTTCCGCCCGGATGGCTCCGAAGATGTCCCGCGCCAGGCGGGTACGGTTTTCCAGGCTCCCGCCAAATGGCCCGGGGCGGGTCTTGGCAGCCAACAGCTCGCTGAGCAGATAGCGGTGGCATTGCTTGATGTCGACAAACTGAAAGCCGCAACGATGGGCCAGCCGGGCAGCCGAGACATAGTGGTCGACCAGCCGCTTCAGGTAGTCATCGTCTACCACCGGATACGTAGCGTCCATGGTCCGGCCGGTGGCCTTTTCCACCACCGTGCGCGGATCAAGGATCGGATCGTGAAAAGCCGGAAGCGGCCGGCGATAGCTGTATCGCCCGGAGTGAGTTAATTGCAGGCCGACAACCAAATCATCATCGGAACCGAGTGCTGTCCGATGAGCTTGCCGGCACTCCTGCAACAGACGTTCGAGCTCCGGCGCTGTCCGCTCGCTCAGGAAGAGCTGCCGTGCGTTCGCCCGCGCCTCTTCCAGGACAGCCGTCGCCTCGCCCCAAATGAGCTTGGCACCGCCGGCGCCAAAGCGTTGGTAGCGCCGAAAGGTCAAAGAATCTGGCCGGCCATCCAGGGTCCCATCACAGCCTTCCATCGGCTGAATGCACACTGCGTTCCCTGCGCGGAAGGGCCCGATCATTACCGGACGGAAAAGCGGTTGGAAGTCGGTGCTGAATCGCAGGTCGAGGCCTAGATGCCGGCTCTCAGCCTCCAGCTCATCGAGCGAATGAAACTTAAAATAGCGAGCCATGCGGTTCTCAACAACGCAGCCGGCAGGTCATCCTCTTCGTGCCCTTCACCGAATCCATCATTCCGTCAGACACTGTTGCAAGTAGCGAATCCCGTGAGCGATATCCGCGAGACGCTGCTCCTGATCGCCGACCTCCCGCTCGATGCACAGAGGACCGCGGTAGCCGGCCTTCTTCAGCGTTTGCACAAAGGAGCGGATGTTTACCTGACCCTCCCCCAGCGGCACTTCGGCGCCCCATTGGCCGGGGGTCGTCGGCCGGTTCGCATCCTTCACATGGACACTGCGGATATCGGGACCCAGGATCTCAACCGCCCGCAGGGGATCCCCTTTGTCGTAGAGGAGCATGTTGGCTGGATCAAAGTTTACTTTCAAGTTGGGACATTTCAACTCATTCAGCGTCCGGCGCAATAAATCCGCGGTTTCCTGACCCGTCTCAAAAGCTACCGTTATGCCGGCGGCCTTGGCCAGGTCACTAACCTTGGCCAGCGTATCGAGGAATGGTTTGCGGTCGGGATCGCCGGGTTCCGGAAGAAAGCCGGCGTGTAGCATCAGATCGTTCAGGCCGAGGGCTTTCGTCCGCTCCAGGCCCCATCGGAAGCGTTCCAGGCGCTGGGACCGTGTGGCCGGGTCGCCGAAGCCCCCGGTCTTCTGAATGGTTTGGGGCGTGGTGTAATCTTCGCCGGGAAAGCCGAGCATCGCTCCCGTCATCCGAAAACCAGTCATTCGGGCAGCCTCCGGGAGTCGGTCCCCTTCTTCCCACGCCGCATGGTGTGGATCTCCGCAAGCAATCTGCACGACGTCGATGCCTAGGCGTCCGAGCATCGGCTTTAGCTCGGCCACGCTCTTGACCTGGAGCGACCAGCTACAAACGCCGATGGCCAGGGGTTCGATGGACATGGTTCCAACTCCGGGGGGCGAAGGTCTGGGACACGCTGTCGCCGCGGCTCCGTTCAAGGGCCGGGCGCCGGCTCCAGGGTGCAGGCCAGGGGACCGAGCTTGGCCCCATCGGAATCGCGGATCTCGTGAAAGCTGCGCACCTGATCGACTTTCAGCTCAGCCACCTCTTTCGAGCCGGTCCAGATGATCGATCGCCCGGTGGTATGGGCCTGGAGGGCGAGCTGCGCCGCCCGTTCCAAAGGACAGCCTAGAACCTTGCGGAGCACATTGACCACAAACTCCAGGCTGTGATAGTCGTCGTTTTCGAGGATCACGTTGTAAGGCGGGATGCGCCGGGTCGAAGTCTGTTCGCTTTGCTTGGGTTTCGTCGTTACCAGCACATCCGGCGGAGAAGGTTGCCCAATCATGATGAAACGCTCCTGGATGTTTCCACTCAGATCAAGTGGGCGTATTTTACTCGTCCCCCAGGGCTCTTCGCAACCCGCCTCAGTCCACGCGGACCGCTTTCCCGGTCTGCACGGACTGACATTCCTTGAAGCACAAGACCAACGCATCGCGGGCCAGCTTGGCACTCAACAACCCGGGCTCACGGCCTGCACGGATTCCGTCCACCGCCGTCTGGAGTTCCGCGGTAAATGCGGTGGTTGCTTCGCTTCCTCCTTTGAGGGAAGGCTGCTTCGTTCTCCCATCAGCCGTTAGCAGCGTGAGAGGCGTCGCCCCAGATTCGTAGATCAGGGTAGCCCGTTCGAGGTAGATTTCGAAGCCATGCACAAACGGCCTTCCTTTCATCGCCAACGCACCGCTGGAGCAAGAAACGGCCGGGCCGTCGGTGCCATACAAATACTGGGTCGTGAGGTATTGCACCGAACCGTTTTCTTGCAGCCCGGAGGAAAACACTTTCTCGGGGACACCGCAAACCAGCCCGATGAAATGGGTGTCGTGGATATGCAGATCGACCGCCGGACCGCCGGTCTTGGCGGGATCGGCGATTTCGGCAGACCAGTCCGGCCGGGAGATGACGCGCTTGAAGTGAGCCCCGAGCAGTCGGCCATATTTGCCGCTCTGAATCGTAGCAGCGGCGTAGGCAAATTCGGGGAAAAACGGCAAGACGTGGGCCACCATCAAGAGCTTACGACATTGGCCAGCGGCCTTGAGCATGCCATCGGCTTGCTTTGGATCCAGAGCGATGGCCTTTTCGACCAGAACATGTTTGCCGCAGTGGAGGGCCGCCACCGCGGTCGGGGCATGCAGGTGAGTCGGATTGCAAACATCGACCAGATCGATCTCGGGATCGTCCAGCAGTGCGTCGAGATGATCGTATTTCTTGATTCCGGACAGGTCCATCTTCTGGCCAGGCGGGCCGAAGTTGCCACGGATGCCACGCCAGTCGCCGGCGAGCTTTTTGGGGTCGCGGCTACAAATGGCCGTAACCCGCGCCCCCTTGAGCTTGCGGGCGGCGAGAAAGTGGATCATGCCCATAAATCCAACGCCCACGAGTCCAATCCTGATCATTACTTACGTCCAATCATGGCAAGGTGTTAAGACTTCGACCCCAACGGCGCAATAGGCTACTTTCGCCCATTTTTCTCGCCTATTAGCGGCTCGCCTTTGATGATCCACGATCTCCTCACCCGAGAGCAAATCTATCGTGTAACCGTTCTCGGGCCGAGGGTGACAGCCGTTCAGTTGCGGCAACCGGTGCGGGCGGTGTGTCGGTCCTCCGTACGCTGCGGATTTTTCCTTGCGTGCGGCGGTCGATGAAACCCGCGCAACACCACGAGCCAGATTGCTGTCGGCGTGTCGGTCTTCTGCTTGCGCGCCGAAGTCGATTTTTCCATCTTGAAAATGAACTCCATGTACATTCAGAGCGTGGTCATTAGTTGGTGAGCGTGCACAGATGATCGGTCTGTGCCGCGCATCTGCGTTGCCGCGGGTTGTGGAAGTTGATGGTACGGCTGCGCCTTCTTGCGCCG
>DATGIQ010000108.1:0-6975 GCA_035295665.1 Gemmataceae bacterium | reverse complement strand
CCGGCAGACGCCACAGGCGTGAACTTGGAGAAGCACTTGCTCCGGACCCGGTTGGGGCGGCGGCAGGTCTGCTTGCCGCAGCGGCGTGTGGGCTGCCTCAAGGATCATGGCACGCATAGAAGGCTCCCTCCTTGATAACGTACCGGGAAAGCCCTCCGGCTGTAGAAGTCCGGATGCGCCCGAGATCAATGGATGACCGCTCAGCCTTTGTATGTGAGCACTCGGCCCCAGAGACTCTTGGTCCCCCAGATGCCGGAGCGGAGGCATTCCAGCTGGACAATTTGGCTATGGTCCACGAAGAGATTCACGTCCGGGCCGTAGTTCTTGATGTACCAGGCAAACACTTCCGGGTCGGCCGCCTCGAACATGACCTTGTCCAGCCCCAAGGCGTTGACGATCCGGGCGACCACATCGGTGCGCCAGCTCCGGACATTTTCGGTGATCCCCTCGGATTCAATCATGATCTGGTAAGCCCCTGCTTCCAGAAAGCGGCGGGCCTGGTGAATGGCCCAGTCGGGTTCCCGCGTCCCTTCGGCTTCCAACTCCGTGACCGCGCTGGCTCCGCCCGCGCCAAACTGAATGCCGACTTCCGGCTTGGCCTTCACTCCGGCCTTCTGCACGGCTTCGACGACGCGAACCAGGTCTTCCAGCGGCATCGTGATGAAGCCGCTCGAAACCTCGATGATATCGAAGCCAAGCTCTTTGCATTCGCCGATATAGCGGTGCACGGCTTCCGATCCCTGGCCCAGGACGAATTCGATGAAGCCGCCCGTGGACACCAAGACCTGGTGGGTGTGGCAGAGATCAATCAATTCCCGGACGGCACGCCTCGGCATGAGAGCGAAGGAGCCGCCCGCAAACTTCAGCGTGTCCACATAGGTGCCCACCGTTTCCAGGATGTCCTGAAGGTAGTGCTTGCCCATCGGCGTGTAGTACGGTCCGCGGATTTCGGTAACTCCCCGTGTGCGCGGCTTCGGCGGACGCTCGTTGATGCGCAGGAAGTCGAACGCACGTTCATCTCTGGTTGCTGTTGATGAGATCATCTGGATCCGCTCCCGCGCAGCATGTTCGGTTTCTGGATGGGCTCCATCGGTTCCTTCCCTACTTCACAGTGTCGCAAACTACATGCCGTGTTGTTCGGCCGGCGTATCCGGAGCGCGTTGGCCTTCCGCCGAAGAGGCGCTCAGCTTCATCGGCGAAGAGACGACGGCAAGGCGGCTGTGGTAGAGAGAGAATGTTTCCAATTGCATGAAAAGTAGGTACAGTTTGAGGTTTGGCTGAATCGCCAGCCTTGGCTGGGCCAAGCAGAAGGACATGGCGTGTTGAACCCTTTTTCGCCACGTGAGCAAGGACCGATATGTTTGAAGGCGAGGTTGCGCATCGGCTGATGGAGCGGTTGCGCTTGGCACGGTGGTTACGGCGGTTTCCGCCCCGGCTAGTGTGGGCGGCGTTCGTGTTTGTCAACGGCTTCATCGCCGTCGCCATCTTGGCCGGCCTGGCGGTGATTTTTCACACACCGTTCGTATTTCCTTCGGTCGGACCGACAGCGTTTCTGCTCTACTTCATGCCGCAGGCGCCGACTGCCAGTCCACGTAACACGCTCTGTGGCCATGCCATCGGGATCGTCTGCGGCTACGCTTCGCTCTGCTTGATGGGCCTGGAACGTGTACCTTCTGTGATTCTGGAGGAGATTCATTGGCCACGTGTCCTTGCCGCTGCCTTTTCGCTTGCAGCAACCGGGGCGTTGATGATTCTGTTCCGTGCCGTGCATCCGCCGGCGGGGGCGACGACGCTCATTATCTCCCTCGGCTTTATCACGGCCCCTGACCATCTCTGCATCATTGAGGTCGCGGTGGCGTTGCTGGCTCTGCAAGCCTTTGCCGTTAACCGGCTGGCAGGAATCGACTATCCTCTGTGGTCGCCGCACGGTCCTCCAACTGGGCGGGGTACGTAATCCCTATCCCCTGCACGCAGGCCAGTGGCCACGGGTGGTGCGGCTGAGATCATCCTCAAGCATGCTCGAAGGTGAGCCGCTGGTTATAGGCGGCTTCCGTGAAGGCTTCAATTCCCTGACGCAGGCTCAAGGCAGGGAACTTCATCTCGTCGGTGTCCGTCTCGCCCAGACCGAGCTGGCCGGTCTCCCAGAGATGTCGGACTGCTTGCGCCCGAAAGCCGAGCAGCCGGGCCCCGACAACATCCGCCGCCAGCGCGTTCGTGCTGGCGATGACCAGCCCCGTCTCGACGGTGTGGCCGCCCAGTGGCCCAGTTCCAATCATGGCCGGATGGCCAGCGATGATTGCTAAACGGATCGGAAACCGCTTTGCCATGGCCGCGATGAAGGAGTGCATATCCTCGAAGAACTGGTTCTCGTGCTTCTGCGAGTGCCGCGGGTGGCCATAATAGTCGGCCGCCGGGAAGGACATGGCGATGTTCTTCAAGGACAAGGTGACGGTCGCTGTCTCGTGCAGCTTGAGCTGGGCCAGCGATACCAGCGTCTCGTACTCCAGGACGCGCGGATTCACCATCACCGACTTTTGCGGGCCGTCCACGTCAGCCGCGGGCGCGTATTCCAGCTTGACCAAGGTAAACGGCGGGCGGTTGTGGTCAAAAAATGTGGCTCCTTCCTCTTCCACGACATCCAACAGGCCGGCGATCTGAAACACGTCTTCTGTCTCGGCGGCTCCGGCGCCGCCGGTAACCACCAGCTCGCGCGGTCCGAATTGCTTCAAGCAACGCAGGACGGCGCGAAGCGTGTCCGGCTGAGTAACGCCCGTTCGGTCTTCCACGGAGGCCCACGTGTCGTTTGGCTTGACTGCCACGAGCTTACCCCGCACCAAGGCTTCCAGCGGCAAATGGCTCAGTGCCTCGGCCACGGCATCCTTGATCGCGCTGCTTCGCGTAACAGCCACCACGGTCATGATTTCGATCTCCCGTGCTGCTGGATAGGTTCAAGCTGATTCATGAGGGGGCCGATCATTCGCGCGGATCGCTACCGATCGGTGTGCCGCTGAGTTTCTCGGGAGTCGGCCTGGGGTCGTTCTGCTCGTTTTGACCCTCCTCGAAAACCTGTTCCTTGGGTTTTTCCTGCTGGGATGGTGCCGTCGCTGTATCAGCCTCATGCCAAGCTTGGCGGGGTTGGCGATGCTTCTTGGATGCGTTCATGACGATCCTCTTTTCGTCTGTTGGTCAGTGATGTAGTCGTACGGCTCAGCGATGGACTAGCATAGGCTACTGCAAAGGATATGCCGATGGCCCGGGCCCCAGATTTCCCGGCGAACGGCTCAGGTGGGCGCAGAGCGGACACTCGGAGTATGACGTTGCGGTTTTCTTCAGGCTGAAGCCGAAGGAGAATGAGTCTCGGACAGGCTCGGTACTCCTACTACCGGGTTTATTCGCGGCCCGACAGGAATGGCAGCACGGCGCGTAAAGAAGGGCGGAGCAAAGAAAATCGGAATTTTGGAAATGAACGCAAACGGGTGCCAGAAGCGATGAATGTGCTTTCGGTCACTTCCTGGATAATGGCCAGGGTATCGACTCGCACTGGCGATCCTGGTTTTATGCCGCTCGGTAGTGGTGTTCCAGGAATCGCTTCCAGCCCTTCTTGTTTTTTGATTCCACGACGAAGTAAAACCCTCCTTCCCCGTCGGGCCAGTAAGCCATCCGGGCCAGTCCGGCAGGCATCTGAGCCTCGAAACCGACGGCTTCCGGGTGTAGGTCCGTAACATCAGCCAAGGCGCCCTGTGACCGCTTGCCGTCCGATGTGAACGACCAGAATTCGATCCCGCTACGCTCACTGGCACCAAAGAGGGCGATCTCCTCATATCCGCTACGGGGTTTCGCGAATCCGCCCGGACGCGGTTCCGATGTTTCCGGCCGAGCAGTCCCGAATTGCCAGCGGGTCTCCAGTTGGATATACGACCCCCCGAGTACCGTCTGGAACACGCGGATGCAGCGAAGGGGCCCCATCGGTGATTCGGCCTCGGCTGACCAGTGACCGAGCAGGGGAGCCAGGACACCCAGCCTGCCGCGACCCTTCTTCCACGCTTTTCCCATGCTTTCCTCCCCAAGGGATCGAGGTGAGGGAAGAAAGTAAACACTCCCGGCTTGGAAGTCCAGATCAGCGCCGCTGTGAAAGATGGAGTGTCAGGGTTACTTTTCTCTTCTCCGCTGGCATGGAAAGAGAACTCCGCTCCGGGGATTCCGAAAAATACCCGGACGATCGAATTGCCTGGGGATACATTTTTACGGAGGTTCGGTAATGACAAATCGCATTCTTTTTCCGTTAATTTGGCTGTCTGCCTTTGGCATCATTGCGTTTTGGGGCACACGGGCGCAATTGACAAGGGCACAAGGACTAATTGGCGAACTTGAAGGTCACCAGGGCTGGGTTTACGCCACTGCGATTAGCCCCGATGGCAAACTCCTCGCGTCGGCGGGTGGTGATGCTACGGTCCGCATCTGGGATGTGGGCCTAAGGAAGGAAAAATTCGTGCTGAAAGGGCACGCCGACAAGGTCCGTGCCGTCGCCTTTTCGCCGAACGGGAGAGTACTCGCGTCCGGAGCGCTCCACGACAATATCAAGCTTTGGGATGTTACGACAGGTAACGAACGCGGAAGCTTGCCCGTACCGCAGAGGGAATCTGCCTCTGTATCCAGCATCCAGTTCACCCCCGATGGCAAGAGAATTGTAGCTGCTGTAGGTCACACCATTGCGTTTGGTGGCGTATTACCTGCGGAAGCGATCACTTGGGATCTAGCCACAGGACAACCGCTGTGCACGATCACCGGTGGAACCTTGTCCCCTGAACCTTCTATCGCATTGGCCACGCAAGGTGGTACCGTAGCTATGCCGACGAACAGAGCGATTACGCTGTTCGACCTAACCACGGGTGTCCCGCGTGCCACCCTTGGCTTCGAAGGAGATGGCCAGGGCTCGGCTGCATCTTTGGCTGTTTCCCCCGACTATAAGCTGCTCGCGTCAGGAGGCCAGAAGTGGTCTGAGCGAAACGGAAAAGATCGTCGCTACGAGGTATCGCTTTGGGAATTGGCGACAGGTAAACAGATCCTTACCCTGCAAGGACATACGCAACACATACCGAGCGTAGCGTTCAGTCCGGACGGCAGCCTAGTGGCATCGGGCAGCTGGGACGGCGCCGTCAAACTTTGGCAGGTAGCGACAGGCACGGAAATCGCCACCTTTCGAGGCGACACGGGACCTATCCTCTCAGTAGCGATTTCCTTCGATAGCAAGATGCTCGCTGCCGCCGGACAAAGTGGCAAAATCCAGCTATGGAATCTCAAGTAGTTGAGTCGCCACGAACAAACACAATAGAGCCGGGTGTAAAGGATTCTTTGCGCCCGGCTCAATCACAAGTGCCCGGGTTGACAACATGACTGACGCTTTGCCTCATCACACGCACGATCCTGAGGGTGATCCCTGCCCGCGGCCTGTCCTTTTCTTGAACCCGTCCGCAGATTAGCCGATTATGACTTTAGCCGAGAAAAACCACTGCTTGAGTAACTGAAGATCGGCTGGCTGCATACGACTACGCTCACGGTAGGTAACGAGCCCCAGGCTGTGCAACCGGCCACGCCGGTTGTTGAACGCCCCGGCGCCTTCCGCATAGCCGGCCCGTCTTGCCAACTCTTCGTAGGCGAGGCCCTCGTCGCGCCTCGACCACCAACCAGCCTGCCGGATCTGCCCGCGCCAGTCGTGCAACTCGTGGTCTGGGCCACGACGGCCCTCTCGGGGGATCTTCGACGAGCGTACGGCGACCGCTGGCACCGATGCGGCGGAAGCCCAGCGGGATACATGCCACGGGGGAGCTTGCCGCGTTCTTTTCGGGTACTTGGGTTGTGGCGGACCTCGGGCTTGTTCATGGCGGCCGAGGTGGATGCGCTCTGTAAGTCGCTCTGGCACTGGTCGAAAAGCGGCAGCATGCGCAGGAACAGCTTGCCGAGCGCCGTGGTCGGATCAATCCCGCGGCAGCAGGGAGGACGTGGAGGGTGATCCCTCGGGCGGACCAGCGTTTGATCCAGCGGGCAGCTTCGTGCATGCTGGAGAAGATCCGGTCCAAGCTCGTGACCATCACGTGATCTCCGGGCTCAAGGGCTTGCACGAGCTGGAGGCCTTTCTCGCGACGGTTCCAGCGGATCTTCGAGCTGGTCCCGGAGTTGCGGAAGATGGGGCCCTGACGGAGGCCCTGCTAACGTTCATCGTGGAAGCGTGCTTGGATCTGGTCAGTCTGCTCCTGGACCGTGAGGATCCGCGGATGGGGACCGGCGCGGACATAGCCGTAGACGGTGTTGCTGCCGCCGGGTGGAGGGCCGGGAGCGAGGCTCGGCTCGATTTGGTCGCGCAAGCCCGCCTCAGACAGTTCCCGGATCAGCGAGTCGCTCATGATGGAGGCTCCATGTGGCGGCCGCCCTTGCTATGAGGGGCTTCTTGCTGCTCATCGTCGTAGTAGTCCTCGGCGTCCTCCAGGGCGCGCTCGACCGCTTGGATGAGATTAGCGCGGCAGAGGCGGGGGCTACCGGGATCGCCATCGTAGTCCACAATGGCGGCGATCGCGCGCTGCTGCCACTTGGACAGTTCGAAGGTGAGCGTGATTTTTAGATTCGAAGTTGCCATAGAAGCAGGACTCTGCTCGGGGGATTCCGAAACACAACCGGATGCTTCAACTTGTGCATTTTACCAGAGAGGAAGGAGGAAGCACGGCGGAAGACATGGGGCCAGCTTCACAAAGCCCACTTTATCTCCTTATCGCCACCCTCGTCGTAGGTTACACAAAGATCGGAATCTACGGGGTTTGTAACAATTTTGCCGAAAACTCCGGGTAACCGCTCATCCGACCTTGATGAGTTGGGGTGGTGATTGGCCCTGACGGTGGGCGGTCAAGGAATCACGGAGAAAGGTCAAGACATGCCGGTCTTGCAGGCGCAACGTCTGGGTCACCGTCAGCAGCCGTTCCACGA
>DATGIQ010000107.1:0-15425 GCA_035295665.1 Gemmataceae bacterium | reverse complement strand
TAGGTTGGCCGGGACGGAGGCGCGGATTATGGTTGTAGGTTCCAGCGCTAGGCGCGGTCGCCGACCCCGGAAAACGCCGTTCTTCCCGTTGGTTGCTTATGGCCCGTTCATCGCCCCGGTCCTCCGATGGTCCCGCGCCATGGAAATTCCGTCAGGTCCCCAGCTGCTGGGAGAGAAGGTGCTTTATTTCCGAGCGGTGCTGCCGCAGCAGCCGCTCCAGGTCCAACACACTCGGCCGGGTCTTGCGCTCGTTCCAGGGCGGGTGGAACCACCACGCGTTGCCTTCCGTCGCTTCCAGCCGGAACTGCAGCAGCCGCAGCAGCGCCATCGTCAGCAGCAGCGCCTGGGTCGTGCGCAGAATCGGTTGCTTGGTCCAGGCTCGGCACTCTTCCCAGCCCAGCCGCTGCTTGAGGTCGCGGAAGCCGTCCTCCTGACGGAAGCGGGCGCAGAACAACTCCAGCAGTTGCAGTCCCGTCAGGTCGCGGGCACTACTGACCAACGTGAAGCGCTTGCGGTAGCCCTCGACCTCGGCCACCACCGCCTTGACTTTGACCTCGTGGCCCAGCACCCGCCACAGGCACACGACCTCCTTCGAGCGCACCTTCCGCTTCCGCCCATAAAGGAAGGTCTCTCCTACCTGCCAGGGTCCCGGCCAGCGGCCGCCCTGCCGGGGCGGCGCCAGCCGCCGGCCCCACTTGCGTCTCGGCCCGCGCCGTTGCGGCTCCGCTTCGGGCAGTGCATGCAAGCGGGCATCGCCGCGCAGCCGGGTCAGGAATTCCACCCGCGCTTGTCCGGGGGACGGCCGCACCAGCGGCCGCACGACGCTGCGCAGCGCGAAACCGCCGTCGAACACGGCCAGGTGCTCGCCCTCCACGGCTGCCGCCTCGGCCCGCACCAGTTCCACCAGCAGGTGGCACTTGGTGCGGAACGTCTCGCCCGCGGGCAGTTGGGACTGCCGCAAGTACAGGCGGCCGGCGTGCGGCAGGAACCAGGCTGGCTGCGCGGGCCGGGGTAGCAAGGCGCCGACCACGACCCAGTTATGGGCACGCACGGTGCTGGCCCGGTTGGGGCAGCGGGCCGTGTACTCGTGGAAGTGCAGGTGCCCCAGACGCCCTTGCTGGAGCGGTGCACCTTGGTGTCATCCCCGGCCCAGACGCGGTAGCCGTACCACAGTCGCCCGGGAGCTTGGTCAAGCAGCCCGGCCGTGGCACGCTCCAAGGCGGCTTGATCCCAAGCGCCGGTCTCGGCGAAGGACTCCAGGGCCTTCCAGTCGCCGGCGCGGTCAAGCCCGACCAGGGACTGGGTGATGGTGTGCTCCTCGACGTTGACAGCCAGGCCCGTGACCCACTCGGTAAAGCGCTGGAAGCCCCAGTAGGTAAAGGCGTCCGCGCAGGGCGCGAGCAGTGCTTGCCAGTGGGACCACAGTTGGGTAGCTTGCATGAGGCACCTCCCGTGTCAGATATGGCCAGAGGTTGTTCACAACTGACCACAGCTGCACAGGCGGTGCCTTTCCGATCAGCTTCAGCCTGTATCGCTGTTCAGCATAGAGCGCCTTACTTCCGGGAAACTACTGATTATGGGGTGAGTTGGGGATTTGACCTGCGCCAGTAAAGGAATTCGCTCTGCTTTCGGATTTCTCAAAGGGAGGCTACCAATCGAAGGAGGATTGAGCTGTGAACCTGAACATTTTAACCCGTGTTTCAAGTGTTGCACCCGCGCTGATGTTTGTCTGCACGATTGTTCCCGCGTCAATGAGCGTGAAAAACGGCTTCGCGCAAAATCCCCAGGATCTCGTTGGACACCAACGCCCCGCAAAATCCTTGGCCTTCAGCCCGGATGGCAAGATGCTCGCATCTGGCAGCGAGGATGGCACCATCCGATTCTGGGATATTCCGTCTGGTCAACCGCGAGCAATCATCCGAGCGCACACAATGCCTGTTTTGGCGGTCCGATTTTCTCCGGACGGTAAGACGATCGCTTCGGGATCTTTGGCCGATGGCCTCAAACTTTGGAACGTCGGCGACGGTAGTGTGGCGGCAAACCTGCCCTTGCCGCCGCAGCCGCGAGGCCTCGTATCTTCGCTCGTCTTTACGTCCGACGGCAAGAAGTTGGCAGCCGGGGTCGGCCACGGTAATCGCTTAGCAGCATCACGCAGCGAACTTTTCGTCTGGGAACTCCCTAGCGGGACACAGCTGCACAGAGTCTTCACCGCTTTTAACGAGGGTCCCTTGGTAGCCTTGACAGCGGATGAAACTGAACTGGTATTGGCAAGCGGAAAAAAGACCGCCGTTTACGATCTGGTTACTGGTAAGGAGCGGCCGATCTCGCTTAGCTTCAACCCCGGCTTCGCTACCGCAATGGCACTTTCTCCTAACGGCACCGTTTTGGCACTGGGGAAGTCAGACAAGGTCGACTTTCAAGGACAAAAAATCGATAAGCACCAGATCAAACTCTACCAATTCGCGACCGGCCAGGAATTGGTTGCGTTAGAAGGGCATGAGGGACTCATCCTATGCTTGGCCTTCACGCCAGAAGGGAAGCGCATTGTCTCAGGCAGCCGGGATGGGACTGTCAGGTTATGGGACGTCGCTTCGGGCCAAGTGTTGGCTACCCTCATGGGGAACATTGGCTACGTGCATTGCCTCGCGATTTCCCCGAATGGCAAGATACTGGCTGCGGGTGGCCAGAACGGCACCATCCAGCTCTGGAACCTACCCACTCCCTAGTACAGCGTTGCGTAAATCCATCGGTTATGCGGCCAAGGGCTGGCCGGTGTAAGACGCCGAAGAGTTAACAAAACCTACAAACGATCCTGCCAATCACGGGCAAAACTCGAGTATTGAGGAAGACTGCGGCAAGCCCCAGGAAGTGGTGGTAGATTTGAATGGCAAAGTCATTGTAAATGTGGTTGGGGACTTCACAGAAAGCGGCCTGGTAGCATCGGGCAGCTGGGACGGCGCCGTCAAACTTTGGCCGGTAACGACAGGCACGGAAATCGCCAATTTCCGAGGCGACACGGGATCCATCCTTTCAGTGGCAATTTCCTGCGATAGCAAGACGCCAGCTGCCGCTGGACAAAGCGGGAAGATCCCGCTATGGAATCTCAAGTAGTTGAGTCGCCGCGAACAAACGCCAGACAGCCGGGTGCTAAGGATCCTTTGCCCCCGCGCGACCACGAATGCCTGGGTTGACATCATGACCGACGCTCTTCCGCATCGAACCCATGATCCCAAGGCTGATCCGTGCCCCCGGCTTGTCCTTTCCTTGAAGCCGGCCCCAGATTAGACGATCACGGCTTTAGCCAAGACAAGGCCACTACCTGAGGAACAGCAAATCGGCCGCGCACCCAGCCTCTATCGGGGTAGGTAACGGGTCCCAGGACGCGGCGGAGCATTTCCTCGGTGGTGAGTCGGGCCGTAGGCCTTTGGGCCTGGGTGCGGCCAGCATCGGTCAATGCCAACCGGCCGCTCGCACCTTCGTCTGATTCGTGGTCCGGTTGGTTGTACCGGTTGAGCGGCGGTTCCGCGAACCGCCGCTCAACGGAATCGTCAATCCGACGGAAAAACCAACGTCACGCGGGTCCCCTTTCCCAGGGTGCTGTGAATCGATACCGAACCGCGGTGCAGGCTCGCAATGCTCTTCACGATGGCCAGGCCGAGCCCCACTCTCCCGGAGGCGTTCGACCGTGCACCATCCACGCGATAGAAGCGATCGAAGACGTGGGGCAGATGGGCAGCCGGGATGCCACACCCGCTGTCTGTGATGTCCACCCGCAGCGTGTCCCCATTTCGGTCCGCCGTCAGCACGACCGTCCCGCCCGCAGCAGTGTGGGCGAGGGCGTTGGCCACGAGATTGCCCAGGGCACGCTGGAATAGCGTTCGATCCAGCGGCACGAGAAGACCAGCCGGGCAGTTGAGCCGGAGAGCGATCCCCGCTTCCGCGGCCGCGGCTTCGTAAAACTCGCACGCCGCGGTCAGCTCGCGTGCCAGGTCCACACGCTCCCGGGCGATCTGGATTTCCGGGCTCTCCGCCCGGGCCAAAAAGAGCAGACTGTCGATGATGCGGGCTAACCGGGAACATTCCTCCAGACAGGAGCCGAGGACCTCGCGGTATTCCTCCGGCGCGCGCGCCTGGCCAAGCGCAACCTCGGCTTCGCCGCGGAGGTTGTTGACCGGCGTGCGCAGCTCATGGGCGATATCGGCGGAGAACTGGGCCAGGCGGTTGAACGATTCTTCCAAGCGGTCCAGCATCTGGTTGAACGTGCCGGCGAGCTCCCAAAGTTCAGCCGGCAGCCCGCTCGCTTCGATGCGTTCGTTCAGCGTTGTGGAGCGAATGCGCCGGGCCATGCTGGTGATTTCCGTAACCGGCTGAAGGCCCCGCCGCGCAATCTGATAGCCCACGAAGGTACAGGCGATCAGCGCAGTGCCCAGGACAATCCATAGATCCCTCCGATACCGGGTCAGGAGATCTTCCTCGACCGTGCGGTCCAGGGCCACCTGAATCACGCGCTCCGCATCCTCGGAAGCTCCCACCGTGGCGCGGGCGGCAAGGACTCGAAACGACTTTCCCGAAGGGGAGTCGATTTCCACGCCCCGGTCCGGTTCTGCGTCGGCCGCACTGGGGGCGGGGAATAAGTCTGGGGAAAGGTCCGCCTGCATGCCGGGGGTCTCGACGATTGGCCGCCCAGTTCCATCCAAGATCCGTACGCAAAACTGCGCGTGCTGGCTCGCAGCCCATTCCCACTCGGCCTCCTGTTTCAGCGGCGCGGCGTCGTGTGGCTTGTCTCGGATGAAGGCACGAAGGATACGAACCTTGTCGGCAAGATATTGGTCGTCTTCGCGGTCGAGATTTGCGACCAAGGCCCAATACAAGAACGCGGTCGCCGCCAGAATCAGCAGGAATGCGGAACCGGCATACCAGGCCGTCAGCCGTGCGGCCAACGACCAGGGGACCGTTGGCTTACGGACATGCGTTGAGGACATCGCCCTCACCCCCCCAAGGGTCGGCTCCCGGCACCGCGCTCAACGGCACGAAGTTGAGATGCTTGCGGCCGGGCAAGTATTGTGCGTCATGCCTCGAGCCGTCGCTGGTGTTTCTTTCCCCACGCGCACATCAGGTCCGTAATCGGCCGCAGCGTCCGCCCGTATGCGGTTAACGAGTATTCCACCTTGGGCGGGACGACCGGATGGACTTTGCGGTGAACGATGCCGTGCTCTTCCAGCTCGCGAAGCTGCTGGGTCAGCATGCGTTCGCTGATGGTGGGGATTTTTCGCCGCAGCTCTCCGAACCGGTAAACTTCATCTCGCAGCCAGAACAGGATGAGGACTTTCCATTTGCCCCCAATCACGTCCAGAGTAGCTTCCACGGGGCAGTGATACTGACGAGCCCGATTCGGTGTCTTTGCCGCCATACTTACCACAATGTTAGTATCACAAGTTTTTCTGCGTACTTGCCATGATCTTGGGTATAACTTACGATGCCGAAGTCAGAGTGCCAACAAGGGATCGCTCGACTTGAACCAACGAAGCGTACGATGAAGGCAGGGATTACCGCCGATGAATCGTGAGAGCGTGCCAAATGACATGGGACCGATATTGAACGACCCAAGGCGTGAAGAGGAAAAGGAGACGGGCCGTGTCGAAGCCTTCAGCGACGGCGTCATTGCCATCGCCATTACCCTGCTCATCCTTGAAATCAAGGTTCCCACGATCGCAGATGTTGCGTCGGCGGGTTTGCTCGCCAAGCTACTCAGCCTGTGGCCGAGCTTCCTGGCTTTCCTGACGAGCTTCGGTACCATTCTGGTCATGTGGGTCAATCACCATCGCATCTTCCGGCTGGTGCGGACCACGGATTATCCGTTTCTTTACTGGAATGGGCTTCTCTTGCTCCTCATCACGTTCGTTCCTTTCCCAACCGCTCTGCTTGCCCAGCACTTGGCCGGCCCGGAGGCGACCGTGGCGACGGCATTCTACTCGGGGACGTTTGTGGCCATTGCATTGGCGTTCAATGGTGTCTGGGGCCACTTGCGCCGGCACCCCCACCTGCTGCTCGCCTCGGCTAACCCGTCAGAGATCGCGGGAATTACCAAACAGTACCGATTCGGCCCTCTCCCTTACCTGATCGCCTTCAGCCTGGCGTTTGTTTCGGTGCTCGCGGCTCTCGCCACGTGTCTTGCCTTGGCGATATTCTTCGCAATCGCCGACCGGCCGACCAATGCTGATTCCGTGGGGAAATAGAGGGGTTGAGAGTCGTAGATTCCGGGTCAACGAGAGAGCTGAGAAACATACGCTGAAGGCAAGGCTGGAAGCGGCCGGCGGTTACGGGGCGTGGTCACTCGATCGATCATGCTCCCGTGCTTGGTCGTCGCGCTGGGTGACATTGTTCCGTGCAGCGCCTTTCGCTGAACCTGAACCTTGACGCCTTTAGGTTCAGCTGTTATTTTTCAAAGATTACGATTTCGTCATCTTTGCCTTGCCGGGGGGCTTCTCATGAATCGACGACTTGCCTTCACCCTGATCGAATTGTTGGTGGTGATTGCCATTATCGCCGTCCTGATCGGCTTGCTGTTGCCAGCCATCCAGAAAGTACGGGAAGCCGCCAATCGCATGAAGTGCAGCAACAACCTAAAGCAGCTCGGCCTCGCCGTCCACAATTACCACGATGCCCAGGGCGCGTTCCCGCCCGGCTACCAAAATGCGGTGAGCACCAATCCGCTGTATTCCAATCTGCCGGCTTCGCGGTTCCGCTGGTCGTTCATCGCCCGGCTCACGCCCTATCTGGAACAAACCAACATCTACAACACCCTCGACCTGACAATCCCACTCTACATGGATTCGCAGGGGACGATTACGCCGCCCAATCAATTCGGCGTCGGGCAACGGGTGAGTATGCTGTTCTGTCCCAGCGATAGCCAAACGCAGGTGTATCCCACATTCGGTCCAACCAACTACACGGGCTGCCTGGGCAACGGGGCCAATGGCGGGACCCGCACCATGGCAAACGGCATCTTCTTCCAGAATTCCAAGATCCGCATTGCCGATATCATCGATGGAACGAGCAACACCGCCATGTGCTCCGAGCAGATCTTGGGGCTGGGCGGCCCCGATGTGACTGATCCGACGATGGTAGATGTCCGCTATGTCTACGGCCAGATGAGCGTCAACGCCAACGTCAGCGATGCAGTGTGCGCCGGTCTCACGACCTGGAAGACCGATCGCGGCGCCCGCTGGGCGGATGGAGAAACGCAGTACGCCGAGTACGATCATCATTATCCGCCGAACGCGCCGCAGTGGGACTGCGTTCAGCTCGAACATTCCTGGAAGCCGCCGCGAAGCATGCACACCGGCGGCGTCAACGTTCTGTTCGCCGACGGCTCCGGACACTTCATCGCCAACAGCGTCAACCTCGCCACCTGGCAGGCCTTGGGCAGCCGCAATGGCAATGAGGCGTTGGGAGATTATTAAGTGGGCCGATCCGCAGCCGTGTTTCTCCCCGTGGCGCCGCTGCTTCTTCTCGCCATAGCAGCAGGCTGTAGCAAACGAACCGTGTCCCCACCACAACCGAGCCATGCGCAAGCCGACAAGGTCGTGTGGACCTTCGAACAGGTCGAACGCGGGGCCATCGTCTCTTCGCCGCTGGTGGTCGGCGACCGGCTCTACGTCGGCGCCATTCGGGACGCTGGGTTATCGACTTCCGGTGTCGTCTACTGCCTGAATGCGCAGACAGGGAAAATCATCTGGAAGTTCGATGATGACGGGGAGATGCAGCACATGTATTCTTCCCCCTGCTTGGCGGATGGCCGGCTCTACATCGGCGAGGGAATGCACGCCAACCAGGTTTGCAAGTTCTATTGCCTCGATGCTGGTTCCGGTCATAAGCTGTGGCAGATCGTCACCAGCGGCCACATTGAGTCGAGTCCGTGTGTGGCCGATGGCAAGGTGTTTTTCGCGGCGGGGGATGATGGCTTGTACTGCCTCGACGCGATCAGCGGCGCTCAGCGCTGGCACCATAAAGCAGCGCTCCACGTGGACACGAGCCCTACCGTCGTTGGTCGTTGGCTTTATTGTGGCAGCGGCGTGAGTCGGACCCGGAAGGCGACGGAAGTCTTTTGCCTCGATGCTGAGACGGGGGCCGACCGATGGCACAAAGCGACGGACCTACCGGTCTGGGGCTCCCCGGCTGTATCGGGAACCCAGGTCTTCTTCGGACTGGGCAATGGCCGGCTCACGCGGAGCGCCGAGCCCCCCGAGAAGCCGGCGGGGGCCGTGCTGTGCGTGGCCAGTGGCAGTGGCGAAACGCAATGGCGGGTTGATGTGAGCGATGGAGTTCTGGTGCGGCCCGCGGTGGATGCGGAACGCGTCTACTTCGGGGCGCGCGACGGCCGCTGTTATGCTGTGGATCGGGCCCACGGCCACGTGTGCTGGACGCAGTCACTGGGAGGTCCACTGGTCACGAACCCCGCCCTGGTCGATCGCCGGCTCTATGTCGTGGGCAGTGAGGGGCGCGTCGACCGGCTGGATATCGAGAGCGGAAAAGTGGGCTGGAGCTTCGATCTGGCTACCTATTCGCAAACGAAGCCTCGGTTGTTTTCCTCGCCGGCTGTCGTTCCGGAGCACGGCGAACGTGAGGGGCATTATCGCATCTATCTTGGCGCGGAACTTCAGATGCCGGTCAATAGTGCGGCTATGCTTTTCTGTCTCCGCGACTAACGCTTGGACACCAGCCCAGAGCGCCCGCGATGGGACCACTAACCCGTCGCGGGCGCTCTGGGCTGGTGTCCAAGCGCACTAAAAACTGCCGCCAGAACCAGGGATTATCTCTAACTACACCGGTCTCCTATTCGACGGCAAACACGCTTGGTCTTTTTTGAGATAAGGCAATCTTCCGGCGAACCACGCCGCGCCAAAGCTCTTTGACTCAGGCTCAAACCGTAAGCGGTCTACCCACGGGCAGCACTCCCCTCGAGCGAGTGATGCTGCGCTATGCCATTGCTTGGAAGACACTTGCGCTCAATCTCTTTACTGGTTTCTCAAACTGCGCGGAACTTTACGTACTCATGTTGGGAATTACCCCATCATCTGCAACGACTGGCGGACGTTGAACAGCAACGTCTCCGCCCTGCAGGATCGCGAGCACGTGCACGTGTTCCAGCCGAGTTCTACCGAGGTGGATGCCCAGGCGGCCGAGTGGTTTAAGGACAAGGAGCCGGAGATTTACGAATGGTTCGGGAAGAATCTGGACCGCATGCGCGAGCCGTCCTTCCGCCATTACGTGCGCGCCGGCGAACTCAAGGCGGCAGGCATGGATTGGACGGAATTGCTGGCCATCGAGGAGAAGAAGCGGCGGATGCGGCTGGCGGCGGAGATACTGGCCAGCGAGGCGTACCCGACGACCGGGAAGAAGGCGCAGGCCTTCGTCGAGCAGGGAGGGGGCTGCCGCGCGACGTTTTTCAATATTCGGCGGCGGCTGTTTAACGGGGCGGAGGAGAAATCTGCGAGTACGGACGTGTAACCAACCAGCTTGCCGCAGAGAAGTGCCCGCTGACATCTGCCCGTCCCATTTACCCGCGCGCGGAACTAACCATCATCATTCTCCCGGAAGCCTGATTGACCTTCGCATTCGCTTCACGTGCTCCTCCTAATCGGACCACCTTCGTCTCGACAACAAAGTCGGAATTTATTGGCAGAGCTGTCACGTTTGCAGTGCAATACCGTTTACAGTATGGGCGAACCCTATGTCGTGGAATCCGACAGGAAAAGGATGGTCCCTGCACCTTGAGGAGTGTTCGGTGGACGTTGCGGATCTAGCACAGCTTGGCAGGTTGTTTGAAGAGCACCGACCGAAATTGCTGGCGATGGTACGGCGGCGCTCCGACCGTCGTCTCGCGGCCCGGCGCGACCCGGAAGACATCCTCAACGAGGCCTTCCTCAAAGCCCAGGCCGGCTGGGAGGCTTTCAAACAGTCGGCGATGAAACCCTATCCATGGCTGTATCGGATCGTTTTGAATCATCTGTATGACGATCATGATTTCAATAACCGCGCAAAGCGCGATCGGCGCGCGGAAGTGGCGTGGCCGGATGACTCTTCCATGCAGCTTGCGATGAAGCTCATGAGTCCGCTCACCAGTCCGAGCAAGGCAGCGGCTCATGAAGAGTACCTGGCCGAGCTACGGCAGTGCATGGCCCGGATGATGGAAATCATGAAGCCGGAAGACTATGAGATCCTGTGCATGCGCTTCTGCGACGAGTTGTCCGGCGAGGAAATCGCCCTGGTACTCGACATTGACGCCCAGGCGGCCCGGCAGCGGTTAACGCGTGCCCGTCGGCGCTTTGTTAACTTGTGGGTGAAACTCTTCGGGCAGGAGGGACTGCAATTATGACCGATACCCCTTCAGGCTCCCCGAGCCAGGAAGACATCTTTGCCCAGTTTTTCGAGGAACTGGATGGGGCGGCCGACCCCGACGCTATCGTCCAGAAATATAGCGCACTTCATCCACACTTGGCGGCAGAGTTCAAGAGGCAAGCGGCGGTCAACAAGGTGTTCGATCGAGCGCCGTCGGACCCTGGCCTGCCCGGTCTGGAGGAGTTGCCTGGCTTTCGCCTCCTCCGCGAGGTAGACCGGGGCGGCATGGGCGTGGTCTATGAGGCCGAGCAATTGCCCTTGCGCCGCAACGTTGCCGTCAAGGTCCGTTATGGGCGGCTGACGCAAAGCGCGCAGAAACGTTTCTTACGCGAACAGCATGTCCTGGCACAACTGCACCAGACGCATATCGTGCCGATCCACACTGCGGGCCAGCACGGCCCGTGGCACTATTTTGCGATGGCCTTTATCCAGGGAGCCGCCTTGCACCACGTGGTGCGGACAGCTCAAGCCCAGGCCATCTCGGGGGTTTCACGGAAAACGCCGACGCTGGCGGAGTTGGCTGCCACGTTGGTGAAACAGCGCGCGGAGGTTGCCCAGTCGACGGGTTCGACAAATCCCGAAGGACCGTGGCCGAAAGCACTGGAGCCATCCGATGCGCCGAGGGCGAAGAAGCTCCATTTATCCCAAGAATACTTCCGTTCGGTCGCCAAGGTGATAGCCGATGCCGCGGCCGCCTTGCAACACGCCCATGACGTGCACATTTTGCACCGCGACGTCAAGCCGTCGAACATCATGGTGGACGTGTTCGGGCAGTGCTGGCTCATCGACTTCAGCCTGGCACGCTGCCACACGGATCAAAATCATAGCGCTGTTTCGCCGTCCGAGGGTGGATCGGACGAACCTCCTGAGCTGACGCAGGCGGGGATGGGCACGCCGGGTTACATCGCACCCGAGCAGTATCGCGGCGTCACCGATCATGCCGGTTCGGATATCTGGGGTTTGGGTGTGACGCTCTACGAATTGCTGACGTTGCACCGCGCCTTTGTGGGCCAAACCCCAGCGGAGATTCAGGCCAAGGTACTCGGAGAGGAACCCACGCCGCTGGAGCAACTCGTGGACAATATCCCCGCGGACCTGGCTGCGATTTGTCGCAAAGCGATGCAGAAGCAATCCATCCAGCGCTATGCGACCGCCGGAGAGTTTGGAGAGGACTTGCGCCGCTGGCTGCGCTCTGAGCCGACCGTGGCGCGGCCGGCACGGACGATGCGACGGCTTGCCCTGTGGGCTCGTCGGATTAGGGGTTGGGCTACGGTAATTGCCGGGGCGGTGGTCGCTCTTATTGTTGCTGCGGGTGGAAGTCTGCTGTTTGCGGAGCAGGAACGGCAATTGGCGAAACAGCTAGGGCTCGCAGCAGAGCAGGAACGGCAGCTGGCGGAGCAGCAACGGCAGTTGACGGAGCAGCAACGAAAGCTGGCGGAGCAGCAACGGCGCGAGCGGATGCTACAGGACGCGACCACGCTACGACTGAAAGATCATTCGGCGCGTTGGTCTGAAAAGGCTTGGGAGCTGGCACGCGATACGTCGAGAATTGGCGCGAGCGAGCCTGTGCGTGACCAGGCCGCTGCAGCATTGATGGGCGTGGACGCCCGCCAAGATCGGTCTTTGAAAAACTGCTTGGCGTCCGATGTTGTGTTCGATCGTGAAGGAAAGCGTATTCTCCTGGGCGGCACGAGCGCTGGTCCGGCCCGAATATGGGACAGCACAACCGATCAGTTTCAAAGCTCCGAATTAGCCGGAGATGGACCGGTTGCCTTCCGCGGCGACGGCACCGCTCTCCAAGTTGCGCCAAAGGATCTTTGGACTTTCGAACTCTGGGACGTAGGCCAACGGCGCAAACTCGCTGCATTCAATGTGGGAGCGGAGGGTAAGGGTAAGCCCGAGCCGTTGACACCGCTTAATTTCCCCGTTATGAGCGTGGCGCCCAAAGGCAATATGCTCGCTGTTTCCACCAAGATCGCAGAACAGAAATGGACGCTTGCTATTTGGGAAACCGCCTCTGGCAAACTAATTAAAGAACTTCCCACGAAGGCTGCGGCATTGCAGTTTGCTCCCGATGGCTCGTGGCTTGCAATCGCACAGGACGATGGCCACGTCACGGTCAGATCTTTGCCGGAAGGCACCATTCTCGCCGAGTTACCGAACGGGCGCGCCAAGATCCATTGTCTAACGTACGCAGCCGATTGTCGCCGCCGCGAGCCTCAAAAAGAGCCGCGCGAAAAGCGACTGAGCGGTCTACTGGCCATTGGAGACGCTGGCGGCGTCATAACCATCTGGGACCTTGCCACAAGACTTCCCAAGCCGCCGTTCCGTGGCTCCGCACATGACATCTACAGCGTTGCCTTCAGTCCGGATGGAATGACCGTCGCCTCCTGCGGACGGTACGATGCCCGCCTGTGGGACCTCGCGACCGGCCGCCTCCTGCTGATCTTGCCGGCTGCAAGCTTCGTGCACAGTGTCGCGTTCGCCCCTGACGGCCAAACGTTGGCCGTGGCGTCCCGGGACTATGATCCCAAGCTGAACCGCGTCGAGTTCTGGCGTCTTGAGAATGGTCGTGGCTTGCTGTCGCTGCGGGGGCTAGCGGGGCGAATATCCAAGGTGATCTTTTCGCCGCCAGGAGATCGAGTCGCCGCCCTGACGATGGACTGGGAGGTTGGAATATGGCGAACATCGGACGGCCGGCTCCTCCATGTCCTGGAAGTGCCCCAAGGCCCCTTCGCCGACAACTCGGCCCTGGCGTTCAGTGCCGACAGCAAGCGCTTCGCCTTCTCTTCCGGTAGCGAGGCCAAGTTGTGGAACCTGGATTCCGGTCGTGAGGAAGGGTTCTGGAAACTCCCACCTGGGCTTGGCGACACTCTCGCTTTCACGACCCGCAAAGAGCAACTCCTCTCGATCCGCTTTGAGACGGAAGGGATGGAGCTCGCCCCCGATTCTCGGGCCAACCCCGAACAGCACCCGCGTGTTTGCCGGGTGCGCGACCTGCTCGCCAAGGATCCCAGCAAGCCACTCCATGAAATTCGCGATTTCAATTGGCGCGTCTATGCGACCCTCGCCCCCGCGGACGGCCGTTTCTTTATCGTTGAGGGGCGAATGGGCAAGGACCCAGAGAGCAGACACCTGCTCAAGGTATTCGACAGTCAAAGCGGGAACGTACTCTGGTCGCTGCCTCCCGAGCCATATCATCATTCTCTTGGTGGTGCTGGTTGGTCGCTTGATCCAGCTGGAAAGCTCCTTCTGCTGGCAAGCCGCACCGAAGCCGGGACGTCTCTGAATCTCCTCGAAATGCCCACTGGCAAGCTAATTGATACTTGGGAGCAAGCCTTTGCTGGGCTCGGTCCGGATGCGCGGTATTGCGCGCGTAGCGCGAACGGTGGGATCGGTCTGTTCCGCGGACGGAGTACCACTCCCGTAGTGACACTGGGGATCGATTCGCAGCTCAGCTCGTTTTGGATACCATTCAACAGTGCTGGCACGCACCTTGTGTGGGGTAATGCCGACGGCACCGTCATTCTCTGCGACATCGAGGAGGTCCGACGACGACTCACGAATCTGAGACTGGGCTGGTAACCGGTACATGAAGGGAATCCGTGATTGCGTCCCTCGCGCTGCGTCTTCGCCGCATTGATGCCAATGAGCAGTTTCTGATGTGCTGGTAGCTTCTCCGTGTGCCATGCCTGGCTCCTCGCCCGTTCCCTTCACGTCCGTAAAGAACGTCTTGAAGCATCCGGCAACGCATGCCAGTCAACCGCATACCGAAAGTACTGTCACACTTCGGCAACGAGCACCGTTTAGACAAGGGGAGGATAAGATCGCCTCGTGGATACGATCAATAATTCGCGGAGAGTGTCACGATGTGGCCTTGGTTTAACGGAAAGAGCCCAGGCAAGCGTACGTGCCGACCTCGATTCTTTCGGCCAGTCACCGAAGCGTTAGAGGAGCGATCACTTCTTGCGATCTCCGTACAAGCATCCCTCCCCTGGTCACTCCAGGAGGGAAGGACATTGTCTGGATTTATTGGTGAATTCTGTAACAGCAATACGACAACCGAGCCCGACGGATATGGTCCCCTGGCCAACCGTGAACGGGAGCGGCTTCGCGAACAAACCGGGCAGGATGATGGCAGCGCGAGCCCTAGCCGCAAGAGGGAGGGCCAGAAGCTCAGGATGCCCAGCCACACAGGCGGCCAGCGGATTCTCCGAGCCACACGGCCATTCAGTGCAAGGAATTGGCTGCATTTTGGACGTTGTCCCACCGGCATCCGACGCCTCTCCCAAGGATGTAAACGCCTTCCATGCCACGACTAATGGCTGTTGGCGACTGCAATGAAAACTCTTATCGGATGTTTTCCGCCCGCTGTGGTTAATACCCGATGTGGGTCGGACAAACCGGGACGCGATGGTTCCTCATGTTTATTCCAAAAGGAGGATGGGTCCATGTTCCAGTCTCTGCGGAAACGAATGCTTGGTACGTTCTCACGATCTGGGAATGAGCGGCGGCGATCTTATCGTTCACTGGGTTTGAGCGCGTGGACTTACAGGCCCTTCATAGAAACGCTCGAAAACCGTACCCTGCTCGATGGCACGGTCTTCGATGTGGACGTAAGAGCGCCTTGGCGGGATACGGGCATCGACGTTGTTGCAGGAGAACGGCTGACTTTGGCGACGGACCCCAGTACTACGGTTTCGTTCGGGTGGGCAGATGTTAACGCTGACGGGATAGGGTACGGCATCGGGTCAGAATACAACGGCACGGGAAAGGGAGGACCGAACGCTGTACTTCCTGATGCCATCTTCCTGAGCCTTATTGGCAAGATCGGAGGGACGACGGATGTCGGAACCGGCGTGCCGGTTCCCGAAGCAATCCCAGGTAAGGGCCCGCGAAAAAATAACTTCGCCGAATTGATCTATCCGTGTTAGGACGGTTTTGGGATAAGCGGAGCATGCATGATGCAACTGCTGTCGCACGTATACAACGGAAATTCGCGGCCCTTGACCCCGTGTTGGATG
>DATGIQ010000106.1:0-2228 GCA_035295665.1 Gemmataceae bacterium | reverse complement strand
GGAGATGGCGAGCTGCAGTGTGGGCTGGCTCGCCAGTTGACCATGGCCCCGGCAGGTGCCGTGCATCCTCGCTGTCACCCTGCTGGGGCCGGTTTATCCATCAAAAGTACGCGATTACATCAGTTGGTCGCCGGCGCCGCGTCACACGCACCGACGGCGAGGCCATCCGCCGCCGCTCGAAGACTACGATATCGGCTACATCTATTAGCCAGCGCGGGCGTCCGGCGGCAGACCGTGCCGCGTTAGTCGCGCGTAGCTCGCCGGAGTGGATCCAGGCCAGGACCTTATCGGGGCTCACCCCCCAGCGACGGGCCAGCTCAGGCGGCGTCAGCTTGAGCTGTTGTTCCAATTTTGCCGTAATAGGTCGCAACCTATTCATCCGGCCCCCCGGGCTCAATCAGGTCCTTAGCTGTGCGTAGACGCCCCTGGACAATGCGTGCGAGGTCGTGCGTGTACTCGGAGTCCGGCCCGGTGGCACGCTCCACGTCGTGGAGTGCCACCAGCAGCCGCCAGAGCGGCGTATCCGCTAGTGGAGGAGCCTCCGCGTCTCGGAACTGCTGCGTGCTCGACATGCCGACATCATGACGCGGATCGCCGGCGGGGCGGCCGATTATCAGCCGATTATCACCGGAAAAGATAGACAGGCAGCTTGCGCATCGGTGTCCTTGCGGTAAGGCTGCATGAATCATCCTAGCTGATTTGCTATGGTGGCGGTCCTGGTATTGGAGGACCGCGATGGGTGCAAATGGGGGTGGAACGTTGCCGAAGGATTTGATGCGGGGGCGGAGCCGGTTTCAGGCTTGGCGGAGGCGGCGGAAGGTGGGAGGCCGGATTCCGCAACCGTTATGGGCGTTGGCCGTTCGCCTCGTGCGCACCCACGGAGTCAGCCGCACTGCGGCTGTGCTCGGTCTCGATTACTACGGCTTGAAGAAACGGGCCGAGGGGGCCGCCAGCGAACCGCACGCAAACTGCCCTGCGTTCATCGAGCTACCTACACCGGTCCTGGCCGGCAAGCAATGTCTGTTCGAACTGGACAACGGGACCGGGGCCACCATGCGCGTGAAACTGACGGGCTATGACGCGGCCGACGTCGAGGCCTTGGCGCGCGGTTTCTGGAGCGCGAGTTGATGCTCCAGATCACGCCGCAGATGAAGATCCTCGTGGCGGTCGAGCCGGCCGATTTTCGCCGCGGCATTGACGGCTTGGCGCGGCTCTGCCAGGAAACACTTCAGCAAGATCCTTTCACCGGTGCCGTGTTCGTCTTCCGTAATCGCAAACGGACGGCGCTCAAGGCACTCATGTACGACGGCCAAGGTTTTTGGCTTTGTCACAAGCGACTTTCCAAGGGGCGTTTTTCCTGGTGGCCCTCGGTGGCGAAGGGAGGCGCCCAGCGCTTGGCCGCGCACCAACTGCTGGTACTGCTGTCGGCCGGCAACCCGACACAAACCGGCGCGGCTCCCGACTGGCGTTCAGTGGGTCCGCCAAGTTGATCCTATCCCGACTGCTCTTGCCTCAATCGGGCAACCTTGCTCCATTAGTGCGAAAGATCCGCTGCCAGGGCTGGCCTCACGGAAGTGGTCGGTCAACGTCACCGTTTGTGCCGGTTGTCGCAGGATGCGAAACTCGCTGGAGATCCTCGAAGTGAACGACACGCAACTGGAGGACGTGCTGCGCCGCATCGAGGGAGCGGTCGACGACAAGGACTTCGCGCTGATTCGCGCGCTGTTCCAGTCGTACACGTACGTGGCCGGCCTGGTGGAAGACAAGAATACCTCGATTCGCCGGCTACGACAGTTGTTCTTCGGCAAGCGCACGGAGAAGACCAAGGCCCTCGTGGAGAACGGCGCCGCGAAGTCAGCAACTCCGCCCGAGGCACTTCCGAGCACACCGCGCCGTGATGCCGGATTGTCTGAGGGTGGGCCGGATCAAGGACAAGCGGAGCAAGCCGAACGAGCGCGGCCCGTCGCCAAGGGGCACGGGCGCCATGGCGCCGACGCCTACCGTGGAGCCGAGCGGTCGGATGTTCCGCACCCGTCTCTGAAGGCGGGCGGTGCCTGCCCAACCTGCGGCGAGGGCATCGTCTACGCTAAGGGCCCGCGAAAAAATAACTTCGCCGAATTGATCTATCCGTGTTAGGACGGTTTTGGGATAAGCGGAGCATGCATGATGCAACTGCTGTCGCACGTATACAACGGAAATTCGCGGCCCTTGACCCCGTGTTGGATGAA
>DATGIQ010000105.1:0-2627 GCA_035295665.1 Gemmataceae bacterium | reverse complement strand
CCGCCGCTGCTGACAGCGATATAGAGACTGCTCTGGTCGTTGCTGAGGGCAGGGGCACAGTTGAGCACGACCTGAGCGATGGCGGGATCTCCGGCGGCGGTGCTGGCCGCCACCCAGGAACCATTGCCGCTGGGATCCATCCGGGCAATGCCGCTTTGCAGGTTCAGCGCCGTCGGCCCATACACTTGGAAGCCAAAGTACAGGTTGCCAGCACTATCCACCGTGAGGGGGGTGCTGATTTTGACATTGCTCGCAACGCTGGGATCGTAATTGGCGATGCCATAGAACGCGAGCTGGCCGGTGATCGTGGCATTGGGGGCATCGGGATTGTCGATGTAATAGACCGTGCCGCCGGCCCCTGGGATATAGAGCCGATTGCTGGGGGTGAGCACCAGCGCCATGGGCGGCGTCCAGTAGGAGAAGGGCACCGAGTAATCGGTGGCCACGGTCCATTTCAAGCTGCCGCTGCTGCCGTCGAACGCCTCCACCTCGAAGCCATCATTCGCCCCCGTCTTGACCGGCACAATCACCGTGTTCGCCGCCGTCACCACGGGGGAACCATAGTGAATATCGAGGTCCGTGCCGTTGTACTGCGGATCGAGATCGACGGACGTCTTCCAGTGGACGCTCGTGAGGCTTTGCGCAGGAACATCGGAAATGGCGGTGTGCTGCGGATCGTGGGCGTAACTGCTCCACGAGGGTCCATCCAGACGGGGAACCGCCCCAGGGCCTTGCTGGAGAACGAGCCCACCACCCGGAAGGCCCAAATTCGGACCCGCTTGGTTGGCAGTCGCCACTTGGCCGGGATCGCTCTGTCCCACCGCCCGGATGGGGGTGAGAAATGCATCCGCCGCGATTGGCACCAGGTCTGGCAGCAGACTTTGACGGGAACCGTAGTGTTCGGCGGGCGCAGGCACTTGCCGGGTCGAGGTACGGGCGGTCGGGAACAATGCCGCGGCATCAAGTCTGTCGTTGTTCCAATCGTCCCCGAGGGCCATGCCTGCGGAAAACGGTTGACCTGCGGAGGGGTGAGCATCGTCGCCTGGATTGGTCCGCCCGTCCGCCAACACGACAGGACACTGTCGGTTCAATGTGTTGGAGGATTCCATCAACGGAGTTTCCGTATCGACGTTGACTTCTGTCGAGGTCTGAATCGTGGCAGAAATGGGTGCTTGCGCCTTGGGGTGCACAATCGGGAGCGGAGGTTCGCCAAGAGTACTGCAGACACCCAAGAGCCATAAACCGATGGTCTCGCCGGGCAACAAGCGTGGTTCGATTTCCTCCAGAGAAGGGCGATAAACGATTGGTGTGGATCTGTTCTTGGCTGAACGCAGCCGAGGTCTGCGCGAACCGTGCATCGAGGTTTCTCTCCTTGGGAGCAAGTTCGTTCGATCCGCGGGCGTGAGTTCGTGAAGCGAAAAACTGGGAGGATAACAATGGGAATTTCGCAGGGGGGGGAGCGGTTCTCAAGAAACGAGCTCGAGAACGAAGGAAATTTCCATTGGTACTATTATTCTCCCGCTGCGCCCCCTGGTCAAGGATTGCCGCGCAATTCCGGAGAATCGATCGCAGCCTTGACCGCCGTGCAGGCCGGCATAAGACTTCACAAGAGCATCCGGGATCCGATCGGGGAGGGTGCGATGAGTTTGAAAGACCATGTGAGGGAGAAGTTTGAGCAGGCCAAGCGGAGTGGCAACCGCGAGGAAAAGAACCTGCTCTCGGTGCTGCTAGGCGATATCGCCACCGCAGAAGCGCGTAGCGGCAAGGAACTGCCCGAAGCTGACGTGGAGAAGATGCTCCGCAAGATGGTGGAGAGCAACCTGGAAACGCTCACGCAGCTCAAATCGCACAACCGGGCCCAAGACCCTCAGGTCGCTGTGCTGGAGCGGGAAGTTTCCTTTCTCAAGTCGCTCCTCCCGCAAACGCTGGATGCACCAGCCATCGCCAAGGCTCTGGCCCCCATCCATGCTGAGCTCCGCAACGCCAAGAATGACGGCCAGGCGACCGGCGTTGCCATGAAACACCTCAAGAGCCTATCCCTGAATGCGCAGGGACAGGATGTGTCCGCT
This sequence comes from Gemmataceae bacterium, assembly GCA_035295665.1. Lineage (GTDB taxonomy): Bacteria > Planctomycetota > Planctomycetia > Gemmatales > Gemmataceae > DATGIQ01. The sequence goes on along the minus strand of DATGIQ010000105.1, from coordinate 558 downwards.
GTCGTCAAGCAAATCCGGGCAAACCCGTAAGCCGCTGTCCGAGTCCCGCCCAGCCCTCGAAGCAATCCCTGCTAGCTCAGCGTGCGTGAAATCGCGGCCCGAGCCGGACGCGCCAGCGAACATCGGCACGGTCCTTCGCTGGCGCGTCCGGCTCGTGTGCTGCCGAATTCCGCGCCATGATCAGGATAAAGTTGCGGAGAATGGCCAGCTTGTTTCGTTTCGCAGATTTACCCAGCTTCCAGTCTGCGTTGCGCCAAGTAGATCAGACCCCTTAATCGTTAATTCCGTCTGCCTCGTTAAACCGATCAATGTTTAACAGCCGGGCGGTGTCGATCCGTATTTCCCGGCAAGCAGTTGAGGCTCTTGCTATCCAAGGATCGAGCCATGCAAAAGCGGGTAGCGCTCGGAATCTTGGTAGTTATCCTGATGGGTCAGGGCTGTGGCCCGATCGGGTATGCGACGCGGACGTTGGTGGTGGAACCGTGGCACTTCTGCCAGAGCCTGGACAGTCTGCAGGAGATGCACCGCAATTACCAGCTGGCGAAGGAGCAGTGGAAC
>DATGIQ010000104.1:0-2964 GCA_035295665.1 Gemmataceae bacterium | reverse complement strand
CAAACTCGCTCGGCTTGGTCGATCGGTACGACCAGCCATTGGCATAGACACGGACCCGGTCCCGCACCTTGCCGCCCAGCATCTCATAGACCGGCACATCCAACGCTTTGCCCTTGATGTCCCAGAGCGCCTGTTCGATGGCGCTGATCCCGGCAAAGATGATCGAGCCGCCCCCCTTGGCCCAGAACGTGTGGTCGTACATCTCGCTCCAAAGGGCTTCGATGTTGAAGGGATCCTTTCCGAGGACAAAACTCTCGGCCAACTCCTTCACCATCGCCGCGGCCGCCGGAGCGCCCGTGCCGTAGGCCACGGCCGCCTCCCCCACGCCGCGGATCCCCGCGTCCGTGAAGATCTGCACCAAGACGGGATTGCGGCCGCCAATTGCAATCTGATAGATCCGGATCTCGACAATTTTCAGGCGTTTCCTGGCGCCCGCACCCATGGCCGACTTCGGACCAAGGGCTGCGCAGGCAACCGCTGCGGAACCTGTCAAGAAATTCCTTCGATCCATGAGATCATCCCTTCTGGTTGGAGAAGAACGCCAAGATGCTTGGGGGGGCGGCAATGGCCAAAACGCCGTCCATTGTAGGGAGCGCCGCGCGGACCGCAAGCTGGCGCCGCCACGGGGGCGCAGCGGGACCGGGGGGGAGGCCAACGGGGACAATTGACCCAGACATCGACGGCAAGGCCGCTTACGATGAAAGCGATGACAAGCTTCGAACTCCAAGGGCACCGCGGGGCGCGCGGCCTAAGGCCGGAAAACACGTTGCCGGCATTTGAAGTCGCTTTCGATCTGGGCGTCAGCAGTATCGAAACCGACGTCCATTTGACGAACGATGGCGTGCCCGTCCTCATCCACGATGCACGCATTCATTCGGGCTTGTGCCGCCTACGGTTAGGAGGCACGGCGCCAGACCCCGCCCATCAGCCTGCGGTCCGCTCGCTCTCGCTGGCCGAGTTGCGCGATTACCGGGCTGATCGGAATCCAGATCCCGGACGCTTCCCTCGCCAAGTGGCAACGCCCACGCCCCTGGCACAGCTGTTTGCAGAGCGTGCAGACATCGATCCTTACGGTGTTCCGACACTGGCCGAGCTTTTCGCCTTCGCCCAGGCTTACGCAGGGCAACTCGGTGCGCAGGCCGGCAAAACCGATCGGCAGCGGCAAAAGGCAAATCGCCTTTGGTTCGATCTCGAACTGAAGCGAATGCCGTTTCATGCCGACCGCATTGGCAATGATTTTCAGGGGGATGCGCCGGCTCTTCTGGAGGCACAAGCAGTGCGCGTGGTCCGTGACGCGGGTTTCGTGCGGCGAACTCGAGTGCGCAGCTTTGACCACCGATCCGTGCGCGCCGTGCACCAACTGGAGCCGGGCTTGGTGACCGCCGTGTTGATCGCTGAGACGGCGCCCGTGAATCCCTCTGAGCTAGTTCGGCAGGCCGAAGCCAGAATCTATTGCCCCGACTATCGCTTCCTCGACTTGATCCAAATTCGGCAGCTGCATGCCGAAGGAATCCCAGTGATCCCTTGGACGGTTAACGAGTCTGCGGATTGGCTCCAGTTGCTGGATTGGGGCGTGGATGGCATTACGACCGATTATCCTGGCGAGCTGGCGGCCGTGCTCAAGGAGCGCGGGATCGACTTTTGATATATTGGCCGACGGACACCTTTCGGCCGCCAGCGTGGAGCCAGAGCTGTGAGCAGCAGGAAACGGCACCGACGCGCGCGTTCTCCGCGAGTCGATTCGAGGCAGAAAATCGGCGGCCAATCTAGCCCGGTTCCGGCCGCACGGCTGCCGAGCGGCGCTGAGCTTTCCATTCGCTACTTGGACGCTCATGTGCTCGTGGTAGAGAAACCGGCCGGCCTCACCACGATGCGCCACGCCGAAGAGGCGGCAGAATTTGGCAACCGCGCCCAACACTATCTGCCGCCAACGCTGGCAGATCTTTTGCCCGCCCTCTTGGCACGGAAGCAGCCTGGAAGGCGGACCCCTGTGTATGCTGTGCACCGGCTCGACAAGGAGACCAGTGGCCTTGTGGTCTTCGCCCGGACGAAAGAAGCGGAGCGCAACCTCGGCCTGCAGTTCCGAGCGCACACCATTGAGCGCCGCTATTTGGCCGTGGTCCGCGGCAAAGCCAGGCCCGGACGTATCGAGTCCGACCTGGTTCGGGACCGCGGGGACGGGCGGCGTGGATCGGCAAACGATCGAGGCCACGCAAAGCATGCCATCACCCATGTCGCCATCGTGGAGGAGCTCGGAGAGTATACCCTGGTTGAGTGCCAGTTGGAGACGGGCCGCACGCACCAGGTCCGGATTCACTTGGGGGAGAGTGGCACCCCGATTTGCGGTGAGCGGGTATACGACCGCCCGCTCCACGGCAAACCCGTGCCTGATCACAGCGGAGCGCCGCGGCTAGCCCTGCACGCGGCCAGACTCGGCTTTCGGCATCCGACCACAGGTAAACGGCTGAGCTGGCGGTCAAGTCTGCCGAAGGATCTCAAGAAATGGCTGGCGCGTTTGCGGGCGGGCCGTCCTGGCCAAAAGTCTTGAGCTGCCATCGCAATTTGGCCAGCGGTCCGCTACACTATCCAGCGCTGCCCACACGGGTTTTCCCGCCTTCGAAGGCGTTTGAGAAGCGCCGTTTGAACCATCCGCCAGGGAGCTCCCAACCATGTTTCGTGCCAAATACTCATTCCTCTTCTTGGCATGTTTGAGTCTTTTATCCTGCACCTCCGCGCTCCAGGCAGCCTTGCCGACCGACCCGGCCGTCAAGGCAGAGCTGGTTGGCCAGCCTGTCTCGCTGCGGGTCCAGCCGGAGGCAATTACTCTAAATGGCCCGCGCGATGGCCAACAGATCATCGTCACCGGTTGTTATGCCGATGGCTCGGTGCGCGACTTGACCCCGTTCTCCGAGATCGAACTCGAAGCCGGCAATGTCTCCCAGAGTGAGGGGGGCGGCTATTTGG
>DATGIQ010000103.1:0-3527 GCA_035295665.1 Gemmataceae bacterium | reverse complement strand
TGGCGAGTCCCGAACTTCAGGCTTTCGCCGCACGGCTACAGCAGAGGCGGCCAGGAACCATGTGATGGCCCCAACGGGATCACGCGCAGTCGGCAAGCCTGGATCGGGAGGGAGCCTGGCCCGTCTGCGGAGGAGCCTTGCTGCTGCCGCCCCCCGGGATTGGGCGTGTCTTCGGCGGATCCATCAACCGCTTCGGAAGCTCGGCCGGCTTGGGTTTGCCGTTGTCGCAACCGATCAACAGAGCGATCGGCAAGATCGTTACGACCAGCCGCAAAATCACTCGCATACATCTTTCCTTCGCTGACTAAGCGTCCAAGCCCCATGCGGGAGCGGCCTTTCTGCCCGCAAACCCGCTCACGGTGAGATGGAGCTTGTATCCGACGCCACGCCATCGGCCCTCCCGGACATGGCCTGCAAAACAAACCAGTCCGCCGGGGGTACGATCGCATGGAAATTGAGAGGATCGGTATCCATAATAATGGCCGTGCTACCAAAGGCGAGGAGTCGAACCGAGCCGTCGGCCAGGCAGAACTGCACGCCCCCGGGATGGAAACTGCTGAAGCGCACCCAGTTGGAGCCGCCGTTCAGATACGGGACGCCTCCTCGGCCCAGCCCCAGGCGCGTGCCCAGGGCACCACAACCCATCCAGGCGAGCTGGAAGTCAAAGCCTCCGACACTCTGACCGCCAAGACATTCGCCGAACATGAGCGTGTTGCTGGTTCCGTCGGTAATGTCGGTGATCTTGATCGGCGTTCGGTTGCCGAAGATCCCTTCATACTTTTGACAGTTGACCGGCGAATTGTCCGGCGGCGGATTCTTGAAATATGGGTGGGCCGGCGTCGCATTTCGGCCGACAATCCCGGCCACGCCCAGGTAATTGGTTCGGCCCAGCGTCAAGGCGTCCGGCTCGCTAAGTGTGTAGTAGAACAACACTGCGCCGCCAGCAGTATTCCCGGTGCCTGGGCCGTCGATTCCGGGAGGCTGCCAGGTGTGGATAAGCGTCCCCATTCCCGTATTCGGCATCGCATCATTGGACGAGGGACAGTGAAAGATTTTGATATCCGCATGGGCCAGCGTCCAGTCCGGATTGAGTCGCATCCACTCCGGATCCGGCCCCCCGCTTGGAAAAAGAACGTTGATATCGCTTACTGCTTTCAGCTGCGAATCGATGGCCGATTGTTCCAGGTACGGAAGCAGGTAGCGAAGGACGCCGACGTGGCTGGCATCGAGGACCTTGTCCATATTCCCCGTGCCCAGGGCGCCGGTGGAGTGAATATTCGGCTTTGGCCCCAAGTAGCCGGGCGGCAAGCGGGCATACACCGTCTCGTAATTGAGGGCTGCCAACCCAATCTGCTTCAGGTTATTCGAGCAGCTCATCCGATTGGCCGCTTCGCGCACCTTCTGAACCGCAGGTAGAAGCAGACCGATGAGCACTGCGATGATCGCGATCACGACCAGCAGCTCGATCAACGTGAAGGCCGATCGGCGTTTTGAGGGCACCATGGGTTCCTCTCCCGAGAACGTGAGGCCGCAGCGGCGAACCCAGTTCGCAATCCAGGCGATTAGCCCCATTATTATTGGGCACACCCGATGCAAAAGCAATGAGAGTTGGAGAGCCCCGGTCCACGCGGTCGCGGACAGGAGAATGGAGTGGAAGACGTCGGCCAGATGAGTCGACTCACTCAAGAGGCAGACGTCTCTCGCGCTAACAACCAGAGAACACGAGCCTGAAGCGCATGCGAAGGGACAGCGTGAACCCTTCCTTCGCGTGCGCTGCAGGCTCGTGTTCCGGAGCCGCTGGCTCGGAAAAGGTGCGTCGGGGTTTCTGGCCCGATCTACTGGAGATCATCGCCGCTGGCGACCTGTCCGTCTTTCATTCCTGCCAATGCCTGCAGGGTATACCAATCGGGAGAGCAATTTGGCGTTCGGATGGTCGTTCGTCCAAATTTCAGCAAGCGGACCGACCCGTCGGCAAAGCAGAACTGCACGCCACCCAGATGGCGGCTACTAAAGGTGGGCCAGCCGGCGCCGGGCAGACTATTGCCAAAGGGTTGATTCGGCACACCCAGACCGAATTTCGTCGGCAGGGCGCCGACCCCGAACCAGGACATGATGAGGGTCCGGATCGAAAGGGTACTGGCATCGAACCCGCCCAGCGTTTCGCCGAACATAAGCGTATTGCTCGTGCCATCCGGAATGGCACCAACCTTGTTGGCGGAGCGGTTGGTAAAAATGCCCTCGTAGCGCTGGAGATTTACGCCTCCCGTTGAGGGGAAGTCGCCCGAACAGCTGGCCGCATCGGCGTTGGTGACTTCCTTCGCGGCTCCCAGCGCCCCCGCCACACCGGCATAATTGCTGTGCCCTTTCGGGAGGAAGAGGCCCGAGAACGGATCCTGAGGTTCGTACCAGACGATAATGTAGGCGCGATTGTTTGGATCGCTCTTGACGGCCCCGCAGATCATCGTCAAGCCAATGCCATTCTGTGCCCCCGGGGCAGGATCTTGCGAGATATTATCTGAAGGACACGTGAACACCTTGATCTGGGCCTGGGCCATCTGCCAATCATTCGCCACATACGTTCTGTTGCTGCCATCGTACCACGGTTCGCTGGCCGGCAACGTGTAGACGTTCCGATCGAGGTTTACCTTGAGGACACTGTAAATGTTGTTCAGCTCCAGGTACGGCAGCAGATAGGTCAGCACGCCCACATTTTGAAAATTGTTGCCGGCGGGAGTGTCATCGCCCAGGATGATTGGCTTATACCCCAGGTAACCCGGCGGCAGGGAGCCAAACGTAGAATCGTAGTTGTGGGCCGCCAGGCCGATTTGCTTAAGATTATTGCTGCATGCCATGCGATTGGCGGCTTCACGCACCTTCTGGATGGCCGGCAGGAGCAGGCCAATGAGCACTGCGATGATCGCAATCACTACGAGCAATTCGATCAACGTAAAACTGGATCGAGGTTTGAATGGAACCATAGTTCCCCCAAGTTGAAGAAAAGTGAGAAGAGGAGAGGAAGCCCCAGGGTCTTGTTCGCTATTTCCGCGGACGTACGACCTACCCTATTTCCTGTCTTCCGGCGAATCCGCAGGAAGCTCTTTGGGATAGGGTAGCAATTCTCTCTCGGCAACCGCGCCAGGTGCGGCCGGAGCAGCGCCTCCGCCTGCTGCTACCGGCGGCCGGGGCGGCGGGACGGGTGACGACGGCAGCACATATTTCGGCCGGTTGTCACAGCCACTCGAAAGAGCGACCACCAGCCCGATCCAGACTGACGCGCCCAGAATTCGTCCCGCCATTGGCGTCCCCTTCGCTCGGTCCTATTTCTTGTTTTCCAGGGGCGACTCCCCTTCCATGTGCATGGGGTACGGCAGCAATTCTCGCTCCGGGCCACTTGGAGCAGCAACCGGTGGCGGCGGCCCGCCGCCCGCCCCTGCCAATTTCGGAGGAGGCGGTGCGAGCTTCGTTGGCATGACAATTTTGGGGCGCGTATCACAACCGTTCGCCAGGCCAAGTATTGCCATGGCGAG
>DATGIQ010000102.1:0-2184 GCA_035295665.1 Gemmataceae bacterium | reverse complement strand
GCGGCTGCCGCTCCAGCTCACGATGCACGCGTACCTTGAGGGCATCCACCGAGCTATCGGCTTTGCTGAGGATCGCCGGAGCAAGGCCCTGTTCCTGGTCTAGCAGAGCCAGCAACAGATGCTCCACATCCACCTGCGGTTGGCTGAGACGAGTAGCCAAGCGCTGCGCGCCTGCCAGGGCGTCTTGAGCTTTTTCTGTGAAACGATTGATATCCATCGATCCCTCCCAGTTTCCTCCGGGCTTGCCGCCTCTCTAGATGAGCAAGTCTCGTGCCCAATCGGTTTCGTGGCGGTGCGCCCAACCGCGGGGATTCACCGCGGTTGGGCGCACCGCCACGAAGCCAAGGCGGATGCCGATTGCTTGCCTGCGAAACCCCGAATCCCACGTTCTGGCTTGCACAAGAGCAGAAATGCAGACGGTTCCCCAACTTGGGGTTACCGGCTGAGCCTTTGATTTCTCATAATTGGATGCGCGGGATCTGGAAAAGGATCCAAGCAAAAAGGAGGGCTGCACGCTTGGCAGGGCTGCGGTTGATGAATGTGCCAATTTGGCGGTTTCACTCCACTTCCTTCCCAGGCGGTGCTGAAGCAGAGCGTTGGCCCTGCTACACTATGGAGGGAGAATCGCCCGAGTTGAGCACCGAGGACCGGCTACACCATGCAAAGCGAACCGAACACCAATCCGGCTCCGTTCCGCATCGACGTGGCGGACCGCGTGAAGCGTCTGCCGCCGTATCTATTTGGCAAGATCAACGATCTGAAATACCGCAAACGGCGTGCCGGGATCGATATCATCGACCTGGGGATGGGCAACCCGAGCGATGTGCCGGAGCCCCTGGTGATCGACAAACTCTGCGAAGCAGCCCGCGATGAACGCAACCACCGCTACTCGGTGAGCAACGGCCTGTACAACTTGCGCCGTGAAGTGGCCCTTCGGTACGCCCGTCGCCATGAAGTGCACCTGGACTGCGACACCGAAGTCCTGGCCGGCTTGGGCTCCAAGGAGGTTTTCAGCCACATGTGCCTGGCGCTGCTCGGTCCGGGCGATACCGCGATTGTGCCGGCTCCGTCGTTTCCGATCCACGTGTATGCGGTGGCCCTGGCGTCTGCCAACGTGATCAGCCTCGATTGCACCCAGCCCGATCGCTTCCTGTCCAACGTGGCCACGGTGGCCGAGCACCTGTACCCGCGTCCCAAGGTGCTCATTCTGAATTTCCCGCACAACCCGACCACGACGGTGATCGAGCGCGATTTCTTCGTGGACGTGGTGGATTTGGCCCGGCGCTTTGGCTTCATGGTCATCCACGATTTCGCCTACGGCGACGTCTGTTTCGACGGCTACCGGGCGCCCAGTTTCCTGAGTGTTCCGGGGGCCAAGGAAGTCGGCGTCGAAACATCAACCATGAGCAAAGGCTACAACATGGCCGGCTGGCGGATTGGTTTCTGTGCCGGCAACGCGGAGATGGTCCGGGCACTGGCGACGATCAAGGGCTATTACGATTACGGCATTTTCCAGCCCATCCAGATTGCCGCCATCATGGCCCTGCGCCATTGCGAGGACCTGGTCGACCGCCAGGCGGCGGAGTACCAGGCGCGGCGCGATGTGTTGGTGGAAGGGTTGCAGCGAATCGGCTGGGAAGTCGAGAAGCCGCGGGCGAGCATGTTTGTCTGGGCGCGGTATCCCTTGGAATGGCGGCAGCGGATGGGATCCATCGACTTCGCCATGAAACTGCTCGAGGAGGCGGAGGTCGCCGTCAGTCCCGGCCGCGGGTTCGGCGACGCCGGCGAAGGATACCTGCGGCTGGCACTCGTGGAAAACGAACATCGACTCCGGCAAGCGGTGCGGCAAATGGGCCGCTGCTTACGAGACGAGAAGGCGGCGGGATGACATGGGCGGGCATGATGAACCTGCGGATCTCGCGCTGCGGCTAACTTCCGCGCCGCGTCGCCGGAGGACGTTCGGTCCAGGTCCGTCTTCAGAGAACAGATCTTGCCGTTCATCGGCTCTCCGCCCGCGCTGGAGCTCTTGCTTCAGGCGAACGATTTGGGCGTAACCGCCCTTCCGCTAGGCGGCGTGGGCGAAGAAGGCCTCACCAGCAACCCGTTGGCGATGCGGATAGAGGCGATCCCTTTCTCGTTCGATGCGCACCTTTTGAAACGCTTCCCACTGGTTGCCGATCCAGA
>DATGIQ010000101.1:0-30303 GCA_035295665.1 Gemmataceae bacterium | reverse complement strand
CGTTGCGCACGCCGAGCAGTTGGAGGGTGTTGATGTTGATCGTAACCGGCAGCGCCTTGACGCTGCCATCGCAAAACACAAACAGGCAAACGCCAGGATGCCAGCTGCCGAAGGCTTTATCGGCCCACAGGCTGCCGTTGGCATCTCGGCCGGGATCTTCGATGGTGGGGACCAGCGGACGCAGCACCGGCGGATTGGCCCCGTTGTTGCCCACAAAACGGCGGAACGTATTCTCCTGACCGTTGCCGCTGGAGAACACGCTGCCATCCGTCCCTGTGCCGGGCAGGTCAGCAGGGGTAATGAACTTCTCCCCGACCAACAAGGTGTTGCTCAAGCCATCCGCGATCGAGCCGAAGTTCGTTTTGCTGCGAAAGCTCGTGCACAGGGTGCCGAGCGGGGGAAGCGGATTGAGCGAATCAAGGTTCCGGCCCGGCGGGTCGGACACCCATGCCCAGGCCTCGACCAGGGCTCCGTTGGAGCCGCTGGTGCCGCCGCAGTCTGCGTAATCCGACATGCCCCCGCCCCGCGGCGAGCCGCCCGGAGCAACATCGGCCGCCTTGGGCATGTCCGCGCTCGGCTGGGTCGGCACACTGCGGCGCGACGGGCAAAAGTACGTCTTGATGTTGTACGGACAGGGATCGCTCGCCGAGCCGACTGGACCATTCTGCTCGTAGTAGCGTTTCTGTAGGTTCCAGAGCTTATACACACTGTCTTGTTCGATGTATGGAAGGATCAAGACGGCCCAGGTGGGCCAGCCCATCGCGATACGGTCGGGCGGCAAGGCCCCGTAGACATCATGATAGCTGTGCATGGCCAGACCGATTTGCTCGAGGTTGTTGGAGCAGCTCATGCGGTTGGCGGCCTCGCGGACCTTTTGGATGGCGGGCAAGAGCAGGCCAATCAGCACCGCGATGATGGCGATCACTACCAACAGCTCGATGAGGGTGAAGCCGGAACGTTGACCTTGAGAGACGGAGGGAGAGTGCGTCATGTTTCGACCTCTTCAAGAGTGCTGAGAACACGAACCATGCCTGCGGGCTTGCCGATCCCCACGGTTCGAAAACTCATGATGAGCAATTGCGGCCGCATCTCGGCCTCGCCTTTTCGAGAGCCATCTTCCACATCGCTGTTGCCCCTCTTGAAATTAGGGGCGAAGATACGCAGGGTGAGCTTTTTGTCGCCGGCCAGCGCCTGTTGAACGAGCCAGGTGTAGTCGGCGATGCTGTTCTTGACCACCAGGCGGGGAACGGTGCCGAAGTTTCGATCGACAAACCGGCCCGCGCGTACCGCCGCGTCCCTGACCTGCGCCTCCGGCCGAAGGGGCGCAAAGGCTTGTTCATTGAGGGGCACAGGCATTAGCGCTTGCTTCGCATCATCGATCCGGGCCGCCGCGTTCTCGGCCAGCGGCGTTGCCAGCAAGGGCTTTCCTTGCCTGTCGATCGTGTCGGCCTCAACCCGGCTTTCGAAGACATGGACCTCGGTCAGACCCAGCTCGTCCCTCAGCAGCCCGCATTCGCCGCTCCGGTCCGTCACGACCACGCCGGGCATGCTGACGCGCAAGGCAGAATCGCCCCCCGGGACCTTCGCCGTCAGTTTGCCTCGGTGGAGATATCCTTGATCCGCTGCGCTGATATCGAAGTCGGCAGGTCCTTCCAGCAAGACTTCCCCGCCGGCGTGGAACGCAATTTCCGCAACACCCGCTCGGAGCCTCAGCTTCCCAGGAAGCAAGGCGGAACCGGTCTTGGTGGGAAGGGCGATGTCTTTTTCCCAGATCGTATTCCTGTTATTGATCAGCACAGCAACCGACCCGGGAAGCTTGATCACCGTTCCAGCATCTCCCGTTTTCCCTGCCGGAGCCGCTTCAACCGATCTTTCCCAGATGAACGCCTTCCGGATCCTCGTCGGCGACTTCAAAGGGTGAGCTTACCCACCCGTAGGAACGACTGCAACGACTTTCTCCAAGTAAGCGCTGCCGATAGTCGTCCCATCGTGGCCTGAGCCCCTCGCAGAAGACTCTTCTCCCTGGCTTCTCGCCCGAAATCCGCCCGCCCGCACCACAAACGCACGGGGCGACGTTCGGACGGCTTTGTCCTGCGCGGCGAGCCTCACCTCGAGGCACACGCCAGCCGCAGCCGACGGATCCGCTCCAGAATCGCCCCGAATAACTGGCGGGGCACCGCCACCTCCGCCCACTGGAAGGTGACGTACTTGGCGTGCGTCACCACGTTCGCCCTGATCGAGCACACTCCCACGACCCGGCCCGGTAACGCAAGTTGTAATAGAAGACCTTCGGCTTGCGCGACGGCCGACCCACCGGCCGCTTCAACCAGGGAGCGATCATCCGCTCCAGCATCGCGTTGCACAGGAAGTCGTCGGCAACCCTGGGTTTTCCAGGGAAAAGGCGCAAACGCCATGCCGCAACAAGCGAGTCATCTGGGAAATCCAGGCTAAGTCTGTTGTGGCCAGAGGCAGACCCGCAGGGAGGCCCGATGCCACAGCAGCCGGCAGGACGCTCTGGCCCATTGGGACCATGCGCACCTCCAAGGGTTCAAGGTGGAGTACAGCAGTTCGACGGCCATGCCTTGGGGCGTTGCTTCTCTTGTAACGTAACCTGGGCACCAGTCCTTTCTCAGAGCATGGGATCTTCGGTGAGTGCCAGTGCCGCTCCCGGCGACGGCTGTCTCAACCAGCGACTGGGCACGGGCGTACACAAGTAGATGCCTTTTGGGGAAGCCGAGCGCCCAAGAAGTGGCGCTTTTTTCCCAAAATCGTGGGAATGAATGGAAAACCCGCGGCCGGGAAAAGGACTGGGTCGAGCCAATCTGGCATGACACTCACAAAGTACCCATGCCCTCTAGCGAATTCTTGCCAAGATCGGTAATCTAGGAGCCTGTTCGCCACCCCTTGGTTCTTTGGATTTACGCAAGGAAACCGTATGTCCCCATTCGTCTGCTGCCGCTCGCGCGCTTCGTTCGCCGGCTTGGCCTTGCTCACCGCGTGTGCCTTGGCCTTGATCGCTCTTCCACCTCGGCAAACCATCCGTGCCGACTCCGCCTACAAGGGCGTAGAGGCTGAGCACGGCATGGTTGTGTCGGTCTCCGCTCCCGGCTCGGAAGTAGGATTGGAGATCCTCAAGAAGGGCGGCAACGCGGTCGATGCTGCCGTGGCCACGGCATTTGCCCTGGCCGTCACCTATCCGCAGGCCGGCAACATCGGCGGCGGGGGATTCATGGTGGTTTACCCCGGCGGCAAGGCCGAGCCGGTGGTCTTCGACTATCGTGAGACTGCACCCGCAGCCGCTACCAAAACGCTGTTTTCCAAGAACGACAGCTGGTACGGCCATAAGGTCGTGGGTGTGCCGGGGACCGTTCGGGGCCTGGCACTGGCCCATCACCGCTTCGGCAAGCTGCCCTGGAAGGATGTGCTCGCGCCGGCCATTCATCTGGCCGAAAATGGCTTCATTCTTGGCGAGTCGCTGGCCAATTCGCTGAACGCGATCGTGTGCAGCGCCGTGGATTTCCCGGAGCTTCGCCGGGTCTATGGCAAACGTGGTGGCGAAAAAGAGTGGGAAGACGGAGACTTGTTGATTCAGAAGGACCTGGCAGGAACGCTGCGGTTGATCGCCGCGCACGGCCCCGATGCCTTTTACCAGGGTGCGATCGCCGACAAAATCGCCGCCGAGATGAAGGCCGGCGGCGGCCTGATCACCAAGGCCGACCTGACCGCCTACCAAGCCAAGGAGCGAGCGCCGATCCACGGCACGTATCGTGGCTACGATGTTTACGGCCCGCCGCCGCCCAGCTCCGGCGGAATCTGCCTGGTCGAAATGCTCAATATCCTGGAACAGTTCGAGCTGCGCAAGCATGGCCGATTTTCGCCGGAGACCCTGCATCTGATGATCGAGGTCATGCGCCGGGCCTATTGTGACCGGGCTCGCTATCTCGGCGACGCGGACTTCGTCAAAATCCCCGCACACTTGACCAGCAAGGAGTACGCGCGCACTCTTGCCCGGGGGATTGACCTGCACAAAGCCACCCCCAGCGCGGATCTGGCTCGAGACATCGCACTGGCGCGGGAAGGGGACAGCACGACACACTTCTCCGTGATTGACAAAGACGGCATGGCCGTGGCCAACACGTACACCCTGGAACGCAGCTACGGCTCGCGGGTGGTGGTGCGCGGAGCTGGTTTCCTGCTCAATGATGAGATGATGGATTTCAATTGGCAGCCCGGCGTCACGGATCGCGAGGGCGGGATTGGCACCGAAGCGAACCAGATCGCGCCGGGAAAACGGATGCTCAGCTCCCAGACGCCCACGATTGTGGCCCGCAACGGGAAGGTAGTCCTGGTCACCGGCAGTCCAGGCAGCCGGACGATTATCAATACGGTCCTGTGCGTGCTGGTGAATGTACTGGATTATGACATGGACGTCCGCGCTGCCGTCGATGCTCCCCGGCTGCACCATCAATGGTTTCCCGATGTGGCACGCTTCGAGGGGACCCGGGAATACGCCTCGGCGGTGGAACGCCTGCGGCAAATGGGCCACACCATTCACGGGACACGGCAAGGAGACGCTCACTCGATTCGCGTCGATCCGAAGACCGGCCATTACTGGGGTGCGGAGGATCACCGCATCAGCGGCAAAGTGGCGAGCTATTGAGCCGACCGTGGAGTCTCTCTTCGCAGCATCCGTCGCTTTCACCAGCCTGACGTACCAGCGAAGGCCCTTCGCTGGTACGTCAGGCTGGTGGGCAGCGGCTAGCGCTGCTCCGTCACCCGTTGAAGTGAACGCTTCAAAAACCCCACCACCGTCCAGCCACTCAACATGCCCAGCAAGTAAACGGCTGCGATGAGCACCGGGAGGGAACTGGTGATACTCCGGTCGAGATAACGGAGTGTCACGGCCTCATTATTCTGCAGCGCAAAGATTCCGACTGCTGCGAGAACGATCAGCAGCATGAGCAAGTAAACAGCACGCATGGGAGTACTCCCATTTGGGCGAGACACTTTTGATTTTCGATCCACTTGCTGCCGCGGAGGACCGGGCGGATTCGTCCTGGCTCTCGTCGGTCCGGGCCTCGGTATTCTGATGCAAACTTCTCCGAACATGGAGAGCAAATGGCGTGCCGGAGGTCGACACCTTCGTCGGGATGATGGCTGAGGACCGGAATGCGCACCGCCAGACTATTCCCGCATTTGCCAATCTGGATGAGCATGCCCATCCTCCGGGTTGTTCACGCAATGTATATCCAGCCAGGCCGGCGCAAAGTGTTCGAGAGTCGGCCAGAGCAGCCACCCTAACCGAAGACTTCCATCAGCGTGCCGCGGATCTTGCGTCCATGTTGCATCGCTTCGATGGCGCTGGACCGCTCGTGCACCACCCGGTAGATGGCCTCTGCGACCGCGGCTGGATCGTCGTCGCCACAGAAAAGAACATTGCGGCCAACAAGCGCGCCGCGGATATTCGGCCCGGCACCCATGCCGCGGACAAAATCTTCGATGGTGCCGCTCGGTTTACCGGTGGACTCTCCACCCAACAGAAGGATGGGAAATGAACTTGCTTTAGCGACCCGGGCAAAATCATCACAGTAAGGAATCTTCAGCCAAACATGCCCGGTGTAGTAGCCCAAGGCACTGGCGATGCCGACGGCCCGGATGATGTTGTCGGTGGTCAGGTCCGTTTTGTAGCCGGTCTCCGTTTTCTTGACCGGTATCGGTTCCACAAAGGCCGGCAGATTCAGCTCGGCCAGCTCTTCGACCGCCTTGGCCACGCGCTCCAGAGTTTCCAGGGCATAGCGGTCATTTTTCTCGCCGCTGGGAACCCAACGCCACAAGAGCTTGGCACCGTCCAGGTGCATTTCCTTGATCCGCTTGCCGGTCATGTAGCTGGAAGTCCGATCCATCATCTCATGTTCCGTGCCAGCCAAGCCGGTCCGGTTCATGCTGCCCAGGAGAACCTTGGATTCCAGGAAATCGGGTCCGCCCCGTTTCTTGAGCAGGTAATTGGCCAGCACAACCTCATCGATCAGATCGCTCGTAGCCATCAAACCGTCGAGCCGGCTGGCTACCAACACGCGGAGGATGCGGCCCAAATAATCGAGTCGGTGCCCCATGGCCGTGGGGCGATCGCCGACGCGGGTCACGCTGCGGGCCGGATGGTCGGCGGCAAGGACGACAAGACGGCCATCGGGCGCCAGCACTTCCCGCCGCCTGCGCTTGGCCAGCTCCTCGCGGGCCAGGTTGGGCTGCTGTACGCGCAGCTCGGTGATTTCCGCGAACGTCTCTTCTGTAAAGAAATCGCGGCTGCGGTAAGAAAAACCGAGCGGCAAGGCATACGCCACGGCAATCGTATCGGCGGCCTCATTGAGCAGACTGAGGGCCACTCGCACCACACGCTCCGAAACTTCGCTGCCGCTCGGCCGGACCGCGATCCCGAGCGGACCGGAATAGTCCACTTCGGCCAGGGCACGCATGAAGTCGCTCAGCTGCTCGGAACCGATTCGGCTGCCGGGCGCCTGGAAACGCGGGTGGATGTCTCCGAGGCTGGGTACACAATTGCTGACGTGGACCCATTCCAGGTACGGGGTGAGAGCGGCCACGACCTCCGGTCCCTCACCGTTCAAGCAGAGACGTCCGAGATCGAGCGCCAGTCCCAGGTTGTCAATTCCTTCGGTGGCGAGCGATTCCATCAGGGCCAGGGCTCGGGAGGCAGGGCCGATCAGGGCATGACGATACAGCCCCGGTTCGGAAGAGCCGGCATCGCACATGCTGAGAGCCAGACGAAGCTTTCGGCTCCGGGCTTCTGCCGCCAGCGTCCGCAAGGACATCGCCAAGGCGATCAAAGCTTGCTGCTGGACGCGGTCACTGTGCGCGTCGTAGGGTTGGCCGGAAGCCGGATTTCGGCCGCTGGCCACGAACACTTGATCGGCCTCGTATCCGGCCGCCTCATCGAACAACCGAAGGATCCGATCCACTGCTCGGCGGCGATGGATTTCGCTCGGAGAGGACAGGTCGGCCGGGTCGATGAGATTTTCCTCGTTCACCCATTGCACCGGCTCACAATGGAAGGCAATCCGTTTGCCATTGCCGCGGACGGCTTCCGCCACCTGACGGCGAAGTTTCTTCGATTTGAGCGAGGTGAGCTCCAAAATTTCGAAGGCGTCATCGTCCAGGACCGTTTCCAGCGCGCCCAGAACGTATTGGGAATCGATCAGGCTCCGCGACGCCCCATCGAGGTTGCCGGGGCCCGGATAAGCCATGTAGAAGACAAGGGAACGTGGATTGGCGGCCAGAGTCATGGGCATCTATCGTGTAAGATGATCGAGGGCAAACTGTTTACTACCACTGTATGATTGAACCGTTGCGCTGGCCATTGACCGGCGCTTGACGGGGGTTTCATCCAGGTTTAGATTGACCGTGGAGACCGTCCGCCATGACCCTGCTTTACACCGATCCGCTTTTTCTCAAACATGAGACGGGCCGCCACCCTGAAACCGCGGATCGGCTGCGCTCCATCTCCGCGCTGCTCGAGAAAGCCGGACTCATCAAGCAATGTTCCGCTAGCACCTACCGGCCGTTGACCGAGCAGGCGGTCACTCAGGTCCACGCCCCAGAACAGGTCCAGGCGGTCAGGCAAATTGCCGAACACGGCGGCGGCCAGATCGATGCGGACACCGTGCTCAGTCCGGAGTCGTACCACGTCGGTTTGGCCGCGGCCGGTGCCTGCGTAGCCGCGGTGGACGCAGTCCTAGAAGGGCCCGACCACACGGCCCTCTGCCTCGTTCGGCCGCCGGGCCACCATGCGACGCCGACGACCAGCATGGGCTTTTGCCTTTTCAATAATATTGCCCTGGCCGCGAAGCATGCGCACCTGCGCCACGGCTTGACGCGCTTGCTCATCGTTGATTGGGATGTGCATCACGGCAACGGCACGCAGGACATTTTCTATGAAGAGCCGCAGGTGATGTTTTTCAGCATTCACCGCTATGGGCACGGGTTTTATCCAGGAACCGGGGCGGCCAGCGAGACCGGACATGGCAAGGGCTTGGGCTATACGCTGAATGCGCCCATTCGCTACGGTACGCCCCGCAAGGAATTCCACGCCCGCTTCACCGCCGACCTGGAAAAGGCTGCCGGCAAGATCAAGCCGGAGCTGGTCCTCGTGAGTGCCGGTTTCGATGCCCATACGCGCGATCCGATCGGCTCCCTTGGACTGGAGACGGAGGACTTTGCGGTCCTGACCCGGCAAGTGCTCGAAGTGGCCAAGACGCATGCCCAAGGGCGGTTGGTAAGCTGCCTGGAAGGCGGTTATCACCTCGAAGCCCTCGCGGAATCGGTCCAGGTGCATCTGGAAGGCTTGCTGTCTGCCAGGAATTGAAGTTCGCTACGTTCTGCGGCACCGAGGATTCTGCGCGGCGGTCGTAGTGAGAGAGGATTTCGGTGTGCACAAACCAACACGGATCGACACTTCCCGCGTTACCCTCTCTCAAAATCTCCTGGAACTAAGCGAGCACATCGCGGAAAATGTCCACGACGTCTGGGCGCAAAGACGAATGGCCGAAGGGTGGGTGTGGGGACCGACTCGCAACGACACGACACGCCAGCATCCCGGCTTGGTTCCTTACGATGAGCTCCCCGAAAGCGAAAAGGAATACGATCGAAACACGGTACTCGAAACCCTGAAGACAATCGTTGCCCTCGGTTATCGAATCGAGAAGACGGAGTAACCGGCGTCGACCCAGTTCCAGCCCGGTGAGCGAGATCGAGGATGCCAAGCTGGCAAGAGGCAACTACCATGGCGGAGATGGATTTGGATCATTTTTTGGGGGAGCTGGACCAGTGCGGTGTCGAAATCATTGCTCTGCTCCAGCGCAGCCACGCGGAGGAATTCAGAAAGCACTGGCAGAGCGACCCCCGGCTTGCACGTGTGTTCGGTAAGAAGCTGATCAGCGCCGGCCAACCCGCAGTAGCGTTTGATATCGTCCGCGAAGGACTTCTGGCTCATCCCGACGATCCCGAGCTCCTGCGTCTACGGGCCCTCGCGCTGGCGAACGGCCGAAATATCCCGAAGGCGGAAGAATACGTCTATGCCTTGCTGAACGATTCAACCTTGGAGGACAAGTTTCAGGCCCAAGTACTCAGCTTGGCGGGCCGGCTCAAGAAGGATCGGTACCGGGCGGCACGCGGCCCCGGTCGGGTCCTCCTGGCCCGCGAATCCGCCCGCCTGTATGAGACAGCCTTCGGCATCACGGGCGCTTCGTATCCCTCCATCAACGCGGCCACCATGTCTTTGTTGGCCGGCGCACGCACGGAAAAGGTCCACGAGCTGGCCCGGGCCGCGGTACAACAAGCGCTGATCGAACGCCAACAACCCGGCGCCGTCGAAGATTACTGGCTTCTTGCGACCCTGGGTGAGGCTCATTTGCTTCTCGGCGACATCGCCCAGTCGAGGACGTGGTATGAGCAGGCGGTCAACAGTGCTTGTGGTCAGATCGGCGTCCTCGCCACCATGAGGCATCAGGTGCAACTTCTCCAGGAACGCCTCCCAGCAGCCGGAGGGATCCTGGAACTTTTCGCCATCGGACCGGTCGTGGCCTTCGTCGGTCACCGGATCGACCGGCCGGAACCCGGAGCCCAGCGCCATCTCGGGCTCCGTTTTCCTCCGGACCCGCGGCTCGAAGAACGCCTCCGGCAGGCCATCCGCGAGGAACTGGATCGTCTCAACCCGACGGCCGGCTATTGCTCGGGAGCTTGCGGGTCGGACCTCCTGTTTGCGGAGCTGATGCTCGAACGGAAGAAGGAGCTGCACCTCGTCCTCCCCTACGCCAGGGATGATTTTTATGCTTCGAGCGTGGATTTCGGATTGGCGGCCATGCGCGATTATCGGCGGCGCTTCGATGCCGTGGCCGAGCGGGCACACATCCATTACGGTACGGACGAAGGATATCTTGGGGACGAGGGGCTATTGGAATTCGTCAGTGACTTTACACAAGGGCTGGCCATTCTTCGCGCGGCCGAGCTGGAAGTCGAGGCATTGACGCTGGCAGTCCTGGACCCCGTCTCTCCGGAGCGCCGAGTAGGGACACGCCATTTTCTGGAAACCTGGGAGGAGCGTGGTCGAAGGAGCCAAGTTATTGACTTGGCCGCGTTACGCACCGAGGTCAATCCTCAGGTGCCTGCCTGGTGGGGGACGGCGGAACCAGCCGCACAGGTTCGGCCAGGCTTCGTCACCCGCGAAGTCAAGACCATGCTTTTCGCGGACGTGAAGAACTATAGCCAGTTGACCGATCGGCAAGCCCCGGCATTTTTCGGGCAGTTCTTGGGAGAGGTGAGTCAGGTAATCAAGGAAGCGCGCCGCTATCCGGCACTGTGCAACACCTGGGGCGATGGCCTGTTCGTGGTGTTCCACCGCGTGGTTGATGGAGCCGACTTCGCCCTGCGTCTCTTGGACCGAATTACCCATATGGATTTCGCCAAGGTTGGGCTGCCGCCGGACACGACAGTTCGCATTGGGTTGCATGCCGGACCGGTCTACCCGCAATGGGACCTGCTCATCGGCCGGCTGAATTTCTTTGGGACTCACGTGAACCGAGCCGCACGCATCGAGCCGAAAACCCCGCCGGGCTGCGTTTACGCCAGTGAGCAGTTTGCCGCACTGCTGGCCACGGCACCGGATCACGATTTCGTCTGTGAGTACGCCGGGGTTTATCTCCTCGGCAAGGAACACGATCAATTCCGCTGCGCCCTGTACCGACTCCGCCGCGGCGAGGAGTAGCCGCCTTTGTTCACAGCCCGTTCCGCAAGGCATATACTGAGCGTATGTCCTAACCTTCGGGATTGGAAGTCTTCATTCTCAGCCCCGGTGCTGCTTACGGACCATGAAACTCATCCTTGCCATTATTCAGCCGTCGAAACTCGAAGCCGTCAAGGAAGCACTCAACAAGGTGGAAGTCTTCCGCTTGACCATTGTCGATGTCCAGGGATTCGGCCGGCAGAAAGGCCATTCGGAAACCTACCGTGGCCATGAGTTGACCGTCAATCTCCTGCGCAAAATCCAGTTGCAGATTGCGGTCAACGAAGATTTTGTCGAGCCGACGGTGAATGCGATTATGGAGGCCGGTCGAACCGGGCCCGAGGGGCGCATTGGCGACGGCAAGATCTTTATCTTGCCGCTGGAGGACTGCATCCGCATCCGCACCGGCGAACGCGGCCCGGAAGCCATCTGAACCGAATGCGAGGAATCATGCGATGTCTGCCCCGCCTCAACCCGCAACCCCCATCGGCTTGCTGCTGTGCGACGACCTGATGTTCACCAGCCGCATCACCGGGACGGCTCGGGACCTTGGCTTGTGCATCAAGCCGGCCCGCTCTCTGGAAGCGCTGCACGCCTTGATTGCGGAACCGTGTCCCCGGTGCGTGATCGTCGATTTAGCACATCCAGAGCTGTCCATCGGCGCGCTCCTGGAACGCCTGTGCAAAGTCTGCACGCCCCGGCCCTATGTGGTGGCTTATGGCTCGCATATCGATACGGCGACTCTGCGATCCGCCAAGGAAGCCGGTTGCGATGTAGTATGGCCCCGGAGCAAGTTCGTGGAGGAATTGCCGCGTGCCCTGCCGCGCTGGATGCGGGGCGAAACGGCAGCCAACTGAAGCAATTTGCTAATCCTCGATGGTCGATGGGCTGGCGTAGTTTTCCGCGAGCATATTGCAAAATAACGCTCCTTGCTCAAGTGCATCATCCAGGGCCACATGGCTATGTGGCAGCGGATCGAACCAGCGCCTGGGCATGTTGCGCTTCACTGCTTCCCGGTATCCCGTCTTGAGCAGGGCCATGGCGTACGTCTTGATATCTAACGCCGAGAACGAGAATGGGCTTTCCTGGGTGAAGCGGATGAGATACCAGTAGACGAACAGAAAATCGTAACTGGCAGGATAGCCGACGAACACCGGTCGGCCGGCAAGTCCTTTGAGCCAGGCGACATAGCGGCGCATCGCCTGGGCCGGTTCTTGCAAGTCGGAACGTACCGCCGCCCACGCCTGGGGATGCTGGCTCCACCAATGCATCGTGCCCGGATCGGGCTTAGCGCCGGGGAGTGTTTCCAGGTTGACAGCGAACACGCCGACGAGTTTCTTATCCGCCAGGTAGGCTGCCGAGGCAAAGCCAAGCATTGAATGAGGTCCCGGGATGGGGCCGTCGGCTTCCACATCGGTGCTGACGTAGATTTCGGTCATGAGAATGGCACTTTCTTACACAGAGTCCGGTTCACGCGGTCTGTTTAAACCCACACAATCGACAGGCCATACGAGCCTGACGCGCAAGCGAAGGGATAGCATCACGTCTTCCTTCTCGTCCGGTTCAGGCTCGCATCCTGGAGTCGCTACCATCGAGGATGGCGGCAGCAGTCCGAGATTTAAGACCGCGTCGAGCCACCGCACTCCAAACAGCGCATCGAACTCGGCCCCGCCTATTCTAAGCGAAATCCAGACGAGAGACGCTGGCGTTGACTCCTTCTTTCGCCCGGCCTAGGATGGGCCGGACTGAAGGCAGCGCGGGAATTCGGAGATGGCACGCATGCCGGATGCTATCGTGATCGGCGCGGGACCCAATGGCCTCGTGGCGGCGGCCACGCTGGCACGGCAGGGATGGAAGGTCCTGGTCCTGGAAGCCAACCATCGTCCCGGCGGAGCGCTCTATTCCGAGGAGATGACACTGCCCGGCTATCTGCACGATGTCGGGGCTGCATTCTTTCCCTTTGTCGAGTACAGCCCAGCCTTTCGCAGCCTTGATCTGCCAGGCGCGGGGCTGACCTGGTGCCGGGCACGCCGGGAAAGCAGTCATCCCGCACAAGACGGTACCTGTCCCACGATCGCGCGAGATCTCGAATTGAGCATGGCTTCGTTCGGGGAGGATGGCCCGGCATGGCGGAGCTTGGCCGGCTGGCAACAAACTATGGGAGACCGACTGGCTGCTGCCCTCCTGGCACCGCTCCCCGGATTGGGGGCAGCTTGGCGCTTGGGGCCGATTCCGCTTCTGCGACTTGCCTTGGCCGGTGTTCGCAGCCCCGCCGGTTATTCACGCCAACGGTTCCGCACCGAGGCAGCACGCCGTGTCATACCCGGCCTGGCGCTGCACGTGGACCTGGGCCCAGACGACTTGGCCGGTGCCGGGCTCGGCCTTGTCCTGGCACTTCTGGCATCCTCCACCGGTTTCATCGTGCCGTGCGGCGGAGCCCGCGCCATTACGCAAGCGCTCATCCGACGTCTGGAAGAAGCGGGCGGCCGTGTTCAGCTCAATGCCCGCGTCGTCGAAATCATCGTCCGTCGCCGGGCCAGGGCGGTGCGAACCGACCGAGGAGAGGAAATCCCGGCCGAGCGCGCAATCCTGGCCGATGTCGGTGCTCCGGCTCTTTTCCTGCGGATGCTTCAGCCAGCACATGTACCTTCCTGGCTACGGCAATCGATGCGGCGTTTCCGGTACGGCTGGGGAACCTTCAAAATGGATTGGGCCTTGGCCGGACCCGTGCCGTGGTCGTCGCCGGAGGCATGCGAGGCGGCCGTCGTCCACGCCGGGGATAGCGTGGCCGACCTGCGTGCTTTTACCCGTCAGGTACGAAGTGGAGAGATCCCTTCCAATCCCTACCTCGTCATCGGCCAACAGTCCATGCTGGACCCAAGCCGCGCACCGCCGGGATGCCATACACTGTGGGCGTACTCCCACGTTCCTTCCTACCTGGAAGGAGGCTGGCAAAAATACCGCGAAGCCTTTGCCGATCAGATCGAACAGCGCGTCGAGAGGCTGGCGCCCGGGTTCCGTAGCCGGATCCTGGCCCGGGCCATTCATTCTCCGGCCGATCTGGAGCGCATGGATGAAAACCTGGTCGGAGGCGACCTGGGCGGCGGCAGTGCCCAGCTCGACCAGCAGCTCTTCTTCCGGCCTGCGTTCCCGTTCTTTCGTTATCGGACACCCGTGCCGGGACTCTATCTCTGCTCGGCTTCGGCCCATCCCGGAGCAGGCGTTCACGGAGCCTGCGGTTTCAACGCCGCTCGTGTCGCTCTGCGGGATTGCTAAACTCTGCTGGCAGAATGAGCCCTGCCCCGCGCGAGTTGCTAAGAAGCCGGCTTCGTGTTACTTCTGGACATGGGGCCGTCGCTTCCAAGCCCACCGCGTCCGAGACTCTCCGAGGAGCCACGCATATGGCAGATATTCCCAGACCCACAACCTATGCCGGTAAGCTGGCCTTGGCCCAACGCCTGGTGCGGTCCGCCCAATTCCGCACCGATCCCAAATTGGCAGTCCGCGAACTCTGTGAAGGGCTGGGTGAGCTGATCGCCGCATTGCTGGAGCGCGAATCAGGCCCGGAAGGAGCCGGTTCCGATAAGCAAACGGCTCCGTAGGCCGCGTCGGAAGAACCCGCGGCAGGCTCAGGCAGATGAAAGCTGAGGCTGGCTGAACCTCTCAGGGCCAAAGGCAGCATCATGCGGATGCCAAAGCGATTCCCGGCGGCTGGCGCGCTGCTCGAGCACCGCGACTTTTTCCGGCGAACCGGGCAACGCCGGCGTGGGTCGGGTAGGCAACTTGCCCAACCCGCAAAAGTCCAGGACGCCGCGGCGGCCGAACTTACTCACTGGTGAATAGCGCTCGCGGATGGCCAACGTTTGGTAACAGGTCCAGCACAATCCCCGTGGTCGACCGGCCGCTTTTCGGCCGCAATGACGACAGCCCATGACCAATCTCCGTAGCCAATGCCAAGGGCGAAAGGGAAAAGACCGCTCAGGCGGCCTCCGTATCGTCGGTATCTTGAGCCGAGATCGTGCCATCCTTCGCCAACCGGTGGGCCAGCGATCGATTGATCTCGGGGAGGAGTTGCTGGCGCATTTCTTCACGGGGGGTCTCATCAAACCAGTTAAGGAACCAACGGCAAGCAGCCGGCTCACCCAGCCGTTGATCTGCTTCAAAACAAACATTGGCGAAGAACTCTTCGACTTCGCCAACCGTGGCCAAGCCGTCTCCCTGCCAGCCACAGTAGCCCAAACCGCATGCGGCCTCGACCGGCCAATCCTGCACGCACTGAAGGGGCGGCGGCGAGGTCGTCGCCCCTTGCAGGAGCCGGGCATCATCATTCAGCAATGCCCGCCGCAGCGCCAAAAGCCCGCTCGTGGAGATTTGACTTTCCAGTCCTTCCCGCCAGACTTTCCGCCAGCTTTCCATGTTGCCTGCTCCGTTCTCAGTCGGTGATTCAAGACGATTCAAGCGATTCCAGCCCTTTTCACTTCTCTACCGTATAGTGTATATAAGTACATATACCAGTCAAGCATTTCTTGCTAATTTTCTGGTATTTTCCGTCACTATCGGTGTGGTTATCAACCGTTATTATACCTAAACGTCTGAAACGGATGAGGTTCCGGCAGGCCCGAGAAGCGGTTTCGGAACCGGTTTCGTCAGGCGAGGGGAAGCATTGGGAGTGGACACTTCCGTCGGCTCAGGGATTGAGCCACGTACGGATTTGTTCGCGCTGGGTGGCCGTAAGTTCCCGTTCCGGTTTGGTCGATTGCTCGTCCAGTTCCAGGGCCGCCTTCGCATGCCGGCGTCCATCGACCGAAAGGTCTGCGCTGAAGAGTGCTTCTGCGAGCTGGTACCGGAGCCGGGAATTCGTGAGATCGCGCTCCACGGCGGCGCGCATCGCGGTTGCCGCTTGCCCGTACTCCTCTTTTTCGCGCTGAGGAAAGCGGTGGGCGATCTGGACATGCAGGTTGTACGTGAACAGGTGGGGATCCTTGTTATCAGGATCGACAAGCTCGGCCTGTTGCGCACAGTGGAGGGCGTGGGCGATCGCTAGTTCCGGTGCGGGGCTGATCTTGAATTCTTCTCCATACCACTCCGCCAACTCGAGCCAGGCGGTGGAGTTGACGGGATCCGCCTCGACGGCGCGGTGCAGCGGCTCGAGGATCCTCGTCTTCAAGAACCGGTCGGCCGCAAAGTTCATCTCGGCTTTTTCTCGCTGGAGTTTGGCGTGTGCCCGTATGGATTGGCTGAGCGTCGGCAGCGGATGCAAGGGCCCGGCGGTGCAGCCAGCGAATACACGGGCGACGGAGCAGGTTTCCTCATTTATCAGGCCACGCCAGCGGGGCAAAACCTCAATCTGCCAGACCGGGTAATAATGCCGCGCCGCGGAGAGAGCCGTGCCACAGCTGACCACCGGAACGAACAAGAGCAGGAAATACGCCAGTCCCATTCCACCTAACAGAGGAAGAGGAAGCATCCGCGGCAACCAGCCAGCACGTCCGGTCATAGGAGAAGGAGAATCGAGGGAATTGAGGACCAAGGCAGCCATGACCCACAAGGGCTGGGCCACGCTCGGCATCGCGATGCCGCCGGAGACCAGCAGGTTGAGCAGCAATGCGGCCACGCCCGCAGCCAGGGCGAGCGGCCGAGAATTTCCAGTCCAGGGGATCCGATCGAACAACGCAAAGGCCGCGAACCAGATGAGCGAACGGCCGGCGGAGTAGACGCCTTCGAGCAAAATCTCATCGGGGGATTGGCCCAGAGCCCGGAGCACGAAACCCAGGACCAGGCCAACCATGCCGCCTACACAGAATTCCCAGCGTATCCACGGGCCGCCGCGGGGAGCCCCGCCCAGCTCGGTGCCGCTTACGGAGCCGAGGCTGCGCAGCACCGGCCAGGTTCGCCGGAAAAAACTGCCCAGCGTGATCAGTAAGGCAATGAGAGCGAACACGCCCGCGGTCGCCCAGATTTCCAGAACGAAATTGTGCGGGTCCTTGATCTGTTCGAAGGCCCGCGGCAGCATGTAGCTCGGGTAGAGCCGGCCAAAATTCCCTGGACCAACTCCCAGCCAGGGATGATGACGAATCATGGCCCAGGTCGCAATCCAGTAGTCATTGCGTTTTGCCGAGGAGTCCCAGAATTTCGCCAGGCCGCTCGTCGCCCACTCCGTTCGGGAAATGCCCACGGCGAACACCAACAGGAGCATCAGGCCCGCCAGGCAGGCCGCCTTGTGCACGGTGAGAAACGTCCGGCTAAAGGCTGCCAGGATCACGGTTGCCACAAGGAGCGTGCCCAGAATAGCGCCCCGGCTGTGGGTCAGCCAAAGGGCGAGTCCGACCACGAGCGTGCAGGCCCCGGCAAGGAAAAACGGGACCGGCTTCCGCGGTTCGTTTGGTCGGTTGCGTCTTGCGGCGGCGGTCCAGGCGATGGCGAGGGGGAACAGGAGAGCGAGATAACCAGCCAAGGAGTTGGGATGCGCATAGGTGGCAAATACATTGTTTTCAAAGAGCCGCTGCTGAAGGAGACGCGGATTGGCGACCAGGTTTTGTGCCGCCATCGCTTCGAGAAGGGCGCCGAGATCCCCGCCATAGGTTCGGCGCAGCTCCGGAAACTCAATCGTGTACTGATAAATCGCAAAGGCCGAGATGCTGACGCCGCTGGCCAGGATTGCTGCGAGCAAACCCTGGTTGTCGCCGGGTGTCCGGGCGAGCTGTCGCACCAGGCAAAAGGCCACCAGCACCGCAACCCATTCTGAGGCGACCAAGACGGCCGGATGCTTGTACTGGGCGGCCCCGACGACACTGCCCCACATCAGGGCAGCCAGGACCAGGAGCCCTGCCTCAACCGCACTTCCCCGCCAGCTTGTCTGTCCGGACCACGCCCGCCAGGCGGCCCAGCCCACCGCGGCCGCGAACCAAAGCAAGGCAAACAGGAGGCTCCAGGCGCTGGTGAGTCGATTGAGTAGACCGGGATCTTCACCCAGCACCACCGGCCGAGCGACAATCAGCGCGGTGATGAGGGCCAACAGAATTCGGCGCAGCACCTCTGGTCGACGGCTCGCGTTGGCCGGTGGCGGTGTGAGGGGAACGGTCTTTGACCTTTTGCGTTTGCCCGTTGGCGAATTCCTTCCGGCTCGTGTGCAGCCGAATCCGGCATCTTCCTTCAGGTGCTCGCCGCGCAAGCCGCAGCATTACGCTGGCACTCATTATAATAGCCCGCAGCCTTCGTGAGGAAATGGTGAAGACAAGCCAGCTCGGATCAAGGAGATTGCTGTGATGCGTCTATCCCCGCTGTGTGGTCCGATCGTTTCCTTGGCCCTGGTGTTGCTTTTGATCCTGCTCTCCACGTTAGAGGCTGGCCCGTTGGTTGCTGCGGACAACCCCAAACCGGGGCAAGCCAAACCGCGGGCCCGCGATCTCGGCATTCCCTTTGAGGGGACACCCGGGCCACTCAACGCCATCACCGATGTCAAGGGTGTCGAAGTTGGCTACACCACGCTCATCGCTGGCGAAGGAAAACTCCAGGTCGGGACGGGTCCGGTTCGGACCGGCGTGACGGCTATCCTGCCGCGCGGCAAACAATCGCACGATCCGGTGTTCGCCGGTTGGTTTGCGCTCAACGGCAACGGCGAAATGACCGGGACAACCTGGGTCGAAGAATCCGGGTTCTTGGAGGGACCGGTCCTGATCACCAACACTCACAGTGTGGGCGTCGTCCGGGATGCGGTCGTGGCCTGGCAGGTCAAGCACCAGCAGCTCTTTCAACCCTGGGCCCTCCCGGTGGTCGCCGAGACCTGGGATGGCTTCCTCAATGACAGTAACGGGTTCCACGTCAAGGAACGCCATGTCTGGGAAGCGCTGGACAATGCGCAGACCGGGCCCATCGCTGAGGGAAATGTGGGCGGGGGGACGGGGATGATCTGCTACGGGTTCAAGGGGGGCACCGGAACTGCCTCGCGGACCTTGCCGGAAAAACTCGGGGGCTATACCGTGGGAGTGCTCGTGCAGGCCAACCACGGCAGCCGGCAGCAGCTCCAGATCGCCGGCGTTCCCGTGGGCCACGAGATTGCCGACCAGATGCCCGCGACCGTGGGGATGCTTTCCACGCCCCAGGACGAGCGTGGGTCGATCATCATCCTGATCGCTACGGATGCACCGCTGCTCTCTCACCAGCTCAAGCGGATCGCACGGCGGGCCGCCCTGGGGGTTGCCCGGACCGGGGCTGCTGCGGGGAACAGCTCGGGAGACATCTTCCTGGCGTTTTCGACTGCCAACGCCGGGGCCGCCAAGCCGGCGAATGGCACGGCTGCGGTGCAGATGCTCACCAATGACCGCATGACCGCGCTGTTTTCGTTGACCATGTGGGCGACCGAAGAGGCGATCATCAACGCCCTGGTGGCGGCCGAAACGATGACGGGCGCGGACAACCACCAGGCCGTCGCCCTGCCCCATGATCGGCTTCGGGAAGTGATGAAAAAGTACCAGCGTCTGGCAGCACCGGGCAAGCAATAGCGGACCGCCAGGCCCCTCACGGATCTCCCCAGAAGGAGGCGACGATCACGACTTCCAATTCCAAGATTCAGGAACCGGCCATCGCGCAGTATTTGCACGGGACCGATCCCGATGAGCAGCGGCGTCTATCCATCTTGAACGACCTGTTGAATGAGGCCTCGCTCCGCGAACTACAGCTCCGCGGTGGCGAGAAGATTCTCGATGTGGGTAGCGGTCTGGCCCAGCTGAGCCGCGCCATGGCGCGTGCGGCTGGCCCAGGCAGTCGGGTTGTGGGCATTGAACGCAGCAGCGAGCAGCTGGCGGAAGCGGTGCGCCAGGCCAAAGCAGCCGGCGAGGACCAGCTCGTTGAATTGCGGCAGGGAGATGCCCTTGCCCTGCCGGTGCGCGAAGAGGAATGGGGGACTTTCGATGTCGCCCATACGCGGTTTTTGCTGGAACACGTGCCGGATCCGCTCCAGGTGGTGCACGCTATGGTCCGGGCTGTTCGGCCGGGCGGCCGGGTCATCCTGGAAGACGATAATCATGATGTAATGCGTCTGTGGCCGGAGCCCCCGGGATTCGGGCCGCTCTGGCAAGCGTATATCCGCACCTATGACCGGTTGG
Organism: Gemmataceae bacterium; assembly: GCA_035295665.1. Classification (GTDB taxonomy): domain Bacteria; phylum Planctomycetota; class Planctomycetia; order Gemmatales; family Gemmataceae; genus DATGIQ01. Next base: position 10,407 of record DATGIQ010000101.1, on the reverse strand, counting down.
GAAACGATCCGTACATTGGACATCGGTTGGTTTCGCTGCTGCACTTGGCCGGAGCGAAACCGACACGCAATACCTGGATCTTCTTTGGGAGCTGCGCTGGCCATCCCGCCTTCGATCCGTTGGTGGAAAACCTGATCGGCCTCCTTAAAGGAGCCCGGAAAATCTGCATCGCCGCCGGGTTCATTGACGAATCGTACCTGGAGGATGGGATCTGCGCTCTGCGCGCCTGGAAGCAGCGGCCCGATGCGGCGATGTGGTTGGCAGTCTCCTGGGCTGAGGGAATCCGAAGCTGAACAAGAGCGCGGCCCATGTCCAGCGCGGAAACACAAAAGCCGAAATTCGAGCGGTCAGTGGGCCCGGTCGTCGGATGTCAGCCAGCAGACGAGGACCACGATCAGCAGCAAGTACAGCGCCAGCACGGTTGAGGACACGAGCTTCTCCCTTCCGGGGCATCAAAGATCTGGGGCGATGGTCGGCTGCATGCCAGACGGGACGGCGACAAGGAGGGACAACCATCCAAACTCTAGGCCCGTTCCCTGGCCGTGTCAAATGACGGCCGCCTTGGTATCCTTGCAGGATAGACCATCCTCGCTGCGAAGATCGGTTGATTCCTCCCTGCTCGCTCCGGAGACATGCATGCCTTCCCATACGCTCGGCTTCGTCACTCTCACGATCCTCCTGGGTGCGGCGACGGCCCACCCCGCCGACGCGCCCCTCCCACCCAAGGAGGCGGCTCACCGGATGACGTTGCCCGAGGGCTTCCAGGCGACGCTCTTCGCCGGTGAGCCCGACGTGGTGCAGCCGATTGCGTTCACCTTCGATGATCGGGGCCGGCTTTGGGTGGTCGAATGCCTGTCGTATCCCAACTGGACCACCGCTCGGGAAGGACGTGACCGCGTTGTGATCTTCGAAGATACCGACGGCGATGGCTATTTCGATCGCCGCACCATCTTTTACGACAAAGGGGCAAACCTCTCGGGCATTGCCCTCGGCTTTGGCGGCGTCTGGCTGTGCAGCACCCCGAACCTTATCTTCATCCCCGACCGCGACGGAGACGATAAGCCGGACGGCCCGCCGGTCGTCGTCCTGGACGGCTGGAACATCCAGAAGGCACAACACAACGTCTTCAACAGCCTCACCTGGGGGCCGGACGGCTGGCTCTACGGCTGCAATGGCATCCAGTCGAACTCGAAGGTCGGCAAGCCTGGTACACCCGATGCGCAGCGTGTCTTCCTCAACTGCGGCGTGTGGCGATATCATCCGACCCGGCAAGTTTTTGAAGTCGTTGCCAACGGCACCACGAATCCTTGGGGCCTCGATTTCGACGACTACGGCGAGGCATTCATTACCAACTGCGTGATCAAACACTTGTGGCATGTCATCCCCGGCGCTCATTTTCAGCGAATGTATGGCCAGGACGTCAACCCGTACAGCTATGGACTCCTGGAGAGCTGCGCCGACCATATCCACTGGGGCGGCGGGCACTGGACCGAATCGCGCAGCGGCAAGGGGGCGCACGATGTGGCCGGCGGTGGCCATGCCCATGTCGGGGCCATGGTTTACCTGGGTGACAATTGGCCCACAAATTTTCGCAATGGCCTATTCACCTGCAACCTGCACGGCAACCGCGTGAACCACGATACCTTGGAGCGACAGGGTTCCGGTTATGTCGCCCACCATGCCAAGGATTTCCTGTTGGCGAACGATCCCTGGTTCCGGGGCTTGGCCATCCAGTACGGGCCCGACGGCGGCGTGTTCATCAGCGATTGGACCGACACTGGCGAATGTCACAACTATGTCACGGTGGACCGCACCAATGGCCGCATTTTCAAAGTCGTCTATGGCAAGCCGAAACCCTGGCACGGTGACGTGGCCAGGCTCAGAGATGATGAGCTGGTTCGTCTTCAACTACACCCCAATGATTGGCACGTCCGGCATGCACGCCGCGTGCTCCAGGAACGCGCCGCGGCCGGGAAGCTGGCCGAAGGGACGCACGCCGGACTGCGGAAGATGCTGCACGAACAGGCCGACATCACCCGGCAACTGCGAGCCCTGTGGGCGCTGTACGTGACGGGCGGTGCGGACGAGCACCTGCTGACCGGGTTGCTCGACCATCCGAGCGAGTATCTGCGCGGCTGGGCCATTCGCCTTCTGCTCGAACAGTGTCAACGTTCGGACGCGCTGCTGGCCAAATTGGCAAGCCTGGCGGCGACGGACCGTTCGCCGCTGGTCCGGCTGTCACTGGCGTCCGGCTTACAGCGGCTCGCGGCCGGGCATCGCTGGAGCATCGCCGGTGCCCTGATCCGGCACGGCGAAGACCGCACCGACGCTAACTTACCGCTCATGGACTGGTACGGCATCGAACCACTCGCCGCTGCCGATCCCAATCGCTTCGGGGGCCTGATCGCCGAAGCAAAGATTCCCCTGGTTGGCGAGTACATCGCCCGCCGGCTCGCCATCCTGCCGCCAGGCTTGCCGTTTTTGGTGCGGCGGCTTGGCGAATCGGACGTGGCGGTACAACTCGACATGCTGCACGGCATCCAGGATGCATTTCTCGGTCGCCGGCAGGTGGCGATGCCGGACGGCTGGCACGCAGTGTACCGAAAGTTAGCTGCCAGTCCCAACATCGGTGTGCGCGAGCAAGCGATGTTGCTGGCTGTACTTTTTGACGACCAGGAAGTTGTGACAGCGCTGCGAAAGCTGGTGACCGACCCGTCCGCGGCCGCCACTACCCGTCTCAAGGTCCTGCAAGCGTTGGCGCACAAGAAGGACGCCGCCCTGGTGCCCGTGCTCCAAGAACTCGTGAGCAATCGCCTCCCCTCCACCGTGGGACAACAGGGCGTTGGTAGCTCGCTTCGGGGGGCGGCTTTGAGAGCCCTGGCCGGCTATGCCGATGCTGCGACCCCGCGGCTGGTGCTCGCTGCTTATCCATCGCTCACCGCGGAGGAGAAAACCGACGCCATCAACACCCTGGCATCCCGCCCGGCCTATGCGGTGGCGCTCCTCACTGCCATCGACAAGAAGCAGGTGCCCCGCAGCGATGTCTCCGCCTTTACGGTGCGGCAAATGCAGGCCCTCCGGGACAAGGCCGTCAACGAGCAGATTACGAAGCTCTGGGGAGCGGTCCGGCCGGCTTCTGCGGACAAGCGGGAGCAGATGGCGAAATACAAGGCACTCCTAACTTCCCAGTACCTGATGCAGGCGAACCGCGCGCGCGGCCGGCTCATCTTTCAACAGACCTGCGCCTCCTGTCACACCCTTTTCGGCCAGGGCGGTCTAGTTGGCCCCGAGCTGACCGGTTCTCAGCGCAGGAATCTCGATTACCTGCTTGAAAACATTCTCGATCCCAGTGCTCTGGTTCCCTCGGACTATCAAGTGACCGTGGTGACGTTGAAGGACGGCCGGGTCATCGCCGGGATTATCAAGTCGGACGTGGACAAGGTGCTGAAGGTCCAGACGGAAAAAGAAGTGCTGTTTGTGCCGGCCAGCGAAGTGGAGGAGCGACAGAAGTCGTCTCAATCCATGATGCCGGAGGGGCTGTTGACCAAGCTCAAAGAAGACGAAGTTCGAGATCTGATCGCTTACCTCCAGAGCCCCGAGCAGGTGCCTTTACCCTGACGTGCCATGAATATCCGCTTTCACTGCGTGGTTCTTGCGTTGCTGCTGCCGAGTGTGTGTTTGCCGGCATCCCCGACCGTACCGGCCAACTGCTATTTCGCGATTCAGGTCGTCGATGAGCAAACCGGCCGCGGGGTGCCGATGGTGGAGCTTCAAACGACCGGCGGCGTCCGGTACTACACCGATTCCAATGGCTTCGTGGCATTCTACGAGCCGGGCTTGATGAACACGAAGGTGTGGTTCGGCGTGTCGGCCCACGGCTACGAATACCGCCCCGATGGCTTCGGCAGCCGGGGTGCGACGCTCGAAACCAAGCCGGGCGGCGATGCCCAGCTGAAGATCCACCGCCTCAACATTGCCGAGCGTCTTTACCGCATCACCGGCCAGGGGATCTACCGCGACACGGTCCTGCTTGGCCGAAAACCACCGATCGCCCAGCCGCTGCTGAACGCGCAGGTAACGGGGCAGGATGGCGTTCTGACTGCCCGCTATCGGGGGAAGCTGTACTGGTTCTACGGCGACACGAATCGATTGTCCTATGCCCTGGGCAATTTTTCCATGACCGGGGCGACGACCGAGCTGCCGAACAAGCTCGATCCATCCGCCGGCTTCGACCTGAACTACTTCACCGGCCCAGACGGCTTCGTTCGACCCATGGCGCCGAGAGGAGGCGAGGGAGTGGTTTGGCTTTTCGGGCTCGTTGTCCTTCCGGATGAGTCGGGGCGGGAGCGTATGTTCGCGTACTACCAGCGGCGGCGGGGACTGGGTCCGGTGCTGGAAAACGGTTTCGTCGTCTACAACGATACCAAGGAGGTCTTTGAGAAGCTCAAGAACGTTGCAGATGGCCCGGCCATGTTTCCGCAGGGATATCCATTCCGCGTCCGGCTTCGCGACGGGTCCGAATATATATATTTCACGGCGTCCTATCCCGCCGTGCGCGTTCGGGCCGATGCGAAATCGTACCTCGACCTCTCCGCTTACGAGGGCTATACCTGCCTTCAGCCCGGCACACGCTATGGGGGAAAGGACCGGGTCCAGCTCGACCGCGATGCCCAGGGCAAACTCGTGTGGGCGTGGAAAAAGAATACCCCGCCGCTGAACCCCAAAGACCAGCTCGATCTGATCGCTGCGGGCAAAATGAAGCGGGAGGAGTCGCCATTTCGCCTCCAGGATGCCGACAGCGGCAAGCCCATCCTGCTCAACAACTGCTCCTGTTTCTGGAATGAGTACCGCAAGCGCTACCTCATGATCGCATCGGAATCTTTCGGTGCCACCATGCTCGGCGAGGTGTGGTACAGCGAATCAGACTCCCCGGAGGGCCCGTGGGTGTATGCGCGGAAAATCATCACCCACGCAAATAAGAAAGGCGACGCCCACGACTTCTACAATCCGACCCAGCATCCATTCTTCGATCAGGAAGGCGGCCGGGTCATTTACTTGGAAGGCTCGTACGTCAATACGTTTTCCGGCAATCCGCACCCGACACCGTACTACGAGTACAATCAGATCATGTATCGGCTCGATTTGTCTGACCCGCGGCTCAAGTTGCCGGCCCTGGATAGACGCTGAAACACTCAACCCGACTCGTGGCCGGTATCCTGCGTTGATTCCTGGACTGCCCCAGAATCCGCGGATGGCGCGGGCCGATGGAAAGTGGATGGGTTGGCTGCCCGCTGGGAAAGGTCGGATGGTCCCCAGTTGAGTGGCAGCCAGGGCGTTTGGCCCCAGGGCACCGGGACAAGGCCGCGATCCTGTCGCACTTCGTTGATACTGACGATGCCATATTTCAGATCTACTTCCTGTTGCCGCCAGGCGATTTCCTGGTTGTACGGTACGGGATCTTCCGAAGCGACGAAGAGCCGGCCCGTGGGATCGTAGAGTGGGACCAGTTGTTCGTTGAGTTTCTCATCGCGGCGCTGAAGCCGGGGGAAAATGGCCTTGGCCATGTGCTGATGCTCGGCGGCCTGCAAATTGGCCAGGTTCGTTTCGCTGGTGAGGAAACTGAGCGGGACGTGAAAGGCGTTCGCAATGTCCTCTTTGGTCTTGCCATATTCCGCCAGGGTGGCCAGGTCACCCATGCTGTGCGTGAGCAGCGACACTTTCATGCCCGATTCGGCGACCAGGGCTCGACCGGCGCCGCCACGGCGAAACTTGGCGTTCCATTGCGCCTCCAGCCGGTCGCGCTCTTCTTCGCCGATCACATCATCCGGACTGACAATGGCGCCGGGGATGGCACTGTTTTCCCAGGTCGCCTTTTTGAAGGCCAGGTATTCCGACGTGAGCGCGACCTGTTCCCAGCAGGCCCGCAAAGGCGCCAGGCCACTCGTGTACGGATCTTTCGGATCGGGGTAGCGAAAATGGATGATTTCCTCGGGGCGGTAGTTATGCGAAGTGGCTCCAACCCGGTACTCGTAGTAATCGACCAAGCGTCTGCTGTCCGGCTCGCGCCGAGGGGTGACATTTTGCGCCGGGAGCAGCCAGATTTCCTCGGGCACCCCCAGGACGCCGAAGCGGAGATACCAATATGCACAGCCCAAGACTTCTTGATAAAACGTGGTGAGTTCCCAGAGATCAAAACTATTGTGCGCGGGATTCACCTTGCGGAGCAGCGTCAGCAGCGGATGGTCCAGCACTTCCTCGATTTGGCGTGCCTTGGTGAAGATTGCCGGCAGCGTCGAACGGCTGCGGAGGCGTTCCAGGGTCGCTCGATCCAGGCGCTTGGTCAGGCACTTGGGGGCAGGCTGGTCGGGGTGGGTGGCGACATAGAGGCGCGGGGGATACGCCGCACAGACCGCGGCGTTGATCGAGGCACAGGTGAAGGCGGTGTTTTTCAGCTCCGCGAGCTGTTCGTTTGGTGTGGGGTTGCGGCTCCGCTTGAACGCATCCACGAAACCGGTGCCGGTCCATTGATTGCCGGTGAGGCCCGGCGGCACGTACTTGGAATGGAGCCAGCGGGCCAGGCGGGAAAAGGCGGTTGCAAGGGTGGTTCGCATAGACGTTCCGGAAAAAGGAATGGGGAAAGCGGCAAATGGAGCATCTGGGGAAAGGCTGTGTGTCAAGCGTTGAGGCGAGTCCAGAGTGCGTTATTGTCAAGGCGCAGCCAGGGCTGGCTTTTGCGTGGGCTATCTTCTTCCGACGCTTCGGCATCCTGGAGAAGAGAATCCTGATCGCTCGTGCTCCGGCGAAGCCGAACCATGCAATGAGCGTCGATCCGGGAAACGAGATAGCGCAGTGCCGCTAGGGCGTGATTGTGCTCGTCGATCGGCTTTTCCGGATCGACACCGCCCTCCGCGTGACTGGGATAGCGATAGAGCTGAGCCTCGGAAAGAAGATGCGGGCAGCCATCGGCCAATACTTTGAGCCGCCCCGTTTGGATCCGTGCAGTGACCGCCGCGATGCCCGCTTGCAAGGCGTTGTCCCCTTTACGGACCACGAAGCCCCCACAACGCAGCTCGGCAATTTCGTTGGCTCCGGCGGGATCCGCATACCAGGCAACCGTGCGCGGAAGCTTGGCGGCATGTTGATGTAACGGAGTGTGCCGCTCGTAATGTTCGCCGAACAGCCACAGCACGTCGTGCCGGTCAAGGACACCCCAAACGGCTGCGAAAGGATTGCGAAACCCGAAATCGATGCCGCCGACCAGTCGGCCGAGAGTCGTTGGGCGTGTCGTCTCCATGTGCAGTTCCGCAGCGATCGCCTGCACCACGCACGTCGCGAAATCCGGGTAGACCAGTCCCTCCACTGCTTCGAAGCTGCAAGCGTATTCTTGATTGAACCAGGACCGGCCGAGCGTCCGGCGTTCCTCGTCGAGAAATGCCCGGCTGATGCGCGGAACTTGCTCGGCCCGGACTTCGAAGCGATGCCAATGGGCCACGGGATCGGCGTACGCCTGGTAGTAGAAGCCGCGCCGCCCAAACGGCGTGGAGAGAAGGATCAGCCGGCCGCCGGAGACAGCGAGCATGGGCCGGACTGCGCGGTACAGATCGGTCGATACACGAGCTGCTTCGTCGATGATGAGCAAGCGGACGCCGGAGTAGCTGCGCAGCGTCCCTTCCTGTCCGGGCAATGAAAGGATGCGGCTGCCGTTGGTCAACTCCAGGCGGGATGCACTCCGGGCTGCCACACGAGCGATCTTTTCTGCGCGAGCTTCGACGGCTTGGAAAAAGCCCAGCACCTTACGGAAGAGTTCGCTCGACTGGCGCTGGGATCGGGACAGGAGCAGGATGACACTCTCGGCCTGGAAGATGGCGGTATGCAGGGCGAGGGCTGCGACGGTTGTGGATTTGCCAGCTTGGCGGCAACAGTTCAATAAGATCCGTGGTGCCGTGCTGCGGAGCAACTCCTGCTGCCAAGGATCAGGCACCAGCCCGCAGATCTCGAACAGCATGGCGGGGTCCAGCGCCAAGGCTATGGTCTGGTGCGGGGTCAGTGCCAAGCTTCGCCTCCGTCAGGTACGTGATCGGACGCCCGGTCCCTGGCCTGACGGTATGCGATCGGGGGGTCATGTAGGAAGAGCAGGTGGAGGAGATATGAAAAAAGCGTCCCGTCCAGCATCCTCGGCGTCGCCCAGTCACCGAAGCTGCATCGGACGGGACAAGGGGAATATACCACGTTTCCCCCCGAATGCACACCAAAAAATGAATTTTTTGCTACGCCATGAATCGGCCGCCATCGTTGGCCCACAGGAGCCCTTTGCCAGGACAGACTGGGAGAATTGAAACCGGAGACCAGATTCCGATCCCCCTGACATGCGATTGACGGCTTGGCTATGCGCAGGCTGGAGAAGCGGTTCCGTTCGTGCCGGAGCAAACAATTATTGAAATTGCTTGTTTTTTGCCGTGCAGGCTGTGTATACTCTATTTCTGAGTGAGAGGAAGATGCTCGTCTGAGATGAGTTCACCGCCGCTTCCGGAAAGGCAACAATGCCGTTGCTCCCAAGGCTTTCTTCCTGGAACGGTCCCATGGGTCCTAAGACTCGAGCACGGGTGAGACGGCCGTCGCGCTCCATTCGGCTCTGCGTCGAGTCTCTCGAAGCGCGGTCCCTGCTGACCTCGTTCACGCCGATCCAGATCCGCCACGCCTACGGTTTCGATCGCCTGGGATTTGAGGATTCGACCCACAGCCTGGTTGCCGGCGACGGGCAGGGCACGACCATTGCCATCGTCGATCCGTTTGATGACCCCAACGTTGCCAGCGACCTGGGTAAATTCGATAGCACCTACGGGATCCCGGATCCTCCCAGTTTCACCAAGATCAACCAAACCGGCGGCGCAGTCTTGCCCGCGGGGGACCGCGGCTGGGCCGGCGAAATCGCGCTGGACGTGGAGTACGCCCACGCCATGGCTCCGGGCGCCGACCTCCTGCTCGTTGAGGCCACCGACGATTCGTTCAGCAATATGTTTGCGGCCGTGACTTTCGCGGCCACCCAGCCCCGAGTCGTGGCCATCTCCATGAGCTGGGGCAATAACGAGTTCTCCGGGGAGACGTTTTTCGATAACAAATTCGTCACTCCGAGCGGTCACAAGGGAATCACTTTCGTGACGGCTTCCGGGGATAGTGGCGCGATTCCCCAGTATCCGGCCAATTCGCCCGATGTGGTAGCGGTCGGCGGGACCTCGCTCTTTCTGGATTTCCACGGGGACTATCTCCGCGAGTCGGGTTGGGCTGGTAGCGGCGGCGGCATTAGCAAGTACGAGAACCAAGCTACCTATCAAAGCGGGATCGTGACCCAAAGCACCACGCATCGTACCACTCCGGATCTGGCCTTTGACGCGGACCCCAACACCGCGGTGCTTTACTACGACACCTATGGCGGCCGCGGCGTATCCAGTACCGGGGGCACCAGCGTTGCCGCTCCCATCATGTCCGGCTTGGCCGCAGTCGTCGATCAGGGGCGGGCGTACCTCGGGGGCCGGTCCTCCTACGATGGCCGAGATTTTCTGAATGCCCTGTATCATTTGCCCCAGAGCGATTTGAATGACATTGTCTCGGGCAATAACGGTTCTCCCGCCGGTCCCGGCTACGACCTGGTGACCGGCCGCGGTACGCCCATCGTCGATCGCTTTGTCTCGGCGATGATCGGCGCCCCGGTGTACAATCCGCTAACCGACACCCTCTTGGTTACCGGCGGCGGGCGAGCCAGCAACGATACCATCACCCTGTCGCAGAACGCCGGTCAACTCGTTGTGCAAATCTCGGCCAGCACGCCGGTGGCTGGCTCGGGCATTGCGGCCAGCCAGACATTCACCTTCGACAGCAGCCAGGTTCGCTCGGTAAACCTCGCCACGGGGGATGGAACCACGGCACTCACCATCGACGATTCGGCCAACAATGCCGACAGCGACGTGATTCTTTCCACCACCAGTTTGAGTGGCCTGTCGTTGGGCCAGCTCAACTTCGTGACAGGGAACATCAATACGCTGACGATCACCGGCGGTACCGGCAACAACCGATACACCATTGTCGGCACCCCCGCGAGTCAGAACACGACCCTCGATCCCGGCGCCGGAAACGACACCATCGTCCTCCAAGCGGCGGCGTCTCCTGTGACGATCAACAGTGTCTCGGGCAGCGGCGCCGATACGTTCATCGTGGGCGATTCATCCAACCGCTTGTCGGGTATCACGGCCACCGTCACCGTGAACGCGGCGGCCACGGATACGCTGGTGGTGAACGATGGGGGGGATCAAGGGAGCCGCAGCTTCACGATCACCGAGAGTAGCATAGCCTGGGGCACGGCGGCGCTGAACTATACCGGCTTGGGTACGGTGACCATCACCGGCGGCACCG
>DATGIQ010000100.1:0-4567 GCA_035295665.1 Gemmataceae bacterium | reverse complement strand
CGGCGGCGATCATGCGACCGAGCGGACCATTCAATTCAATCTGCTGGGTCACGACGACGATCTTCAAGCCCCGCTCGCACCAGTCGGCAAGGAGGTTCACGCCGTCCCGCAGCCGCCGTGAGAGTCGGTCCAGTTTCCAGACCACTACGGTCCTGACCTTGCCAGTGAAGATGTCGCTTTGCAGCCGCTCAAAGGCGGGGCGGTTGAGGGTCTTGCCGGTTTCCTTGTCCTGATACCACTCCACTTGGGTAGGCTCGATGCCGTTGCCCTCCAGCCATTTCGTGATCTCGGAAACCTGGGCGTCGGTCTTCTGGTGGCGGCTGCTGACACGACAGTAGGCGGCGACCTTCATGCTGAACCCCCTGGTGAACGACCTGTCCCATTCTACCCTTACTGCCAAGACAGGTAAAGGCTAAATGGCAGAATGAGGTGGTGAAAAAAGCCCGCAGAAAGCCGGGCTGTTCAGGGCCGAAACCGCTCCAACCCTTTTTGTCACGTCCTGCCGGTTAGCAAATCCACGACCCAGCAGCCCCGGACGTGCGGCCCTGGGTGGCGGCAGTGGCCGAGGATGTCTGCGTCGTGGCACCCGACTTCTTCTAGGGCGTCGGCCAAGATCGGCAGGCGGTCAAAGGCATGGTCATCGTAGATGCCCTGTGCCAACTTGACGACGGTGCCGCCGTTCCAGGTTAGCCGCATAGGGTTGATGGACATGGAGCGGAAGGGGAGCAAGCCGAAAAGATCACGAAGAAGAGAAGACTGAGCAGCAGTTTCTGATGTAATGCCTCCTCCCCCACTTTCCCCAACTGCATAGGCGGCTGGCAGGAGGGGAGCGAAAGCAATCGTCACATCAGTGGCGTAAGCCTGCCTCAGCTTACATGTTCGCCAAACGGCCAAAGCGGCCTCCATCTCAATTACGGCTTTGTTTACTTCCTCTTGGGCGGGACTGGTCTTGCGACTGCAATCATCCCAGAGTGCCTGATGAGCAGCGTGGACCTCCCCACGAATGATGGACACCCAGTTAAGAGTGTAAACTCACTCTTGGGAGGTCCATCATGGCCAAGGTCTGACGCACCGACACCCGCGAGTTCAAGGTCGAGGCCGTCAAGCTCGTCACCGCGCAGGGCTGCTCCGTGGCCGAAGCCGCCCGCTCCCTCGGCGTGCACGAGACCCGCCTCCGCTCCTGGAAGCAGGCCCTCCAAGCCCAGGGCGACCAGGCCTTCCCCGGCCAGGGCAACCCCCCGGCCATCGAGGAGGAACTGCGCCGCCTCCGCGCCGAGAACAAGCGCCTCCTGGCGGAGCGCGCCATTTTCAAAAAAGCGGCGGCGTTCTTCGCCAAGGAGGCGCTCTGACCTTCCGCTTCATCGACGAACACCGGGAGCAGTGGCCCGTGGGCCTGCTCGGCGCGACGCTCGAGGTCTCCCCCGCCGGCTACTACGCCTGGCGGGGCCGGCCTGCCAGCGCCCGGCAGCAGCGCCGCGACACCCTCCTCGTGGAGATCCGGGCCGTCCACGCCGAGGTGAAGGCCCGTTACGGCAGCCCGCGCATCCACGCCGAGTTGGTCGCCCGCGGCCAGCCCTGCTGCGTGAACACCGTGGCCAAGTTGATGCAGGACAACGGCATCGCGGCCAAAACGGCCAGGAAGTTCCGCTGCACGACGGACTCCAACCACGACCTGCCGGTGGCCGAGAACCTCCTCGACCGGCAGTTCGACCCGGGGTCCCCGAACGAGTCGTGGGTGGGGGATATCACGTACATCCCGACGCGCGAGGGCTGGCTGTACCTGGCCGCCATCGAGGACCTGGACGCGCGGCGGGTGGTGGGCCGGTCGATGGCCGACCACCTGGGGAGCCGCCCGGTCGTCGACGCCCTGGCCCTGGCGGTGGAGCGGCGGCTGCCGGGCGAGGGCCTGCTGGCGCATACGGACCGGGGCAGCCAGTACGCCAGCGACCATTACCAACGCCTCCTGGCCGAGCACGGGATCATGTGCAGCATGAGCCGCCGCGCGAACTGCTGGGATAACGCCCCTATGGAGAGCTTCTTTGCCTCTCTCAAGAAGGAGCTGGTCCACGGCGCCGACTTCGCCACCCGAGCCGAGGCCCGGGCGGCCATCGTCGAGTACATCGAGGTCTTCTACAACACCACGCGTCGTCACTCCGCGCTGGGGTACGTCTCCCCAGCGGAGTACGAACGGACGGAATAACCGTTAACCCCGTGTCCACTTTTCGTGGGGAATTCCAGCGAGGGCAAGGTCCAGGGCAATGCGGAGTTCCTCTTCACTCACCTGTCCGTCTGCGTAGCGTTCAGCGACCTCGATTGCCTGCTGGCTCCTTACGTCTCGAAGCAGGTTCCAAGCACGCCGACAACACGCACAGGCGAACAGCCGCAACTTGCGGTCGCTGGCCTTGCCTCGCAGTAATTCGAGCATCGCCTTCGGGTCGGTGCAAGTCAGCCACTCGGCCTCGGTCATGTTGGTCGTTCCCCAGCAACCTGGTCACGGTCCCCTGGTCATCTGCAACGCTCGAACACCGTGGAGAGGCGAGATATACCACCCGTAAGCCGCAGCAGCCACGCCTGCAAGCCACAGATGGCTTGTCGGCCCTTCGAGCCACCTTTTGGTCCATCGTGCCGCTACGGGACATGCGGGCCTGTTCTGGATGCCCTGCTTGTTCTCCAGGGTGATCCCCTCGCCCTGATGAGGGACGGCATCGGCCACAGGTTGAGGATACCACTCGGACCGTTGCTCCTGCCAGAGACGATCCTTGCTCTTGGTCAGGAACCCCCTCGACCGCCAGACGAGGCGGCACCGCCGCCCGTTCCACTCCTGCGGCGGCATCTCGACTTTGCTGCGGTCCTTGACGTTCTTCGTGACGTAGTTTGCCAGCCCCGGCACGTTCCGCACCCGGTCGCAGTAAACGGCGGTCTGGCGGTCGGGGCAGGAGGTCGCCCACCAGCCCTTGACCAGTTCCTTGATGCCGGTCCTCGACCAGTTCAAGGATGTGATGACGGTCAGGTGGGCGTGGGGCTGCTGGTGCCGGAACTCGATCCTGATGTCGTATTCCAGCACGGCACCCTCGGCCTTGCGGAAATCTCGGAACTTCTGCGTGAAGGTGCGGAGATAGAGGGCCATCAGTACGTCGGGCGTGTCGTTGTCATCAACTAACTTCAAGGTGAAGGTGAAGTCGGGAGGGCGGTCACGGAACGACCGCTTCAAGATGGCCGCTTCTTTCTCAGCATACTTGCGACGGCAGGCTTCGCATGGGCAGCATGGAGAGCGGCAGGGGCGTGGTCTGCCGTCCGGGTAGCAGGATTTGTGCTTGCAGTAGCGGTAGATGTGCTGGAGTTTTTCGAGGTCAGCAGCACTACTATACCTTGAACGTGGATTTGTCACCGATTCCTTTCTGGACGCCGTCAACGTCACATGGCGGCGTTCTTGTTGTCATGCTGGTCGTCGTCGCCGGTCAGGGTCATGTCCTTCTCCTTCTTCCTTCCCGGTTTGTCGTTTATATCTGTTGATCTGGCCTGCCGGTGGAGTTCCTGATGAGTCTTGCGGTCCACGGCCATCAGGTTCTCCAGGCTCCAATTCGCCTTGTCGTGGTCGATGTGGTGGAGTTCATGGCCGTCAGGCACCGGGTCGTTCTCCCGCTCCCAGGCCAGCCGGTGCAGGAGGTAAGCCCTGTCCTGGCCGTCCTCGTCGATCGTCACGCAGGCATACCCCTTCTGGTTCAGCCAGACCGGGTAGGTCTTGCCGTTGATGCGGAACTCTTGCTTCACTGTCACCCCCTTTGATGGAGAAATACTCTTCGAGTCGCCGGATGTCGGCGTCGGCGTAGAAGCGGGTATTCCCGACCCGCATGGGTTCCTGAACATGCCCGGCTTGATGGGCATATTTCACCCGATACCACCGCACGCCGAGGCGGTCTGCGACCTCTCGAATGCTGTAAAACGTGTAAGCCATGTCTGCCTCCTTCTGGTTCATCCGGCCACCCGTATGTATGCAGGTCGTCTCGATTTTTCTTCACCCAGGTAGAACAAGCTCGGCGTGGGCCTTGACCTCGACGCTGCCAATCAAGAAGGGGTCAGGCCCGGCTCGCCGTGGACTACCACAGGACTCCCACAAGATGCCCGATTTCCCTGTTTCCATCAGGGTTTAGGGTGTGTTCAGGTAGGGGTGTCAAGAAGGGCGGCAAGGGCTGCTAATAGTGGGCGTGGACAAGAAAAGGGTGGTGGCAAGGCCGCTATCAGCAGGGGTGGGAGGCCAGCCCCAGGCTTTTTTCAAAAGAGTTGTTGGGTTCTTAATTCTGTGACAAGGACGTAGGAGTGGCGGACGACTGACCTCAACGCCCCCTGGTGGCTCGGTTGCCGGTCAAGGTCAGGTCATCGCCAGCGAAGGCCACGTCGAACCCCAGCCGAGTAGACTGTGAATGTCTTTCCGTGGAAAACGCAAGTTACTCAGTGTCCCGATACCCAACTGGCTTCTGGTGGTCTACAAGATAAACCCAGTTTCTTTTACTAGCCTGGATTCCCATGCCGCCCCGTTGACCTGACAAAACCGGGCTCTGCTGGCTCC
>DATGIQ010000099.1:0-10606 GCA_035295665.1 Gemmataceae bacterium | reverse complement strand
TCAGCCGAGGATCATACCCGATGTAAGACGACCGAGGGGGGAAACCGTTTGTTCCGAGTCCGAGTATCCGCCCTGGCTTCCTTCGCCTACTAGCCGCGACCGTAAGGGAGCTTCTGGCCGCTCTTCTCGTTGGTAAGCACGCAAACGAGGCAATGGATTATAAACCAAACACTCGATGTTGAAAATTGAGCTTGTACTTGATTGCGGTTTTTATGCTTTCTGCAATCGGCAATTGTCCACGGTTCGCCGGCAATTCTCCGTAGGGTATTTCGTCTTTCACCGCTCCAAATTGAACGCCGGCATCAATTCCGTGAGGTCACGGCGGTAGACAATCCGTGGCCGGCCGTTGTTCGTATCGATCACCGCTTCCATCCGGGCCCGCGGCCCATCGCGATCGAAGTAGCCGACCGACTGCACCCGGTACGATTGCGACCGCGTCGTGATGTATTTTTCCAGCTGGATGAGCTTGGCGGGCGCCAGATTCGCTTCCGTGATCAGCCAGGTGGGCGTTTGAAAAATGGCATCGGGTGGTTGCGCGCCCAGTAGGTTGGGGCGGTGCTCGACGATGCTTTGGAGATCATCCTGGGTCAGCCCCGGCAGGGCGGTCAGCACGGCCAGGGGTGTCGTGTTGATGTTGATCCGGGCCGGGATCTCGGAGTTACTCCGCGTCGTGGCCTTATCGACCAGGAGCGGCAACCGCTCCCGGAGCGTGTCTGGATCGTTGAGCGGACATTCGTAATGGGTGGTCCCGCTTTGCTTGTTCGGGATATTGACAGCCGTGCCAATCAACTCATAAAGCGATTGAATCGTCTTCACAGGCTTGTGCGAAAAATCGAGATCGTCCCGTTCGCCTTTCGCTGCCACCTTGGGTTGAGTACTGTCGGTGGTGGGGGCGGAGCCCGATTTCTTGGGCGTTGTCCCGCCACTGGCAGCTTGCTCGGTCTTGGCCAAGGGTTTGGTCGCGGGAGTCTTGGTGGGCGTCGCCGATTTCGATTGGGTTGAATCACCGGAGGTCGACGAGCCGGCGGTACTATTGGCAATAGCCCCCGCCAGCTTGATCTGAAGCTGCTGCGCGGCCGGATTGGAGATCGGTCCATACAACCGGTATGCGGCAATGTAGTAAGCCAGGTCTTGCCCGACCGCATCGGTCAGCTTCTCGTAAACCGTTTTGACATCCGAGCTGTTGACATTGATGCGTGGGTTGTACTGTGCGTCGAAATCCTGCTCGCGGCTATAAATGGTGAGGTAAGCCGACCAGCCCTGGTCGCAGATGCCCCGGCCATCATCTTCGCTGGGATCGAGGACGCCGTTGCGATTCCGATCATTGCCGAACAACAATTCCGGTGTCACGCCACGGACCAAGAGCAATTCTTCGAGACTATCCAGCGGCCCATTCTTGCAGTGGTAGGGCGGGTTGAGGGTTTGGTAATAATCTTCCTCGGCGCCGTTGGCACGCGGCTTGCTGTCGGAGTCGATCCAGTCCACGATGGCGTCGGCCACGTCCGGGGTCATGTCGGGCAACGCCATCAGCAGGTTGTACAGCGTTTTCCCACTCGGATCGAGGGCCATCATGGTGTTCAGGTTGATCTTGGCCGCTTCATCGTTGACACCATAGCGGTAGGGAGGACTGCCCACGGTTTCGTCCGGCACCGGCGGCGCCAGCAGGTTGAAACGGCCCTGGAAATGGGGATGGTTATTCGGCTGCACGATCACGCCCTGAAAGGCCTGGGGATTGTTCCAGGGAGCGCTGTTGAGCACGCCAGAAAAGGTTGACGGATTGCTGAGCAGGGCGGCGGCATAGGAGATGCCCGAGTCCGCCAACGCCTGTGCCTGGATGACCCGAACCGCGCTGTCGGCCAGCCGGTATTCCGCGCTCATCGCATCGCTGTATCGGTACGCCGACAGGCTCAATGCCACCACCACCAGGAGCACCAAGAGCAGCACGACGGCTCGGCGTCGCGGTGTTGCCAAGAGCCGGGATCGTAAACGTAGGTGCATAGGCGCTCCGATCTCAGTGGGCGACGCCGTCAGCCATCGGAATGGCAACCACATGGCGATAAGACTTCAGGGTTGGCAGCTCCCCAAAACGATTGTCGGTGGTGGGGACCACCATTCCCAGGGTGATTTCGATGAGCGCGGGCGGCCCAATCGGCGTGACATAATCCCAACCCGTTTCTGTGCCGTCCCAGGTATCATACCAATTGGTGCCGTCGAAATAGCGGAACTGCAAACTCTTCACTTCCGGTGCCAGCCAGGCCCCATCGGTTCCGTTGTTGGCCGTGGCGGGTTGGCTATTGGCTTCGTCCGAGTTTACGCGGAGGAATTCACGCCGGGCCAAACCCACGGGTGAGCTGGCGTCGCCGGCCAACCAGTAGCTGACCAGGCGTAAATCACTGAGGGCTTCGGCGCGTGACTTGTACAATTCGGTGGGCAGCCGGCTGAGGTACAAGCTCAACGTGGTTGGCGTTCCCTGCACACCGAGTCGAAATTGAATCGTGTCGGACGCTGCGGAGGAGGAAGAAGTCCCGGCTGAGGCGCTGGCATCGGTTGAGCCGGTGGGGGGCGTTCCGGTCGATGGGCTTCCTCCCGAATTCGACGGCGTAGGGGAAGTGGCGTTGGCTGAGTTGTTGCTGCTGTTGGACGAGGCCGAAAGCGGCGGCAGCGGGGTTGGCGAAACCTGGATCACGCATTTCTTGATGTCATTGCTCATCCGCGCCAGCAGGCTGTGCGCCAGGGTGCTCTCCTCGATCCGATCGCGGCCGGCCGCCGCATACCGGATTTGCGTGTCCATCGCCACATACAAGGCCCCCATGAGCAGCACGCTGACAAAGGTGGCCAGGAGCATTTCCAGCAGGGTAAAGCCACCGCGGCCGACCCCGAACGGATCCTTTCGCAATACAAGCTGGACGCGCCAGCGAAGGATGGCGCGGTCCTTCGCTGGCGCGTCCAGCTTGTAAGCATGCACAGCCATTTAGTTTCCTCCCCCTGTTGTACCCCCGGAGCGCGAAGAACGGCCCATTCCGGAGGAGCTGCTGTCGGTGGGGGTGCCCGGCGGGGTGTCCTGGAGGTTGCCGTGGATGCTCGGGTCCAGGATCATCTGCGTGAGCGTGCAATACGGACGCATGCCTTGTGGTTGCTGCCGGCTGACGCGAACGGTCACGTTCCAGAGACCGGCGTAGCTACCTTGTTCGCAATCCAGTGTCCAATGCCAGAGGGGATCCTCTTCAAAGGGGACATCCGATTCGGACGTGAGCGGCACCGCACCGGCAATCACCTCGGCCAGCTTGGTCTGGCAAAGATCCGCAGCCCGCACGTGCTGCTGGGCATCGGCCGCCTGATCGCCGCCCAGAGCGACGAGCCGGCCCAGGGCAATAAACGCAAGGAGGAAGACGGTCAGGGCGACCAGGACTTCCATCAGCGACAGGCCGGGCCGCCTGCCGCGCGCTGGGCGAGGCGACATCATGGGATTTTCCTCGTTTTGACGCTGACCGCCCCCGTCAAGGCGCGGAGCTTCATCACCTTACCCATGGTCCCACTGGCCCCGAAGACGATTTCCACATCCTCGCTGGCTGTGCCGTCGGGTAGAAAAATCGTTCGACTCGACCACATTTCCGGGTTAATGCTGTCCGGAGGAAGGCTGCTCTCGGTTCCCTGGACTGGGGCCGCCGGAGCATCCGGCGCGCTGAATCGTAAACCCTTGGGTAGGCTTTTGCTGAGGACCAACGGCGGGTTGGGAGAATCGTTCGGGCCCTGCGGCTGTCCTCCTCCGGCCCAGAATTCCGGACTGTCCGGAGCAACCCGGTAATTCCCCTGGTTCGGGATGATCGCGAACCGGTAGGGTCGCCCCTCTTCCATGGCATAGGCCCGTGCCGATGCCCAGGCAGCACGAATGCTATCCGTTCCCTGGGTCAGCCGAAATTGGCCATGCATCGACTCCGCCGACGGAATGATCAGGGCCGCCACCACGACGAGCAGAGCCAGGACGAGAACGAGTTCGAGGAGGGTGTAGCCTCCCCGCCAAACGCGCTGCGCTTCCATCCTTTTGCCGTTCCGCGCCTGCACGATACACACTCCCGTCACTGCCAGCTACCGACCATACTGTTGGGGTTTTGCATGTTTGGCCCCATCGACCAAACTTCCGGATCGCCCACTTGGTTATGTTGACCGAAGGGAGTGTACTGGTATTCATGTCCCCACGGATCGATCAGATACCGCGCTTCGATAAAGGGTGCACTCCCATCCGCACCGGGTTGGGTCAGCTGACCCAGGGTCTGCGGAAAATCGCCGTATTTCAATTTGAACATCTTCGCTTGATCCACGAGCGTCTTGCAATCGACCTGGGCCTTGCTTTTCTTGGCTTCTTCGAGACGGCCCATGACGATGGGAGCCGCCAGGGCAGCCAGCAAGACGATGATGGCCACGACCACCAACATTTCCATGAGGGTGAAACCACCCCGAACTTCCGCGCGCTGTGTACGTACGATCATATTCGCCTACCTCCTCGGGAGAACCAGTTCACCGGGCACTTCTCCCGACGAGCCCGTCTGTCGCTTCTTATTTTATGCAAGAAGGGACGAGCAATGCCCGGAAATCCAACGTGGATTACCTCACCGTGCTGCTCATCTTGAATACGGGCAGCAGCAGCCCGGCGACCACGACCAGTGTGATCAATGCCATCACCAGCAACATTACCGGCTCCAGCAGACGCACAAACAGCTCCAGTTGCCGTGCCGTGCGTTTTTCGAGTCCATCCGCAATATCCGTCAAGACTTTTTCCAAATTGTTGCTTTCTTCGCCGACCGCCATCATTTCTACCACATCGCGCGGGAAATGCTTGCAGGCCGCCAGCGGAGCGGCCAGGGAGTCGCCCGCCCTGATGTTCTCGCCCGCATCGGTGATGGCCTGCGTCAACACCCGGTTGCCGGTCGAATCCTTGGCGATCTTGAGCGATTGCAGAATGGGAATGCCGTTGTGCAAGAGTGTTCCCAGGATCCGCGTGAACCGTGACAAAGCCAGGTGCAAATAAATCGACCCCGCGCCCGGCATGTGGAGCCGCCAGGTGTCCACGAGCAACCGGCCCCGCTCGGTGGCCGCCCACCGCCGAAACAGCACGATCGCGCCAACGAACAGCAACACGAGCCACCACCCTTGCTGCTGCAAGAAATGGCTCGTGCCCATGAGCGCCTTCGTGATCCCGGGCAAGTCGCCCGATTCCTCCAGCTTCTTGAAAATCCCCTCGAAACGCGGAACAAAGAAAATCACCAGGGCATTCAAGACCAGGAAACCGACGAGGGCCAGGAAGACAGGATAAGCCAGGGCACCGACGACCTTGGCCTTGAGGTCTTCCTGATGCTCCGTGAAATCGGCGATGCGTTTGAGCACATCTTCGAGGAAGCCACCCTCCTGACCGGCCCGCACCATGCTGACGGTCAGCTCGTCGAAGGTCTTGGGGTGTTGAGCCATGGCCTCGGCCAATCCGGTCCCTTCGGCTACCTTGGCGCGGACCTCGCGGACCACCAGACCCAGGGATGGCTGCGAACTTTGGCGTTCGAGGATTTCGAGGCTACGAAGCAGCGGCACGCCAGAGCGGAGCAGGTCCGCCAACTGCGAGTAGAAGGCCGCCATATGCCGGCCTTTGACGCGCTTTCCCCAGCTTCGGCCTTGGCGGGCTGCCTGCGCCGGCTTGATGCTCACGGGAAACAGGCCCCGTGCGTCGAGCATCGCCAGGACTTCCCGTTCGCTGTTGGCGGTCAACGTTCCCTTACTGCGCTGGCCCGACGTTGCACGAGCGTCGTAAACAAACTCCGGCACGGATAACCTCCGTGGCGCGCTGCGCCTTTCCACGACTTACGAGTTGGATACAAATATGACCGTAACCATCCGTTAATTAAAATTCCGTGAGTCTTTGCCGCGTTGGATCGCGAACTAGAACTTGGGAATAAGGACCCTGAGGATCGACGGTTCGCGGCGGTTCGGAGAACCGCGCGGCCCCGCCAAGCTTACAAGACGATATCCCCCTTGGTCACCCGAGCCACCTCTTCCAACGTCGTCTTCCCCTCCAGCACTTTCCGCCAACCGTCCTGGCGCAAAGTCAGCATGCCGTCCTTGATCGCTTGGTTGCGGATCGCCGTGGCGTTGACACGCTGCACGCACAGCTCATGGATGAGGTCGTTGGTCACCATCAACTCAAAGATTCCCATCCGGCCCCGATAGCCGGTGTTGTGGCACGCCCGGCAGCCCACGCCCCGACACAGCGTCAAGCGATCGCCGTTGCTTGGAAAATCGGATGGCACATCATGCGCCGCCGGCTGGTACTCCTCTTTGCAATCCGGACAAATCATCCGCACCAGCCGCTGCGCCATGACCCCTTCCAGCGTGCTGGCCACTAGGAACGGCTCGATGCCCATGTCGATCAAGCGGGTGAAGGCGCTGGGGGCATCGTTGGTGTGCAGCGTACTGAAAACGAGGTGGCCGGTCAGCGATGCCTGAATCGCACTCTCGGCTGTCTCCAGATCGCGAATTTCGCCGATCAGAATGACATCCGGGTCGTGACGCAGGATGCTGCGCAGCCCGGCCGCGAATGTCAGACCAATTTTGCTATGGACCTGAATCTGGCTCAGGCCCTCGTTGTGGTACTCGACCGGGTCTTCTACCGTGATGATCTTGATCCGCTCGTTCTTGATCTCGTTGAGGGCGCTGTACAACGTGGTCGTCTTGCCCGACCCCGTAGGCCCGGTTACCAGCACGATGCCGTGCGGCCGATCAATGAGCTGTCGGATGGTGTTGTAGGTATCGGGCAGCATGCCGACGTTGGCGAGATTGAAGACCATGCGGCTCTTGTCCAAGAGACGCATGACGATGCCTTCGCCGTGCAGCATCGGGATAATGGAAACGCGGACATCAATCTCGCGATTGTGGACCCGCATTTTGATCCGGCCGTCCTGGGGCATGCGCTTTTCGGCGATGTTCAGCCGCGCCATGATCTTGATACGGCTGATGATGGCTGCCTGAAATTGGCTGATTTCGGGCGGCAACGTCTGCGTTTGCAGAATGCCGTCGATCCGGTAACGAATGCGCAGCCCGCGTTCCTCCGGCTCGATATGGATATCGCTGGCCCGTTCGTTGGCCGCTTCGACGAGAATTTCGTTGACCAGCTTGACGACCGACGCCTCCTGGGCCATCTGGGCGACTTCGTTGTCGTCGATTTCGGTCTCTTGCAACAGCTCGATGCCATCGCTGGAGCGTTCCGCCACCATGGCGGTCACGGTCTCTCCGCCCACGCCGAAATGCGTCTTGATCAGCCGGGCAATCTCGCGTGGACTGGCCAGCACCGGCTGAACGACCAGGCCGGTGAGGATTTGCAGCTCGTCCAGAGCGTTGACATCAAACGGGTCGCCGGTCGCCACCACAAGCGTGCCGTTCTGCCGCGACAACGGCATGAGCGTGCGGCGATGAACCAGTTTGAGCGGCATCGCGGACAGCGTCTCTGGCTCAACTGTCACGTTGCTCAAGTCGACCAGCTCCAGGCCGAGCTCTTCGGCCAGTGCGGCCAGGACATCCAGCTCCTTGGCAAAGCCGCGCTCGATCAGCAGCTCGTGCAGCGGCTTGGTCGGTGCGGCACTCTGGGCTTCGGCGACCCGCCCCAGCTCGTTCGGAGCAAGGAGGCCTTTCTGCACCAATCGTTGTGCAAGCTGCATGCGATCCTCAATTGTGGACGTTGCTGCGAGCCAGGGAGCGGGGCGCGCGAGACGCCTGGTGGGGCGGATAGGGACTCACCAAGGCTAGGGCCCCTGCCTTATCCGCTGGAGATCGATTCCAATTATCCAGATTAACGTCCAGCGGATCGGCTGTCTATCCTGCTCGGACAAGAAAACCTGGGAAAGTTGTTCGCCTGGCAGCGATTCGTAGAGCTGCGCGGTTCTACAGACCTCGCGAAAGGACGAACTGTCGTGCACCGCCGGCATTTTCCCATAAAATAATCCGGGCGGCAGTTCGTTAGGAAGTTGTCCGCCGACCGTCAAAACCGATAACGATACTAACGCGCCAGTTCCGGGGAAACGTGATAGCGAGGGTGTGCCATGCGAATCCGATCCGCACTTGGGATTGATTGCTTCCTCCCGGTATGGGGGATTGGTGTTGCGCTGGTTTTGCCCGCAGCCGCCGGGGCCCAAGGAACCGCGCCAAGCTCATCCACCCTCGGTTCGTTTGGCGGCGGCCAAAACTTCGGAGGCGGAATTAGCGGGTCATCCGGCGGGATTACGGGGCTGAACGGCGGCAACACCGGCGTGACCGGCGGAGGCATTTCGGGCCTGACCGGCGGGAACACAGGCTCCAGCGGCGGCAGTCAGAGCAGCGGATCCTTCCGGGGCGGATTCTTTGGCCAGATGCCCAACAATGCCACCGGCTATCAGGGAGGTTCGGGCGGCAGCAGTTACGGTCTCACGGGAGGCTCGGCCGGCTCGGCCGGGGCGACCAATGCCTTCGGCAGGTATTATTTCAACCCGCAAGGCCCGGGGGCTCCCAACGCCTCGGGCTCGCTGAACTTCTATGCACCGATCTATAGTGGCGGGCTCACCGGAAGCCTGGGCGGATATTCCAATTCCTCCGGCGGTTCCGGATCGAGCGGCTACCCTTCGGGAGCCAACAACCTTCCTGGCGGCGGCTACGGTGCGGGTGCCCGACGGCCGATCTACGCGGAAGCTGTTGGTGCCGGCTACCCACCGGTGGCGCCGAGCGTGGCTCCCAGCGCGATCCAGCAGATGCTGGCGCGCTCCAACGGGCTCAATCCCAATCGCGACATCCAGGTGGCGGTCAAAGGCCCCGCGGTGGTCCTCCGCGGGACCGTAGCCAACGAGCATGATCGCCGGCTAGCGGAAGCCTTGGTTCGGCTCAGTCCCGGCGTCTTTGAAGTGCGCAACGAGCTCGAAGTGCCGGAGACCCTTCCGCTGCCGACGCCCGGACCGTAGAAGAGCGTGGCGGGTGGCGCGGGCGGAAAAAGAAAATAGGGAGGCGCATGCGATGGGTCTGGTTTCTGCTCCCACGACGTGCCACGCGCCACCCATTCCGCCACCTGGAGATTGACGATGCCGCAGGGCGACGAAGCGGTCGATACCATCTTGATCGTCGATGATGAAGAGTCGGTGCGCAAAACGTTTCGGGAATGGCTGGAAGCAGCAGGGCTGCCCTGCCGAATCCTGATGGCCGCCGACGCCGAGGCGGCTCTGGTGCAGGCGAATCAACACACGACCGACCTGGCCATCCTGGACTGGAACCTGGGCGCTGGCAACGATGGATTGCGGCTCCTGGAAGACCTCTACCTATTCAATCCCGATGTGGTCGCGATCATGATCACGGGATTCGCCCACCAGGCGACCCCGCTGGATGCCATGCGCATGGGAGTGCGCGACTATCTCGACAAGAACCAGGATCTGGACCGAGAAACCTTTCTGGCCGCGGTCCGCCGGCAGCTGGAACGGATCGGTCCCGCCAAGCGCGAACGCCGCTTACACCGGAGCCTAGTCGCTTTCCGAGAGGCGGTCGAAAAAATCTTGCCGCTGGTCCAGGCCGCGGCCGCCTTGAACGATCCGGTCCCACTGCCCGAGGCGGTGCGGCAATTGTTGCGGTTTTTGCTGCGAACGACTGGTGCTCGCCAGGCGGTTCTGGTCGTGCGCAGCTATGATCCGCAGCGGCAACCGGCCGAGATTTGCCGCGTGTACAACTCGGCTGGCGAACCTTTGGACGTCGAGCTGGTGCCGTTTGCCCGTTCCGTGGCCGGCACGGTGGTTAGCCTGCAAGAGCCTTACGTGATCCATCGCCTCGACCAGGGCGGCGGTGTCGGCTCGTTGGAGCTTCAGCCATTTGAGCGTGGCCACGAGTCGCTGCTGGCGGCTCCGATGGCGGTGGCTCCTGGGATCCAGGCCGTGCTGGAACTGTTCGATAAAGAGGTGCCTTCGTTCACAGCGGAAGACCAACGGCTTGTGGCCGCGGCGGCCGATTTCGGCGCGGAAATGCTCCGGCAAGCCCTTGCCGAGCGGCAGATGCACCAGGTTCTCTTCGATGCCGTGGACGCGGCCTTGGGGGCGAGCGATTCCGTCGCTGAATCCTTGCGGCGTCCTTCTGTGGAACGACGCGACGAACCGCCGCCGGCAGCGATCCTTGATCGACTCCGGGAAGGACTCCGTACCAACGCGGCGGCGGCCATCGATGCCGAAGAAACGCTCAAGCTGGCGGAGGCCGTTCGCGTCTTGGCCGTCCGGCATGGCGACGTTGCGGTCCGGCACTGCATCCGCCTCGTCGAAAGCCTTCGTGAGCTTCTCGACAGCATCACCGGCGCTGCGGAGATCCGGTCGTGAACGATCCGCCCTCCCCACCGCGCCGGGGCGATGTGTTCGAGGAGATTTTCGCACTGGTGACTCCCGATCGGCTGCTCCGCGACCCCCGCGCCACCGGCGAAGGCGTAACCGTCTGCGTCGTCGATAGCGGTGTGGAGCGGGCAACGCTGGAAGCCAAGTATCATCAACAGGGACAGATCCTCCATCCCATCCAAGGCGGAATCTTCACGGCCAACCAAGCGGAGCCGCTTCCCTACACGGGCCAGCAAAGCACC
>DATGIQ010000098.1:0-29285 GCA_035295665.1 Gemmataceae bacterium | reverse complement strand
ATGTGGCCGTGCACAGTCTCAAGGATTTGCCAACGATTCCGATTGCGGAACTCCTGCTAGCCGCCGTGCCGCCGCGCGGACCGACGGGTGATGTGCTGGTATCTCGGCGCCACGCTAGCTTCGCCGCTCTGCCCCAGCGCGCCACGGTTGCAACCAGCAGTCTTCGGCGGCGGGCTCAGATTCTGCATCGCCGGCCCGACCTGCGACTGGTCCCGATCCGCGGGAATGTGGAAACGCGCCTGCGCAAACTGACCGATGAAGGGCTCGATGCGCTGGTCCTGGCCCAGGCGGGGTTGGAGCGGCTCGGTCTGGCTGAAGCCATGGTCGAGATCCTAGATTCCGCGTGGATGTTGCCGGCGGTCGGGCAAGGAGCTTTAGGATTGGAATGTCGGGCCGGCGATATGGCCGCGCTTCACCTGCTCCAGCACATCGACGATCCCCAGACAAGGCCGGCCGTCCTGGCGGAACGAGAATTCCTGCGCTGCCTGGGCGGTGGCTGCCAGGTGCCGATTGGGGCACTCGGCTGCCGGATCGAGCAGGGCCTTACCCTGCGTGGCGTGGTGCTCGATCCCGAGGGCCGGCACCGCGTGCACGGGGAGGTTACGGGGACCGTCCCGGACGCCGAAGCGTTGGGCCGGCAGCTTGCTGAGCAATTGCTGGGACAAGGAGCGAAAGGGTTGTTGCAGCGGGCGTAGCCGCACGGCCCGCCGTCGGTGGGCTCTGGGTGGCTGCGGCGAAGGATTTGCCCAACGGCCTGTTTTGCATGGAACTTTCTATGCGTTCGTTTCGTCTCACGTAACAGAACAACTCACCGGGTCGTTAGGCTGTTGACAGTAACCTTGGCCGCATGCTAGTTTGAGTAAACAGTTTCGGCTGTGCATCCTTTCGCGGAGCGAGCAGAGGTAGCGAATATTCTGTGGCCGCCCTTGGTGCCACTTCTTCCGGGCGATTTGGGAGCTCAAGAACATGGCGATTGAAGCGGGTGTGTGGGGAATCGATCTGGGCCAATGTGCGCTCAAAGCCCTTCGCCTGGAAAACATCGACGGCCAAGTGACGGCCACCGCGTTCGATTATGTCGAGCATCCCAAGATCCTCAGCCAGCCGGACGCCGATCCCGATCAGCTGATCCGCGAGGCATTGGAAAAGTTCTTGTCGCGCAACTCCCTGCGGGGCGACCTGGTTGCGATCAGCATTCCTGGCCAGAGCGGCCTGGCCCGCTTTGTCAAGCTACCGCCGGTCGAGGAAAAGAAGATCGGCGACATCGTCCGCTTTGAAGCCAAGCAGCAGATTCCCTTCAACCTGGAAGAGGTCGTCTGGGATTATCAAAAGCTCGGCTCGGGCGCCGTCACCGACGGCTTCGCCATGGAGACCGAGATTGGTTTGTTCGCCATCAAACGGGATGCGGTCACTCGTTATTTGCAGCATTTCAAGGATGTCAACGTCGAAGTCCACATCGTACAGATGGCCCCCCTGGCGCTGTGCAATTTCGTGTCGTATGACCTGCTGGAAAAGAGCGAAGCCGACGCCGAGGAGGGCGAAGCCGAGGAAGGGAAAAAACGCTGTGTGGTCGCCCTGGATATCGGTGCCGACGCTTCGAACCTGGTGATCACCGACGGCCAACGCATCATCTGGCAGCGGCCGATCCCGCTGGGCGGCAACCACTTCACGCGGGCCCTGTCCAAGGACATGAAGCTGACGTTCGCCAAGGCGGAACATCTCAAACGCCATGCCACCAAGTCGCCGGACCTCAAACAGATCCTTTCTTCGCTCAAGCCGGTGCTCAATGATTTTGTGGGCGAAGTGCAGCGCTCGCTCGGTTATTTCACCAACACGCACCGGGATGCTCATGTGGAATACATGGTGGGCCTGGGCAACGCCTTTCGCCTGCCCGGCTTGCAAAAGTTCCTGGGCGAGAAGTTGCAGCTCCAGGTCCGCAAGCTTCAGAAGCTGGAACGGATGGCGGGTGAGGGGGTCGTCACCTCTTCCGCCTATACCGAAAACGTTTTGACGTTTGGCGTGGCCTACGGCTTGGCACTCCAGGGTCTTGAAGTGGCCCGCCTCCACACGAACTTGCTGCCGCAGGACATCCAGGTTGATCGCCTGATTCGGGCCAAGAAACCGTGGGCCGTGACCGCCGCGGCTGCCCTGCTCCTGGGCACGACCGTCTTGACAATCGGTTACGACATGCAGCACCGGGCCGTCGCTTCCGATCCGGTCAAGGCGGCCATGAAGAAGGGGAAAGACGTCAAGAGCAAAGCCGACAATTTTGAGAGTCTGGTCAGTCAAGTCAAGACTCAAATCGAAGAACACAAGAAAGCAGTCAAGAGCATTGTCTTCGGCCAGGACGAGCGGCTCAACTGGATGGAGTTCAATAAGTTCATCAACACTGCCCTGCCCCGGCCGGACGGTTCGAACCTCTCCGATGAAGCCAAGAAGCTCTTCTGGGGCCCGCTGGCTGAGGATGCTTACAATAAACTCAAGATGGAGGAGGCGGGCACCCTCAAGGCGACGGAAAAGACCGACGAAGAAGAATGGCGCCGCGACCTGATCCAAGCCAACGTTGAATCGGTTTACTGCCAGTTTTCGGACGATCTGTCCGGATACTACAACAACGTCCGCGCTCAGCTCGGCTCCGGCTTGCTGGAAACGATGTCCGAGAATGATCGTAAGAAACCGCCCGAAGGAAAAGGCTGGCTCGTAGAAGTGCACGGGTATACCTATCATCGCAAGGGTGCGAATTTCGTGGCCAAATCGTTGGTTGCGAACCTGGCCCGCCTGCCGCTCAAGGAGGTGAAAGATTCCTCCTCGGCGGCTGCCGATCAAACCGACCCGACCAAGGCCGCTGCTGCGACCCCGGCCGCGGCCCCCGCGACGGCACCGAAAGCGGAGCCCAAAGCGGCAACCCCAGCGGACCCGGCAGCGGAGAACAAACCCGAGGGCGCGGATGCCAACAAGCCCAGTGACAAAATGGAGCATCCGATCTGGAACAAGGTAAGCCACGTCGTGCTCTTCAAATATCAGCCGGTCCCCAACCCCGATCCGACGCAATTCCAGATTCTCGGCGAAAGTGTCATAAGCGGGCTTGCCACTGCTGCCGAAGCGGCGCCAACTCCGGGTGCTCCGGGAGTCCCGGCTACGAGCGGCCCAACGGCTCCGAGCGGAGGCGGTTTACGCAGCAGCTGGACACCGCTGGGAAGTGGTTTTACGAGTAGCGGCGGCAGCGGCAGCTTCGGGAGCGGTGGCGGTGGTGGGCCCGGATTCGGCAAGGGCGAAGTTCCCCTGGGCCGCAGTCGATACAGCGGAACATTCCCGACCGGGCGGCCGGGCGGACCGGGTGGTCCCGGCGCGGCTTCCACTGCCGGACCTGGCTATGGACGTCCAGCGCCTGCTCCCGGAAAGCTGGGAGTGCTTGGTGGAGGCGGGGCCAAGCCGGTGATCAGCAGCGCCACCATGGGATTCCGAGCCGACCGTCCGCTGGACTTGTCGGCGAGCGAGAACGAAGGAAAGAAGGCGCTTCAGCGCACCGAGTTTATCATCACCTTCATTTGGAAAGAGCCGACCCCATCTGACGCGCTCTTGCCGCAAGAAGGGTCGGCCGAAACGCCGGAAGGATCCCCTGACAGCGGCGGCGGTGGAGGCGCCACGCCGGGTGGAGCGGCCGCGCCACCTCCCATCCCGGTGCCCCGTGGCCCCGGTGGGCGTCCCGGCGGCTGATTCTTGGTATGGACCGTTGTGGCGAAGATCGAAATTCACCGCATCCATTCGGAAAGGGCAATCGATGGCCGCGAGCCTGGATAAAGATACGTTTATCAAGCACAGTTTCTGGATGTTGGCAGGCTTTTACGTCGTGCTCGT
This sequence comes from Gemmataceae bacterium, assembly GCA_035295665.1. GTDB lineage: Bacteria > Planctomycetota > Planctomycetia > Gemmatales > Gemmataceae > DATGIQ01. The sequence goes on along the minus strand of DATGIQ010000098.1, from coordinate 25,430 downwards.
GCTGGCCTGTTTGACCGTGCTGGCCACGAGCGTGGGCGACACGGTCCGCAAAGAGGAAGAAGACGTCAAGAATGCCGAGAAAACGGTAACTTCGATCAACGATCCTAAAAATGATTCCGTCGTCGAAGCGTACAAGAAACAAGACCAGTACGTCGATGGCAAGAAAGACAAGGTATGGAAGGACGCCTGGGAAACGCAAAAGGACATGATGACCTGGCCACGCGAGCTCCAGGCCCGATTCCAGCGCTACAAATACTTTGGCGAACCGATCGATTTGGCCGACCGCTATGAATTCGACCAGCAGTACGATAAGCAATTTCGGGACGTCTACGAGGTCGTGCAACCGGTCGATGCCAAGGGGGAAGGAGTTGTTCAGTGCAAGGGGGGAGAATGGGAGAGCGTGCTGAACCTTGCCAAGTCTTTTAACAATAAGCCGATCAGCAAGGACGATATCTGGCTCGCCCAGGAGGAGCTGTGGGTCAAGCGCGAACTGCTCCGCATTCTCCGGGAAGCCAATGATTCAGTGGCTCACTTCAAAGAAGTGAAGCCGGAAAGCGCAGCCGAAAAAGAGAGCAAAGAGGTCAAGGCCGGTCCCGTGGCGGAAAAAGATGCGAAACCGGCGAAAACCGAGACGGCCGCCCTGGAAAAGGATCAGAAAGGGGCCAAGCCGATTCCTGCCGCCAAGACTGATCCGAATCACAAGATCTTCCGCAATCCATACTGGGAATTCGATCTGACGCTTGCCGACTCCGGTGGAGGCAAATTCGTGATCAGCGGCAAGCTCACCAATATCACCCGGCGGAAGCAGACGCTGGAGAGCAAGTTCAAGGTTCTTCTCCAGGATCCAGCTACCGTTGCGGAGCCATCGTTTGAGCTTCTCTCGGTGGAAGGTCTCCCCTTGACCGCGGGCGAATCGAAAGAAATCAAACCCAAGCCCGTGTCGGAGCAAAAAGCGATCGCGGGCTTGTTTGGAGTCGAACAAGTTCTGAACTGGAAGACCGCGGCGGTCAAGCGATTGGATGAGCTCCAGCTCATGTACATGTCCAGCCGCACGATTCGCGAGCTGAAACCGCCGCGCTTCATCAGCTCCGCGCCCGCGGAAGGGAGCGATCCGTCGGCGGCGGCCGCCGGTGATACGGGTGCTACGGGGGCTACTCCCAGCCCGGGCGGAGCCGAACGTACCACTCCCCTGCCCGGTTCTTTCGCCAGCGCCGGGACAACCCAGACGCTCAACGGCATGGAAATCAACCGCTACACCGATGTCAGCGACCAAGTCCGGCACATGCCCGTTGCCATGGTGGTGATCGTGGACGAGGAACGCCTTCCGGAATTGTTGGCGGCGTTCGTCAATTCGCGACTTCGCATTCAGGTTACTCAATACCATTGGCAGCACTGCCGCGATCACATGAACCCCAATGTAAACGAAGGCGGCCCGCAATTCTCCCCGAGCAGCCCGACCGGCCCACGGGCATCGATGCCTACTCCAGGTGCAACGATGCCGCCGGGTGCTTCGCTTGCGGGAGGCCGGCGGATTGACTACAACGCCAAGAATCCGCTCGGAGGAGCACCTGCACGCGGTGAGCGGGATCGCAGTAGGCCGCCGGGACCCGCGGGTCCCCAACCGAGACTGTCGGCTGCCGGCCCGAGCGGACCGATGCCGCGGTCGGGCATGGGCGCGAACATCATCCGCGGCTCCGGCGCAGGGTCGGTAGCTTCGGAGGATGAGGAGCAAGAAGATCTCAATCTGCTAGAAGTGGCGGTGTACGGATTGGCCTCGCTTTATGAGCGGTATCCCCCGGCACCCAAGCCGGCCGAGCAGAGCAGCACGCCCGATGACAAGCAGCCGGCGGCCAGTGCCCCAGGCAGCAAGTAAGCTTCAGAACTTCCCGTCCGGGAGCCATCGGAACCTGATCGAGTCCCCGGATGAGTTGTGGATGAGAGGATTCCCGACATGGCGATGAAAGACTTTAATTTCAAGCAGTTCATGCTTCAGAAGGGCGAATGGGTCGGATTGGGAGTGGCCTTGATCCTCGCGCTGCCGGTCTTTGGGATCGGCATGATGAAAATCTTGGGGAGCCCCAAGCCATCCAGCACCGCCATGCGTTTGGAGAACCTGGTCAAGGCTGCCGATCAGAAAATCCAGAGTGCCAAGCCGCCCGAAGATGCCGATAAACCGCCCAAGGAGTTCTTCACCAACATCGTGTACGGGCGGGTCGACCCCGACGAATACAGCACGCCCACCGACTGGTTCATCGGCAGTTCCATTGAAGACACACGGCGGCGCAGTCCGGAAGTCTTGCCGCCGGGCGACTTCATTGTGAATGTGGTGCGCGGCGGCATGAAGGGCTACATCCTTGACCGGGCCGGCAAGCGGGTCATGGGGCTTCAGCAGAAGTCCGTTGTGCTGGGACAAGAAAGGAAGAGCAAGAAATTGTTTAAGCTCAGTGACAGGCTGAGCGGCGCCGGCCGATATACCCCGCCAGGATATACCCAGACGCCGGGAATGCCCGGCGGCGAACGGGGTGGGCCTGGAATGGGTGCGCCCGGAATGGCACCGGCGGGCGGAACCGGCGGGATCACGACGACGACCTGGGTCGACATCGACAAGGTTGGTACCAGCCAGAACGTACGCCTGGCGGAGCAGGTCTACCCGGTACGGATGGCCGTGGTCACCGGCACGTTCCCCTTCCGGCAACAAATGGATGAATTCCGCCGCGCACTCAAGAAACGGACGCTGGATGAATTGTTTGCCATGTTCAATGCCGAGGAGGCGTCCTGGAAATTCCTGAACTTCCGGATCCAGCGCCGTGTGTTCTACCAGGACGGACGGCAGAAGGCCGATTGGCAGGACTACGATGAGACCCTGAACAGCGCCTTCGCCACGCTCTTTGCCGAGGCGGTGGATTATGAGAAAGAGGACGCCGACCTCCACAAGTATGAGGGAATCCTCAACAAGGGCCTGGTGATGGTCCGGCCGCAGCTGGAGCGCGGGGAATATCCGAAAGTTGAAATCCAAAGCATCAAGGACACGCTGGCGAAGCTCGACAAAGAGAGCCAGGGGGAAGAGGTCAAGCGGCCATTGTCCGATTTAGCGCGGAAGCTGCGGCGGCAGGGTGTCGATGTTTGGGACGTCTTCAATCCGCTGCTCCCCGAAGAGGAGGAAGAAGCAGGCAAGGCCATGCTGGAAAAGCCCACTCCGTCGCCCACCGATAACCCCGAGAAGAAGAAGGACACCGACGCGGATTCGGAGCTATTGATTCCGGACAAGGCCCTCATCCGCTTCATGGACGTGACCGTGGAACCGGGCCTGGTGTACGAATACCGCATTAAAGTTAAAATGGGGAACCCGAATTACAAGCAAAAAAACCTTGCCTATGCGAGCCTCGGCACAACGCCCCAGATCGAGGCCAGTGACTGGACCGTAGTCCCCAAGGTGGAGGTGCCGCGGGACATTTACTATTACGCGATCGATGAGAAACCGGCCCGTGACAATACCATAATCCAGGTCCATCGCTGGGTGGAGTCTTTGTTCAAGGATCCGCAAAACGAGCAGACCCAGACCTATGTGGGGGACTGGAGCATCGCCGAAAAGCTTCCCGTCCGCCGTGGGGAATATCTCGGCCGATTCGCCGAGACCAAGGTGCCGCTCTGGAATATCGAGAAAGAAGACTGGGAGCTGGGCTTTAACCCCAAGAACAGACGGGACCAGAATTTACCGGTCGATTTCACGGTTCGCACATCGAGGGCCTTGGACCCGGCACTGCTCGTGGATTATCGCGGCGGAAAAGACCATCGTGAACCCATCGAGTACCGGACGCCGGACAGCAACAAGCCCAAGATCAATGTGGCCACCGATTCGGTGCCGGTGCAACTGCTGGTCCTGACGCCCGAAGGGAAATTGATCGTCCACAACCAGCCGGATGACAACAGCAACGAAGAACGGATTGCCCGCCACAAGGCCTGGAAGGACTGGATCGCCGAGGTCCAGAGTGGCCGCCGCAAACCGAAGACGGATGAATCGCCCTTTAATCAGTTCCGGGGCGGCGGCAGCAGCAATTAAACCAGCGTGAAATTTTGCAGTTTGCCCACGGACGAAAGTCCGTGGGCTTTTTGCTGTCCGGCGCGAATTGCCCCGCCGTCTTGACTCCTCCGGTCGGCACTCGTCATCTCCCCTTCGGCTTACCCAATTCCGCCAATCGGTCGGATCAACGCGTTGGATTTGACTCAATACTATCGTGCGCTAAAATTGCGATTAGAGAGGCTCATGCCACGGATGGCAGAGCATGCGGGAATCTGTAGAAGAGGATTGGTCATGGAGATAACGAATCGCGATCCTGCGCTGCGGCGCCTATTCGCCGGACTCACGGAACAGACCTTCGTTGAACTCTTGGGAATCGGTGATCCTCACCTGGTCGATTATCTTTCGGCCCTGCTGTCGCGTTTCGTTGCGATGGACGCAATCTATCGGCTCGCCAATGCCCAGGGCCGACGGCTGGAAGAGGTGGCCGACATGATGCTCGAAGCGGAATCCTTCCCCCCCGAAGGCCGTACCCGACGCGAGGTTTACCGTCACATTGGCGATTTCACGCTATTCTGGACCGGAGTCTATCCCGAAGCCCTCAAGCGGCTGCGCTCGGTCCTGCGCAAGGACCACTTCATCGACTACTGCGAGCAGGGCAAGCGTTCCTATTACATCGCCAGCACCTTCGAACAAGAGCCCTACCGGCAGGAAGCTCCGGTGCTGCGCCGCCTCAGTCATGAATTCGAGCTGTGCGCCTACGGTCTCAACCAGGTACGGCGCGAGTGGGAACGCATGCAACCCGGTGAATCCGGCCAGCGACGGCAACACTTACTCGGGTAGCCCAGTGACTCCGGCCGAGGCGAACGTCGCCATGTCACGCAGGATGTCGGCAGCGCTGTGAATGATGTTGAGTGTCAGGACCGCCCCACTCCCCTCCCCTAGACGCAGACCGAGATCGACCAGTGGGACCAAATCCAGCACTTCGAGCACCACCCGATGGCCAAGCTCCACGCTGCGGTGGGAGGCGATGAAATAATCGCGCACGGCCGGCTCGAGCCGCGCGGCCAACAGCCCAGCCACCGAACTGATAAACCCGTCCAACACGATGAGCATACGCCGCGAAGCCGCTTCCCGTGCCGCTCCCACAAGACCCGCAATCTCGAAACCGCCCACGGCTGCCAGGACTTCGGCCGCTTCCACCGGCCCATGTCGGTTAGGGAAGTGGCGGGCTAAAGCGCGGTCGATGATGGCAATCTTGTGCCGAAGACCGGCATCGTCTAATCCTGTTCCCCGGCCGGTGACTGCGGCCGCCGGAAGCCCGGTGAGGGCTGCCGCGATGGCGCTGGCACTGGTCGTGTTGCCGATTCCCATTTCACCCAAAGCCACGACACGCACGCCTTGGCCGGCCAGCTGCTCGGCCACCACGCGCCGGCCGACGTCCTGAGCCTGGAGTGCTTGCGTGCTGGTCATGGCTGGTTCGGTCACAAAGTTGGCCGTCCCCCGTGCGATGGCCTGGCTCACGAAGCGGCTGGCTGAGGCCGTTGGAGGAGCCGCCAGGGCCGTCTTCATTCCCATATCCACCACGATAACGAACGCTTGCTGTCTCCGAGCCAGCACATTGATCGCCGCCCCCCCGTGGAGAAAATTGGCCACCATCTGCCCGGTGACTTCTTGCGGATAGGCGCTCACGCCTTCGTCGGCGATCCCATGATCGGCCGCCATCACCAGCACCGCGGCGGGATCGGTACACGGCTTCAGCGTTTCTTGAATGGCGCAAAGCTGGCGACCGATCTCCAGGAGGCGGCCCAGCGCGCCAGCCGGCATGGTCAAGCGGGCCTGGTATGCGGCCGCGCGCTCTAGCCAGATCGGGTCCAGAGAGGAGATGGGATTTGGCAAGGTCGTCTCCGGCGTACTCCGTACTTCGCAGGTGGTGGTCGGTTACTCCTTGGGCGGCACGAAATCCGCCATGTAAAGCTGCGCCGGCTGCCGGCCATCGCGAGTTGAGGTCCAGAGTAATTTGCTGCCGTCCGGACTGAATGCCGGCAACACATCCTGTCCGGGGGCGTAGGTGAGTCGAATCTTTTTGCCGGTTTCGAGATTCATCCACCACAAATCATAGTTGGGCCGCACCGTGGGATCACTGTGGTCGGCCGCGGTGAACACAATGTGCTTGCCGTCCTTGTACCAGAACGGAGCCCAGTAGACCCAATCCAGGTTATTCGTCAAGGCCCGCTCTCCGCTGCCGTCGGCGTTGATCACATAAAGCTGAAGATGGTCCTTTTTCTGCCGGTCGCTGCGAAAAATCACGCGCTGGCCGTCGGGTGAGAAGAAGGGCCCGCCGTTATAACAGCCCGGAGCGTTCGTCAGCTTCCGGACATTGCGACCATCGGCATCCATGATGTACAGCTCGAGATTGCCATCGCGGTTCGAGCAGAAGACAATGTGCTTGCCGTCGGGCGAATAACTCCCTTCGGCATCGTAGCCAGGAGATTGGGTCAGACGCTTCAATCCGGACCCATCTGGGTTGGCTTCGAAAATATCCATGTGCGGGTCAAAGTCCCATTGATAGCGGCGCCGCCTTCCGGTGCGCTGGTCCTCCTCCCGTTGGCGATACTCCTCAGCGTAGTGTTTCGTGGCTTCGGGATCGAGATGGCTGCTGGCGAAGATGATTTTCTTACCATCCGGCGCGAAGTAGCTGCATGTCGTCCGGCCCACGCCGGGACTGACGCGGCGGTAGCGGCCGGTGGCGAGGTCAAGGACAAAGATCTGGTAAAACGGATTGCCGGTGCCCTTTTCTTCGGCCTGGAAGATGATCTGCTTGCCGTCCGGCGAAAAGTAGCCCTCTCCGGCGCGAACAAAATCCGCCGTGACTTGACGGATATTCTTGAGATGAACCGCTTCGAGCTTCTGCCAATCGGCGGCATCGACACTCAGGGTAAGGCAAGCCAGCAAGGCCAGCATGGACGGCTCCTTGTGCGGGGACTCTTGATCGGATGGATGAATACCGAAACCATCGTGCGTGATTCCGGCACACAAACCGGACGCGCCAGCAAAGGTCCTTCGCTGGCGCGTCCGGCTTGGAGCGTACAACCTTGTGCACGGTCTATTAGACTATTATAGAAGAAGCCCACCGGCCCGCAGTGTCCGCAAGCGCTGGTGGAACAACCCTGTACGTGGCCAATCTGAGATGGATGATTTCAAAAGGCACCTGAGTCCGCTAACTGATTCGCTGCCGCCGGAATTGCGCAACTTCTTGGAGAACGGTGGTTGGTGGGTTGTGTTCGCTGTGCTCGCTTTGGTCCTGCTGCTCCTGCTCTGGGCGGTGGTGGATCGGAGTCTGCGTGCCCTCTTTCGTCGCCGGCTACCGGTACTCGAAGAAGCCGATCGCGAATTCCATGAGAATTTGGCCGACGATCCGCCACCCGCGCTCGCGGAACCACGCCGGTTGTCGCTCTACCATTTGCCGGTGCGGTTACGGCTAGTAGTCATGGCCGCCATCGGCACGGAGGGCGGTGTGGAGGAGAGCACAGCCCTCCCGCTGCTCGATCGCGTCGTACCGGGACTCGGAGCGATCGCGGCACAGGAGGGGGCACGGATCCGAGTATGGCCGCCGCAGGTCAGCCAGCAGGGCTTTACATTGGCTTTCCACCGGCGTACGCAGCGGCCACAGCCGGAAGCAGAGCTTTCCAACTGGGTGCTAGCCGCGGGCCGAGCCCAGGCGGGTAGACAAGCGATCCTGCTCGGATTGGCGTTATGGACCGACGAGCCAACCACGATCGGCCGGTTGGCAATTGATACGTATCAATGGCTGGATGTTCTGCGCATCAAGCCGGTCGAAGAATGAATCCAACCCGGCGGTTTGGATCAAGGCATTAAATGCTGTCGCACCAGGTCCGGACCTTGTTTCTTGAGCAACTCTTCGAAGATCTGCTTGTCGGTCAATCCCTTGTCGATCCTCTCGGCGAGGAGCTCACGCATTGCATGCGGCATGCCGCAGCCGTTCGGATTACAACTGGCCAGCGTGTAGAAATGGCCGGTGCAATTGTCGCCCTTGATTCCACAGGTGCAGTAGATGCTGGCCAAAAACCAGTCGATCCGCTCCGCCTTCGTGCGCGGCCGGTTCAGATCGAGGGGGAGCAAGGCGCTGTCGGACTCATCCGACGGAGGCTGCATGCGAAGGGCAAGCCGCTGCCCTAGCGTCAGGTCGGCCTGATCCTTGCTGTGCACGACCAGGCGAAGTTGTGTCCGCTCACGCCAGGGTACCACGTGTTTCACTACGGCTTGAATCGGAGGCGTCGCCTGGAGCGTCACTTGATCTCCGAGCTTCAGGGAGCGGGCCCAGCGCATCGCTTCATGATCAAGCATGAAGTCCATTTCGCCGCTGAAGATGTGCAAGAACGTTACTGTGCCGGGTAATCCTTCATCCTGCCACCGTTTGCGTAATTGGGCCTTTTGCTCAGCCCGGCGGATTTCGAAGGCCGCTTTGTCCATGATTAACCGAGCGGTCCCTCCAGCGCTTTGCACATACACTTTGTCGCCGGCGTGAACACGTTCCAGGGCGGCATCGCCATGGTCTTTCGATGGACCGGAGTAGACTTCGGTTGTCGCTGTCTTGAGTGTCCGGCTTTTCCCTACCACAGGCTTGAGTGTAATGCTCTCAGCCGTGCGGGCCTCCACAGTTACCCCCGGTCCATGGATGTCTTGCTCGCTTAACTCGTCGGCCATCATGGAGATGGCCACGGGTTGCTGCTGCCGATCGGTTTTGAACCAGAGCCAGACGCGATCACCGGCGCGGAACTGGTCGAGGCGGCCCCACCAGCCCGTAATCTTCAGCTCGGCATCCGGGACCACGGACCATACTTTCGGCAAATCTTCTCCATCGATCAAAAGCGTCACTTGCTGAGCAGCGGGGGCAATGGCTTGGAGGGTTGCGAATCGCTTGGGCACCGAGCGGAGAAACTCCGCCGAGCCAGCCACTTCCTTGATTTTCTCGGCGGCTTGCTTGGATGCAGGTTCATCGGCCATCGCAGGGACTTGAACAATGCATAGCAGGAGCAAGGCGACCATACGCAGCCAACCGGAGTAAGCCATGGCAGGATCCTTGTGGGCGTTATCTTGAGGAACCATCTCAATCTCATTAAGACGCTTCGGCAAGCAAATTGCAAGCCTTGTCCGTCATTGGATACCGGACAGGCTGTGTCCTTCCGGCAGCCGTGTAAAATTGGGACAATCGGGCCTGGCGGCCTAGCGTTCGCAAGAGCGATCGGCCTCTACTTCAGAGTCTTGCTCTTGCTTTCATCGATGTGTGCCTTTTCCGGATGCCCGATAGACCGGCCGTCGTCGGGCTTGATCCGATCCCTCCGCGTAAGCGGATATGCCAGAAGAGGTTCAGACACCCCATCTTCCACCAAAATGGGAGTGGCCAACGCAGGCCCCGTGGACGGGTGGCTCCCGCTCGAGTGTCTGCCACTTGCACGCTCTCACCATCTTCGGTGAGACAATGCCCGGTTCGACTGACGTTGAGTGATCCGAACAACGGCATCACCTACGGTGACTCGTCCGGTGGGATCATTAACCCGCATGTCCTTTACGTGGGCACGTTGACGAGCCAGGCCAATTCGCCAAACGCCCCGGTTCGAACATCCCCCTGGCAAATGAGCTTGCAGTCCGGCGCCGCATCTGCCAATGTCAGAATTGGCGTCCTGATTCGTCGAACAAACGACGCCTTGGCATGACGGATTCGCCTCCACCGCGCTCAGGAGTGCACACCTGTGAAGTATTCGAGTCGGTTGATTATCTTGGCGGGAAGTCTCGTCCTTTGGGCGATGGGAGGGTGTCCAGTCCGGGCCGAGGAACTTCCTGCGGAATATCGGGAGGCGATCACGCGGGGGCTCGACTGGCTGGTCAAAATGCAACAGCGCGATGGCCATTGGGAGGGGCACGGCGGCCAATACCAAGGGGCGATGACAGCCTTGTGCGGTATGGCTTTCCTGATGGAGGGAAGCACCATCCGCGACGGCAAGTATTCGGCGAACGTCCGCAAGGCCGTCGATTGGATGATGACGCACTCCCAGAGCAACGGTCTGCTCGGCAATTCGAACCGCGCCAACGAGCGCGAGCGGTACATGTACGGTCATGGTTTTGGCCTGCTGTTCCTGGCCTGTGTGTATGGAGAAGAAGAGGACAGCGAGCGGCGGATGAGGCTCGAAGATATCCTCAACCGGGGTGTTCAGTACACCGGCAAGGCACAGACCACGCGCGGCGGCTGGGGGTACGTTGCCAACGGCTGTAATATGGAAGGCGATGACCTGGATGAGGGCTCGGTCACGATCACCCAGGCCCAGGCACTCCGTGCTGCCCGCAATGCGGGGATCAGCGTTCCCGGTTCGATCATCGACAAGGCGATTGGCTACCTGAAGAAATCCACGGGACCCGGGGGCGGCGTCATTTACAGTCTGGGCATGGGCAGAAGAGACGAACGCCCGGCGTTGACCGCGGCCGCCGTCGCCTGTGGGTTCAGCCTCGGCGAGTACCAGTCGCCGATGGTCAAGGGTTGGATTAAAGCCTGCCAGAACACGGTCCGGCCCCTGGGAGCTGGCGTCGGCCGGATCGGCCATGATGAGTACACCCATTACTACTACGCCCAAGTTCTCTACATGCTCGGCGACGACGGCTTCGCGAAGCTATTTCCCGAGTCCAATGAACACGATCGCCTGACCTGGAGCACGTACCGGAAGACAACGTTTGCAACCCTGGCGCGGATGCAGAGCCCGGAAGGGAGTTGGAACAGCAGTGCCACCTGGGGCTATGTCGGGCCGATCTATACCACCGCACTGTCGCTGAGCATCTTGCAGCTGGATAAGGCGACCTTGCCGATCTATCAGCGCTGAGCGATTTGGTTGACTCGTTTCCGGGCGCTCTGGCCGAGTATAGTCTGCGCCATGCGGAACTTTCCCTTTTTGAGGAGGAGCGCCGCATGCCCGACGTGACAAGCATCGAAATGCCTTGACGACCTGGGCATTTCGATCAGGGGCCCCAAGTAGCTCACGCCTTCTGCAATTCCTGTAACAATAGTTGCTGCACGACCTCTGTCTTGGCCATCCCCTTCGTCTCGCGCATGACGGCGCCTTTGATGGCATCCGCGGCCTTGGTCTTGCCTTTCTTGTAGTCCGCGACGGCTTTGGGGTTGGCGGCCATCGCCCGGCGAACGATCTCCACCAGTTGACCTTCGTCGGCCACAACCTTGAAACCCAGATCGTGGATCGCTTGCTTGGCAGGGGAGCCGGTTTCGAGCATCCGGGCCAACACTTCTCGGGCGCGCTGCTTGTTGAGGCCCGTCGCCTTGGTTTCGCGGATCAGCTCCGCCAAGGCCTCGGCAGCGAGCGGAAAAGCCTGGATAGCGATCTTGCGTTCATTCAGCATCTGCAAGATTTCATTGCTCAACCAATTGCACGCCTCTTTGGGATCCTGACAGCGCCCGGCCACCTCTTCGAAATAGCGGACGAATGCTCGGCCTTGGCCTGTAATCACGTCGGCATCGTAGGCCGACAAGGCGTATTGTTTTTGTAACCGTTGCCGCTGTGCGGCCGGCAATTCACCCAGACCGGCGCGGATCCGTTCGAGCCAGGCTGGATCCACGGTCACGGGTACCAAGTCCGGCTCCGGAAAATAGCGATAGTCGGCGGCTTCCTCTTTGCGGCGCTGAATAACGGTCACGCCGCGGGCATCATCCCAGCCAGCCGTCGCCTTCGCCACTTCGCCGAGCTTCTTGCCGGTCCGCTGGAATTCCTCGTACTGTCTCTGGGCCTCATATTTCATGGCGCGTTCGACCGCTCGGAAGCTGTTGAGGTTCTTCACCTCGATGATCGGCGTGGCCACGAGCTGGCCTTCGCCCTGGGGGAGATGAATGTTGATATTGGCATCACAGCGCAGGCTCCCTTCCTGCATTTCGCAATCGGAAATCTCCAGCTCGCGGAGCAACAGGCGGAGTTCCTCCAGATACGCCTTGGCTTCTTCGGGGCTGGCCAACTCCGGCTTGCTGACGATCTCCAGCAGCGGAGTGCCCGTGCGGTTCAGATCGACCAAGCTCTCCCGGCCCCCGCCCTGTTCATCGTGCAGCATTTTGCCGGCGTCTTCCTCCAGATGGACACGGATGATGCCAATCCGCTTAGGGCCGGCCGACGTCTCGATCTCGAGCCAGCCCTCGCGGCTAAAAGGCAGGTCGTACTGGCTGATCTGGTAGTTCTTGGGTAGATCGGGATAGTAGTAGTTTTTCCGGTCCCACTTGGTGAACGAGGCGATCTGGCAATTGAGGGCCAGGGCGGCTTTCACAGCCAGTTCCAAGGCGTGACGGTTCATGACCGGCAGCACACCGGGCATCCCCGTACAAACCGGACAGGTGGCCGAGTTCGGCGGCAGACCGAACTGCGTGCTGCAGCCGCAGAAGAGCTTCGTCTGCGTCAGCAGCTGAACATGGACTTCCAGGCCGATGACAATGCGATAAGGAAGGTCCGGCATGGGATAGCTCTTGAGTGCGAAGCACGAACCGCTTTCGATAACCCGCACCGGTGGCGTACCGGTGTACCTTACAACTTCGGCCGCTTCGTATGCCAGTCGGTCTCCTGCTCATACATCCGGCAGACACGGAGCAATTTCTCTTCTTCGAACGGCGGGGCCAAAATCTGTAGACCAATGGGCAAGCCATCCTTGGTGAAGCCACAGGGAATGCTGATTCCCGGCAGACCGGCCAGGTTGCAACTGATGGTGTAGATGTCCGATAAATACATTGCCAGCGGGTCTGCCGTGCGTTCGCCAACTCGGAAGGCTGCCGTCGGCGACGTTGGCCCCATGATCACATCGCATTCGGTAAACGCGCGATCAAAATCTTCCTTGATCAGCCGGCGAACCTCGAGCGCCTTGACGTAATACGCATCCTTGTAGCCGCTGGACAACACGTAGGTGCCCAGCATGATACGCCGCTTGACTTCCTGGCCGAACGCTTCCCCGCGGGTCCGGCAAACCATGTCGATCAGGTTCTCGAAGGATGCGGCTCGGTACCCATAATGAACACCATCGTAGCGGGCGAGATTGCTCGAAGCTTCCGCGGTAGCCACCACATAATAGGCCGCCACCGCGAACGGACTGGTCGGCAACGAGATTGGCTTGAGCGTGGCTCCCAGCTGCTCATAAATCTTCAGCGCAGCCCGGATGCTCTGTTCCACCTCTGCATCGAGGCCCTTGCCGAAGTGCTCCTTGGCGACGCCGATGCGGAGTGGCCGAACCGGCTGCTCGATCGTCTGGCGGTAAGGGGGCACCGCTTTGTCGACGCTGGTGCTGTCCCGCGGATCATGGCCGGCGATTGCTTCCAGGAGCAGGGCCAGATCGGTCACTGTGTGCGCGAAGGGACCGATTTGATCCAGCGAGCTGGCATACGCGATGAGGCCAAAGCGCGAGACTCGGCCATACGTCGGTTTCATGCCGGCGACGCCGCACAGGCTGGCCGGCTGACGCACCGAGCCGCCGGTATCCGATCCGAGAGCCAACGGCACTTCGCATGCCGCCACCGCAGCTGCCGAGCCGCCACTCGAGCCACCGGGGATGCGCTCCAGATTCCACGGATTGCGCGTGACCTGGTATGCGCTGTTCTCCGTCGATGATCCCATGGCAAATTCGTCCAGGTTGGTCTTGCCCAGGATCACGGCATCCGCTTGTTTGAGGCGCGTGATAACATGCGCATCGTAAGGGGGCACGAAGTTCTGCAAAATTTTGCTGCCGCAGGTGGTGCGCTGGCCTGCTGTGCACAGCACGTCTTTGATCGCAATCGGGATGCCAGCCAGCGTACCCAGTGGTTCGCCGCGCTTGCGTCGCATGTCCACCAACCGGGCCTGTTCCAGAGCACCCGACTCATCGACGTGCAAGAACGCTTGCACCTTCGGATCTCGGTTGCGAATCGTTTGCAAGAATTGCTCGGTCAGGCTTTCCGAAGTGAGTTCACCTCGATCAAGAAGAGTGAGGTATTCAACGGCCGTGCGTTCGGACATAGCTCACTCCGCTCTGGGCATTCCGCGCTCGGGCCACGGTGCGGACGATTGTTGGAAAGGGAACCGCCGGCGGCCGAGCATCACTCCAGCACTGCGGGAACGCCGTAATAATTGCCGCGTCGGTCCGGAGCATTGGCCAATGCGGCATCGACCGACAACGAGGGACTCGCCTCATCCTCCCGAAAGACATTTTGGATGGGCAACGGATGGGCCAGTGGCTCGACGTTTTCGGTATCGACTTGCTGAAGCTGGTTGAAATAGTCGATGATGCCGTTTAGCTGCCCGGCCATCAGGGCAAGCTCCGCATGGCTGAGCTCCAGCCGAGCCAAGTGGGCGACCCAACGGACTTCCTCGACGGTCAACACCATGGAATAAGGCGCATGTCTAGAGATTGGTTGGCATCTGGAAGAGCTTGCGCCGCTGGGGCCGCTGGACATGGCCGCTGCGGATGCACTGGACGCAAACGCGCATCTGCCGTACCGTACCGTTAATTTGCACCCGAATGTTCTGCAGGTTGGGCTTGAACTTTCGCCGGCTGATGCCGGTCACTTTTCGGCCGACACCGCCCAAGTATTTGGCTTTGCCGCGGCGGGAGTATTGATTGCCCAATACCGGTTTCTTTCCGCAGATGGCACACTGCATGCCCATAGTTCAACCCGTTTCTAGCGCTGGTGCTCAGACAGCAAGACAATCGCAGACTGCCAAAAAACTCAGTATAGCGACCTCGGAAGATATGACAAGCGGGAGCGCAGGCAGGTTCAGTCTGCCTCGGTTGTTTGTTCGGCGTTCTAATCAGAGCGGCTTGCTGACCAAAAGCAAGAAGGTTGGGTTGACGGCTTCGAAACGGAGTGTCTCGAGCTGTTCGGTCCCCCGGGCCACATTGGCCAGGAGCACCTGTACACTGGCGGTGAGGGACTTGAGTACGCCATAGGTCGAGCTGAGATTCTCCAACGTAGCCACGTTGGCGACCAGCCGGCCGCCGGCACGCAGCGCGGCGTAGGCTGCTTCCAGGAGGCGGGCGACTTCGTGGCCGGTGCCGCCCACGAAAATGGCATCGGGCGTCGGCAGCTCGCTGAAGACGGCGGGAGCGATGCCGTGCACCGCGGTAAGGTTCCGCACCCCGAACGCTTCCGCATTGGCCAAAATGAGATGATAGTCGGCGGCATCTTGCTCGATGGCGAAGACCGCACCCGGCTGGGCCAGGTTGGCGGCTTCAATTGCGACGGAGCCCGAGCCGGCGCCGACATCCCAGACGATACTACCCGGTTGAATGTTGAGCTGCGAAAGGGCAATGGCCCGTACTTCGGCCTGCGTGATGAGGCCGCTCTTGGGCCGACTCTGGGCAAAGACATCATCCGGATTACCGAACGTCCGCAGATGAGTCGGTCTTTGCGGTTGATCGGGACGGCCGGGCTTACGCTTGAGGATCAGGACGTTGAGGGGCGAAAACTCCATTTCCTTGATATCAGCGAGCTCTCCTTGGGTCACGCGCTCATCGGGACCGCCGAGGTTTTCGCAGATATAGGCGCGAAAATAATCGAGTCCTCGGGCCAGCAACTCGCGGGCGATCCGTGGCGGGTCTTCATGCTCGCTGGTGAAAAGCCCCACGGTCTCAGCCACGCGAATGCGATCGAGCACTGTTTCCAGGGGATGCGTCGCCAGGTTGGTCAGATAGGCTTCCTCCCAGCTTTCCTTGATGCGGGCGAAAGCGAGCTGCATGCTGCTGACATGTGGCAGCACTTCGAAATGGTCCTTGCCCACTCGGTCGCACAGATAGCGCGCCACACCGTAAAACAACGGATCTCCGCTGGCCACGACGACCATGCGTTTATGGCCAAAGTTGTTCTCCAGGACGCGGATGGTCTCCTGGAGATCACTGCCAATGCGGAACCGCTCGGCCTTGACCTCCGGCACGAGTTCGAGGGCATGTTCGGAGCCAAGAATCAAATCGGCCGCGGTAAGGATTTCCCGAGCCCGCGCTGTCAAGCCGGAGAGACCATCGCTGCCGATGCCGAGGATGTAGGTCTTGGATGCGGATGCAGTCACGGAGGTTCCTCCGTAGAAGGGAGAAGATCTGTCTCATTTGGTTGACTTTTGGACGACGAATTTTCTACGCTCAAAGTCTCCGGAATCGCGAGGACCGTGACACCGCGCCAGAGCGGTTGGGGCGGATCGCAACTCCAAGGTATTGCCCATGCCGGCGCAAGACATCTATCACGATAGTGCCAAAAACGCACTTATCAAGGATGGTTGGACGATCACGCCCGATCCATACACGCTGACGTTTGGGCAGAAGGATCCTTTCGTCGATCTGGGCGTGGAACGGATCCTCGCAGCTTCGAAAGGCTCGGAGACGATTGCTGTTGAGATCAAAAGCTTTCCGAGCGCCTCCGACATTCGGGATTTAGAACTGGCACTGGGGCAATACGTGTTCTATCGATCCCTCTTGAAGCGGTTTGAAACCGATCGGAAGCTTTTTCTGGCGGTGCCGGCTCTCGTCCATTCCAATACGTTGCAAGAGCCCATTGCCCGGCCTGTCTTGGCCGATCTGTCGGTTGCTTTGATTGCCTTCGATCCCGACCAGGAGGTAATCATTCAATGGACCCCGTAGCCCCAGTACCGGAAAATCTTTCGGAATCTCATCGAGAATGATGCCCAGTACAAACCGGCCCGTGGTGACATGCAGATCGAAGTCATTTTCGATGAAGCCCATGATCACTACGAGTTCCTCTATGCCGGCTGGAATGGTATCCATTCCTTCTCTTACCTTGCAGGCAATTACACCGAAACGGGTTTCTCCTCCATTGCCTCCAAGCGCTGCCAAAACCTTCTCAACAAATCAATCGAAGCTGGCGTCAGAGAATTACGTGCATAAGCCAGGCGGACATAAAGACCCACCAGGCTCCGGACCTCGGCTTCCGATTGTGGCACCGCAATGCTGAGCCGTTCCGCAAATTCCAACGGCGTTTCACCGGCCTGCCGGCCCATGTCATGCTCCCAAGCCCAGGCTTGCAGAGCCTCAAAACTGTACCGGGTCAGCGCATCCGGAGAAAGCTGGTCGGCCCGGCCATCGAGAAACGGGTTCGTAAACGAAACGAACGGTCGGGGTGTGGACCGCCGCAGATCCTCATCATCTTCTGCTTCCGGCTCCCCTTCTGCACGCCCAAACAACCCTTCCCACCAGGCCTGGAGTGCTTCCAGGAGGTTCCTGGCCCAGTCGGTGAAGTTGGCCAGGAAACGGAGACCCGAGCGCAGCAGAAAGAACAGTGCGACCAGCGCAAGGACGACGAAAACCAGCCACTTCAGGACCGTTCCTAACCAGCCGAGCTTCTCGAGAATTTGTGAGAGAGGATTATGCGGCAGCAGCTCCGTGCTGCGTGACTGGCCCGGATCCGAACCGCTGTCCGCTCCATCTTTGCCCGGTTTTTGGCTGCCGCTTTGTCCCTTGTGCGGGTCTTCGCGGCGGTTCATCCCTCCGGCATCCTTTCGCTTGGAAGGTTGGTCGTTGGCTTGGTCCCTCGATGGTGCTTTCCCTTTGTCTCCGGAACGCGCGTTGCCTTGGGAAGAATCTTGCCGGCTTGATTTACCATCCTTTGCCGTGCCTTTGCCACCGGAGCTGGCTTTGCCTCCGGAATCCTTCTCCTCGCCGGCCTCGCCTTGCTTCTCGTCGGGTCGGCTTCCGGATCGCGGTTGGGCATCTTGGTTTCGGCTCGCCTTGTCCGAAGAGGGCCGGCCTTCGCCCTTTCCCGCCCCTTCCCGGAGAACCGCGTAGCGCGATGCATTGCGCGGGTTTGTCTCCGAGGTATGCAACGGAATGAGTTGATATTCGCCATACGGCCGGGGCAAGAGGGCTCCCGCGACCATCACCAGCACAATCAAACCGCCACCCAGGGCCATCCACATTCCGGTCATGGCGACGGGCATTTTCAGTTTGCGTTGGCGAAGATAGCGGCGCAGCCCCAAGAAGCTTGTCGTCACCAGCAGGGCGAGTCCACTGGCCACATAGCAGGCCATCAACCAGAAGGCATAATGGCGGCGGCCAACGTCTCCCGTTGGGATGAGCGATTGGCCCAGTCCAAACAACGGCAACGCGGCCAAGGAGAAATAGACGACCCACACCCCAGGAGTGTGCGGCTTACGAAGCTGCTCCTGGCGATACTGGCAATACCGATCCCACCAGCCCAACAGACCTCCGCTTCGAGGCGGAAGCTCCTCTTCCACGTCGGTTTCTGGATCCGCTTCTCCCTCCGCAGCTGGCTCCTCGAGTCCGGCCGCTTCCAGCACACCTTTGCCCGTGGCGTCGACGCGGTCATCGATGTAGGTACAATCCCAGGTCAGCCGATGGGCACACCACCAGGCAATGGCGATGAGACCGAGGTTGATGGCCCCGCCAAGGGCTTTCATGGGACTGCCGGCAGGGTATTCCATGAATGCCTGAAGGGCAAACCAGACTACGAGGGCCATGACCAGGCCATACAGCGTGGCCTTGCCGCCGCCTTGTTCGATGGAGATGCGGGCGATAAGCACCATCCCAAATACGAAAAAGAAGAGGGTCCACTGCATTCGGCCCGAGTATTGGCCGACGTAGAGCACTTCCAAAAGGAAGAAGATCAAGCTGCCGACCAGGGCCATGATCAGCACCGGGCTGAGTGCGATCGTCACATAGTCGGCCAAGGTTTGCTGGGGCTTCTTTTTACCCGCCATCGCGCATCGCTGGCCCTTCGCATTCGGACAGGCCTAAGCCTAAGAAACTCGAACCCAAAGGTGCCTGGAACTTTGAATGGTGAGTTCCAAACACTTTTTGGTTCGTGGTTCTAAAGCTCCACCTGCATCGTGTACGTGGCTGCGCGCCGGACTTGCAGCCGGCACAGGTCTGGCAGCCCCGCCTCATTGTGCAGAAGCCGAATGTCCATGATACCTTCTGCACGTAGCCGTCCATAGCCCTTCTCGAACCGCTCGTCATCCAGGGCGAGCAGGACCGCTGAGATCGCCAAGCCCTGGCGGCGCAACGCCCCCAACGCCAGCGCAGCCTCGACCGGCACATCGGCCAGCAGAGCCACGACCGTCGCGTCCCGAGGAAGCCGGCTCGCCGTTTCGAGGATTAATTGTGCGGCCGTCAACCCATCGGTGAGTTCCAGACGAGCCAGCACTTCCCGAATCCGTTGAAACTGCTGCACGCCGCGGCGCGTTTCGACGACCACGGGCTGAAGGCGCTCGCTGCGTTCGGCCATGGCGCTTTGCTGCCGGGCGGCCTGGCGGGTACGGAAATTGTGCTCCCATCCTTCCTGACGGATCCGATCAGCGGCATCGCGCCCGTTGCTCACCAGGCCGATTTGCTGTCCCAGCTGAAAGACGGCGTTGGCAAGCGATGCCGCGGCCGTGACGGCCAGCTCGGAGCGATGCGGTTCCCCTCGGCGAGGATAACTGTCTTGGTGAAAATCGAGTACCAACGTCGCGCCGGCCAAGGAAGAGGGCTCGTAGACCTTGCTATGGAGCAAGCCGGTCCGGGCCGTCGCCCGCCAATGGACACGGTTGAGCGGATCGCCAATTTCGTAAGGACGTACGCCGGCAATGCGGGTCGGATCTTCGTACAGCCGATGGCTGAGTCGCACGTCCCCGATCGGCCGCCGTGACGCCAGATCGTATCCCAGCAACGGCACGACTTTCGGGTACACCAGCACGAAGTGGGGCTCCGCATCGACCCGGTACCGCCGGTGCAAGCCGAACAGATCGCCGCTCTCCATCACCAGAGGGCCAATTTGGTAGTAACCACGTTGATCACAGCGGATTTCGTAGCCGAGCAGCACTTCCTTGCCGCCGGGGAGCATGCGGATTTGCAAGCGCTTCCCCTTGACGTGCAACCGCGGCGGCCTTTGGGAAAGGGCCTGCCGGGGCAGCATGTCTTCCAGCAGCACCCATGGGACCGGCAACCAGCCTGAATTGTGGATGGTGATCGCCACGTCGAGGAAGTCGCCGATCTCCGCGGTGGCCCGGTCGCAGCTTCGGCTGGCCCGCACCTTCCCCAACCAGTTTCGGGCCAAGAGGCGGCTCACGACCATGACGGCCAGCAGCACATACATGGAGTAAGCCAACAGCCCCGACTGGAGGAGCAGTGCGGCCAACAACAAAAGGATTGCGCCCAGGAACCATTTCATGGATCAGCAACGCAGACAAGAAGTTTGAAACAAAAACGTACCCGGAATTCTAATTCTAGAGTCCCGGCGACCTGCTTGAAACACGTCTTTCAACGTTCACTATCACTGCACGGCCTTGTGGCCTTCTTGGCCTTCAAGGAGAGAACGTTAACAAGTCCGTCCGATCGGCGGCAGCGCAGCTTCCCTCGTCTTTTTCGAAAGCCTGTGGGCTTCCCTCGATTGCTGCTGCCACCATTAGCAATTGGCGCGGCTTTAGGACTAGGAACGGCCGATTGCGGATCCGGATGGCAAATAGGATTCCTCCGGCCAGCAAAGTCCACGCTACCTCACTTTCTCCCCTCTGCTCTACGATCGTTCCCATAGGCCCCACTGATCGTAAGAATTTCCTTCTCGTGGCGACCAATCGCGTGCGCCGGCATTCGCCATGCACATACCCAATTGAAGAATCGGGCCGCTCTGCGTGGCGGCCTCGGTAGATCGGGCTTTAGGGAGAATCATTCATGAGTATTCGCAATCTTGCCGTCGTCCTGGCTCCGGGCGCCCTCGGGCTGGCCGGCTGCGCGATTGGCTTCCGTGGGGAGGCGGGTCGACCTCTCTCTTCCCCCAGCCTGGTTGTTCCGCCCGATTCGGTGAACAGTGGTTTGCTGGAACTACCTACAGGCTCAGAGGTCGCCCCGCGGATCCAACCCGTGCCTGCGCGCTAGCGGTTCGTCCGTGGTCATTTGGAGATGATACCGCACCTCGCCCGAATCGAATACGGAGGGAAGGCAATGAATTCCATGATTCTAGACCCGACCCATGTCGAGCGCTACCCGCGGGAGAAGCTCCGAGGTATCTGTGAAGGGGCCCTGAGGAACCCGGAGCGCATTTGGGACCGGCTCGAACGCCAGGGCATCCACGTAACTCCAGGAGTCATCTATCAGGCCATTCGTGACCTAACGAGGCAGCACCCTTGCAGTCACCAAGATGAAAGCCAACAAGTCCCGCCGGACCGAGAGAGCGGAGTTTCTCTCAAGGACGTAGCCACGCTGGTGTTGCTTGCGGAGAAGGCGGGCGGCGTTGGACCGCTGATCCGCTTGCTCCACACCGTCCGGCGCATACCGAGTCGGCAATCCGCTAGAGCCAGTGAATGCCACGCGCCCTAAGCGGCCTGAAACTCCTTATGGCAAACGATGTCCTCTCCAGATGGGTTGCGGCAGATGCACCGCAGGGTCTTTCGTTCTGGCTTCTCCAGAAGGCAGCGTTTTTTGTAATGAGACGCTCAAAATTCGTCTAACGAAGCCGAGACGCGCGTCTTAGCGGAGGTGGCGCAGGGCCTGCCGCGGCGTCACTTCCAGCGCGGAGGCAAGAAGCAGCGGACCGCCAACGGCCAGCGGCACGTTTAAGGCTGCCACAGAAACATCCAAGGCCACTGCCAGTTACTGGAACAAGCGGGAATTCGTTGATTCGCGAGGGGAAAGCCTGACAAACCGGTGGCTCACCCCTGCGGTGTCTTTCTGAGCAGCCGAGGGAACCGAACCGTCCGGGACAGGCAGCGGGTCAGGCTCCAGCCGCCATCCATCCTGAGCCAGGACCATTTCGAGCACTTCGGAATCTGCCGGCTTGAGCAGGTGTCGGCCAAAGCCTGCCGCATGCGAACGGCGACGGTACTCTTCGTATCCATAGTCCGTCAGCGCCCACGGGATCGGTGCCTGGCTGCCCGCCTCACGCAGCCGCCGCGCCACTTCGTAGCCATCCATGCCCGGAAGACCAAGGTCCAGTAACACCGCATCGGTGTTGTCATCCACGACCAGGACGTGTAATACCTTCCCGCGGTTAGCTCCTTCTGCGCTGCGCGGGGATAGGGGATGTTCTCTTTTTGATGGGCCCGACCGCAGTCTTCGACCAGTCCATGCCAAAGATGAGTGCCCTCGTCTCCCGCCGCTGGCCAGCCAATCCGCAGCGGTGGAAGTGGACGTGAGAAACCGTCTGAGTTGCGCAGCGTCTTGGTGGTCACGCCGAGCAGCACCGCGGCCTCTTCAACTCCCACGCAGCCCCTCTAGCTCCTGCCGCAAGAATCGAGCAATGTGGTCGCGTGTACAGTAAGTCGATTCGCCGGTTGATTCCGTGTCGTTCCACGTCAGGAAAAAAACTCGCTGGCTCTGTCACAGTTTTGATTTTCGCCGGTAAGTGAAGGCGAAGAGACAAGCCAACCCCCAAGCTTGGAACAACCCAACTCTAAGGAGCGAAGCAATGTGGCACGTTCCGTGCGATCGGTCTCGGCCCACCTCGGAAAAGCGTTCGACGCGGCGGCTCGGCGTGGAATCTCTTGAGGAGCGTTGTTCGCCCGGCTCGCTCATCGATTTGGGGACACTGGGAGGTTACAACGGTGATGGATTTGCCATCAACGGTTCAGGGTTGGCGGTCGGCGCCGCATATTGCGACATGTTCACCAGCGAACACGCCTATTGCTGCGGCAGCGATGGCCGGATGATCGACCTGGGCACACTCGGTGGCAGCTTCAGTGAAGCTCTCGGTGTCAACAACGCGGGCCAGATCGTGGGCGACTCAACTACCTCGAACGGAGATGCCCACGCCTTCTTGTTCAGCAACGGGGTGATGACGGACCTGGGCACGCTGGGGGGCACAACGAGTCAAGCTCACGCCATCAACAACGCTGGCGACGTGGTTGGCTATTCGGCTACGGCAAGCGGCCAGAATCACGCCTTCCTGGACCGCGGCGGGGTGATGACGGACCTGGGCACGCTGGGTGGCCCCAGCAGCTGGGCAGATGCGGTCAACGACGCCGGCGTAGTCGTGGGTGCATCGCTGACCCCGCTTTACCAACAGCACGCTTTCATCTACAGCGGCGGAGTGATGACGGACCTGGGCACGCTCGGCGGCTTTGTCAGCGAAGCCTATGCCATCAACAATGCCGGCCAGGTCGTCGGAGAGGCGATGACCTCGACCTACCAGATTCACGCTTTCCTGTACAGTGGCGGCGTGATGAATGATCTGGGCACCCTCGGCGGCTGGGGCAGCTACGCCTACGGCATTAACAAGCAGGGCCAGGTGGTCGGCACGGCACAAACCGCTTCAGGAGTCTGGCACGCGTTCCTCTACAGCGGTGGCACCATGACCGATTTGAACAGTCAGCTTCCCGCCAATTCCGGTTGGACCGCGCTCACCCGAGCCAACAGCATCAATAATAACGGGCAGATCGTTGGGACAGGCATTACATCGGCCGGTTTTACGCACGCCTTTGTACTCAATTTGAATTCATAAACCAACGTTCGGCCCGATCGACACAGCCACCGGAAGCAATGGCGAGGTTCCTCGTAGACGCTTCCGGTGGCTGTGTGTTTTTGGGTGATGCGCATGAATCGAACCAGCGTCATTTGGCGGCGGCTCGGACAACCGCGCAGTGGTGGGCCTCGCGCGGTTCTCCGAACTGCCGCTAAACAGATCGGGCGTTGCCCCCTGCCGCCGCGCGCAAAAGCGGGGAGACCGGCTGAGCCGGTCTCCCCTGAACAGGCGTCCGAGAAAGGTCCTCGGTAGGTTCTTAGCTGCGGCGCCGATAGTACAGGCCGACCAGAGGCAATCCGATGGCCAGCAGTGCCAAGGTGCCCGGCTCCGGAACCGTGGGCGGCGGAGGAGTCGGTCCAGGGCCTGCGACCTGGCCGGTGTTGTTGGCCACCAGGGTCGGGAAGTTCTCGATCTTCTGGCTGGCGCCGGTGAAGGCGAGCATCATGGATGTCGGCCCCAGCGGGTTGGTCGACAGGAACGACAAGGTTCCCAGGTCGATGGCCATCATGCCCGCGGCCAACACGTCCGGGCCCGTCCAGTAGGTGGTGATGTTGACGATGCTCGAGCTATCCGGTGGCCGAGGGGTTTCGGTTACCGGGGTGATGCCAACATTCTGCGTGGTAAAGCTGGAGTTCCCCGCGGCGGCCAAGGCGCCGCCATAGGTGATCGAGCCCGACACCAAGCCGGGCACGTCGTACAGAGTGAAGAAACTGTTGGAAGGGGACACACCCGAATTGACGCCGCCGCCGGCGGGGTGAAGTGCCGAGCCGGGCGTGAGCATCACGTCATAAGTGTAGAGGAAGTTGCTGCCACTCGGCGTCCCCGAGTTGACCACCGTGAGGACGATGTCCGCGCGCGCCTGCCCAGGGCTCATCATGAGCAGGACTCCGGCGAGGACCAGCCCCACCATGGTCAACAACGTCTTCCCAATTGTTTTTCGATGCCGCTCCATTATTGATAGCTCCTTTTTCATAAGGTACCCATGTGAACGAATCCCACGGAAGCTTCCCTCTGATCCGGCTCCGGTTAATCGACCGAATCAGGAATCTTCGCTGCTCAGCGCTCTCCAGAGCGTTTGAGCGAAACGAACCAAGAAGTGCTTCTCACGATTAACCGCAGCTACGATCCCTCCTTTCTTTCTTCGTGGGCACCTTATTCTTGTCGATTGCCTATTCTCCCGTCGAATATCATTCTGCATCAGGCCAGGACGTACATAGGGTGCAAGCGAAGCCTGCCCAAGGGTCGCCGGCCTTGTTCGCGGTTGACATTGCAAAGCTCATGCCGGCCCATCCGCGCAGGAACCGGGTCTTGTGGGCAGTGAGATTAAGATATGTTGAAACAAACACTTATGAGAATCTTGATGCGATGGGACGGGAGAAATCGTGAGCGGGGAGGGCTGCACGCGGCAGCAAAAAATTAACACGGGCTTACAGGAAGCGTTAACATTCGCATACACGCAGTGTGCAATTATTGTGCGGCGACAAAAAAAAGAAGCCGGCTTTTGGCCGGCCTCTTTTTTGAGCACAGGGCTCGGGAGCGCGTTTAGTCGTTGCGACGGCGATAGTACAGACCACCCAGCACGGGCAAGCCAAACGCCAGCAGTGCCAGCGTGCCCGGCTCGGGAACCAGCGACGGCCCCGGACCCGGCACTTGGCCGGTGTTGTTAGCCACCAGGGCCGGGAAGCTTTCAACCTTCTGGCTGGCGCCGGTGAAGGCAAGCATCATGGAGGCAGGCCCGAGCGGATTAGTCGACAGGAACGACAAGGTCCCCAGGTCGATGCCCATCATGCCCGCGGCCAACACATCGGCACCCGTCCAGTAGGTGGTGATGTTGACGATGTTCGGGTCATCGGGTGGCTTGGGAGTTTCGGTTGCCGGGGTGATGCCCACATTCTGCGTGGTAAAGCTCGAGTTGCCCGCGGTTGCCAG
>DATGIQ010000097.1:0-8305 GCA_035295665.1 Gemmataceae bacterium | reverse complement strand
CGCAAACACGCTCACACACAGGTTGAAGCGGGCCGGCACACGCAGTGCTTGAAAGATAAACAATCCCTTCCGAAGCCACTCCGCCGGCAGACTCATGCGAACCGAGCCAATTCTCCAGTAAGCTCCGAAAGAAAGCACAACGCAAACGAGGAGAACGGACCACCAAAGGCCGGCCCGTTCGAAACGAGCCCTCCGGATTGCGGCATAACCCAGTAGGAGAAGCGTCACCACGCCCAGATAAGAGCAGCATTCGACGGTGACGCTCCCGGCTTGGGCATAACAATCTGCCGGCAAGAGTCGGCCAAGTTCGTGCAAATACGACGGCACACAATAGCTCCACGGCGGCGCTCCGTAGTAGTTAAACTCGCCCTTCGGCCGGGCCAGCGAATAACCCTCGATGCGACTCAGGATTTGCGGGAAGTAGAGGATGGATGAACCAACCGCGGCCACCACGACAAACGTGCTGAGCCCGCCGATCCGGCTACCGAGCCAGGGGAGCACTTGCCGATAGCCGCCCCGGCTTGCGCGCCCAATCAAGAAGACCGCCGCCGGAACCAGCGCGAACACCGCGAAGTAGGCGGCGCTCAACGCCACCAAAAAATAGAGCACCAAGGCCACGAATAGCCGGCTCAGCTTGGGTTGGTCCAGCCACCGCATCCAGCCGAGCAGGAAAAGGGGCAGCCAGCCCAGCGTGATCAGCTCAAGATGGCCATGCGCATGCAGCAGCACCGGGCCGCTCAGCATGGCCAATAGCCCGGCGAAGCACGCGCACAACCGGTTTCTAATGACGTACCAGGCCAGGACAAACGATGCCAAGCCGGTAAAGCATAAGTTGGAAAACCAGATCGCGTTGTAACAAAGGATGTCATTCGCGGTGAACAGCGAAAGAAAGAGGTACAGCAGCGTCTGAAAGTGCAACGGCGAAAAGTTGCCCAAGGGAGCCCCGACGGGGTACTGGATTGCGTCACAGCGCAGCGGCGAGTGTCCGTGAAGCAGGCAATCCTTGTACCAGCGCATCAGCCATAGTCCCTGGAGCGGATCGCAGCGGCTGCCTGCCAGACGGGTGGCGGGCGTAAGAAGTGCCGGATACGTTGCACAGAAAACGCACGCCCCGTAAAGCAGGAGTACGCCCAGCAGAGTTCGGCCGTTGAGCCTGGCGTGCGGTGAGGGGTTCTCAGAGCAAACGGCGTGAGCCATGAATTCGGACTTTCCTGAGCGATGGTGGAATCAGAACTGGAAGTAGATAAACGCTTTGCCGGCGTCGGGTGCCAGCACCAGAGAAATGCTCAACACCAGTGCGTAGCCAAAGCCGAGCGCCGCGGCCGGCGCGCGGACGGCCAATTTCTTCCAGATCCCGTAATGGGCTGCCGCATGGCAGATCACCACGACCGCTGCCATATACCAAAAGCTGCGCGGGTGAAGCGGTGCCTCGAGACCGGCGGTCGGGATAACGAGCTTGCTGAGGATCGTGCCCGCCGCGGCGAAGGTCGGAGCCCGAAAGAAAATCCAAGCCAAGCAAACACACGAAAAAGTGACGCCGATTCGGATCACCGTGCCTGGCCCGGTCTGGGCCAGCCGATCGAGACGCTCCTGTCGCTTGCAGATTCGTTGAAAGGCACGGTGGGTAATGAGGAATAGTCCGTGCAAGAGTCCCCAGAAGACAAACGTCCAACTAGCACCGTGCCAGAGCCCACCCAGGACCATGGTCACCATCAGATTGCGATTCGTCTGCCAAGTGTTGCCCCGACTACCTCCGAGGGGGATGAACAGATAGTCGCGCAACCAGGTTGATAAGGAGATGTGCCACCGCCGCCAAAACTCTGAGACATTGCCAGCCAGGTAGGGCATGTGAAAGTTTTTGGCGAGCTTGTAGCCGAGCAGATGGGCCGAACCCAACGCCATATCGGTGTAGCCGGAGAAGTCACAATAAATCTGAAGGGCATAAGCCAGGAGCGCGACCCAGGACGCTGCAGAGCCATAGCTGCCGGGGTCAGCAAACACGGGATCCGCATAGAGGGCCATGCGATCGGCGATGGCCAGCTTCTTGAACAGACCCATTAGCAGATACTGCCCCCCCAGGTTCAGGCGCGCCCAATCCCAATGCTTTGGCCGGCGGATCTGCGGTAAGAAATCTCGCGCCCGGACAATCGGTCCCGCGATCAAATGCGGAAAGAAGGAAATGAACAGCATGAAGTGGGCCAGGTCTTGCTCTGCCGGCACCCGGCCGCGATAGACATCGATGGTGTAATTGATCGCTTCGAACGTGTAAAAGGAAATCCCGACCGGCAAAATGATATGCAAGACGGGCACCGATGTCGTGGCCCCGAGTGCGTGCAGCGTTTCCTCGACTGATGTCAGGAAAAAGTTCGCATACTTGAAATAGCACAAGAGACCCAGGTTGGCTGCCAGGCTCAACCCGAGAAGCAACTTGCGTCGGCGGGGCACAGTACTGGCTTCCAGTCCGAGGGCAATCACGTAATCGAGGGCCGTGGAAAGACAGATAATTCCGGCAAGCCACTTGTTCCAGCTTGCGTAAAAGGCAAAGCTTGCGGCCAACAACAGCCACACCCGGCCGCGCCGCCAGGGAAGGATCCAATAGACGACAAAGACAGCCGTAAAGAAGACGAGGAATTGCTGCGAACAGAAGAGCATGGGCTCCGCTCCTCGGAAGCACGGCCAGGGATTGTGCCCGGCGCACGCTTGTGCCGTCCATGTGTCGGCGGCCGGGACCTGCGATGCTCCGCGAGGCAGAGTGTAACCGAGTGGGCAATCGGGTCAAGGTCGGCTGAGGACGCGCCATTGGATCATGGCTTCCGTCGTGGTCAGCGCTCACCCTCGTTCCAGATGCTCGACCAAGCGGTTCAGAAAAGTGCACTGATCGGGATGAAGACGGAGCTGGGCATCAGCCAGAGGCAGAAAACGGGCTTGATCCACTTCCCAGGAAGTGCAGCGCGGGTTTGCATCCTCCGGCGCGGGTCCGGCAAAGCAGTGGATGCGTTTGCGGCTGCGGCGATAGTCGACGCGTCCCAACGGAACGAGGAGCCCGGCCGTGACGCCGGTCTCCTCCTGGGTTTCCCGCCGTGCCGTGTCCTCCAGGTCCTCGCCCGCACCTGGTTCGCCTTTAGGAATGCTCCACGGAGCCTTTCGGTTGTACCAGCCGCTCGGATGGACCAAGAGCACTTCCAGACCGTTCGCCCCAGTGCGGTAGAGAAGCGTCCCCGCCGATTGACGCATCGGTAATTCCGTCGATTGGTTGACTGGCCAGCGAAAAAGCGAATACGCCGGCGAAAGGGAGAGGGAACGAAGCGCCCGGGGCGAACGGCGCCTCATCCCCTGCCCCCTCTGCCGGCGCGTCCGAAAGGGCGACGGTTGGGCGGAAAAGCAAACTTTTGAGCGCTTGCCACAGCCGCCAGAGGAATGGGCGAATGGGCGAAGGCGATGAGCGAATCCTCTGTTCGCTGTGGCAGCACCCTTCCCTGGGCGATGGGAGGGTACTGCGAAACACTGCGGGCGATCCAAAACGACTGCGGTTGGGCGTGAACGTCCTATTCTGCTGGAGGCCGCCGGCAAAAGGGCAACAGATGAACGTGATAAGCGAGGGCGAACCTCTCCTCTGCTTGCCCTTCTGCCGGCGTCTTTTCCTGGGCGATCGAAATACCTTCGCCGTTGAAGGTGGGCGATAGAGCCACGGCTGGGCGCCGCAGCCGGCCTTCCAGCACATTGCAAACCGGCTTGGGGGACAGGGTCAAAGCGCTGGGCGAATCTGCGGGCCATCCTCAACTGAGCTGACCCCTTTGCCGGCCAAATCCCCTCCCAGGCCTGGGATTCACGTCGCACCCGCAGGAAAGGGCGACACGGCCACGGCGGCGGATGCCGTGGCCGTGTATGCACCCTGGGCGAATGTCGGGTGCGAGCCGGGCCCGAGGCCCGGCTAACTCATTACAATCAAAGCCAACGGGCGAGGAAATCGGGACTTCCGGATCCTCGCTTGCAATAGCCCCCTATGGGAGCAAGCGACGTGCCGTTAGAAAGCTTTTTTGCAAGATCTTCGCAAGTGATGTACGATGATGGACTTGTGGAAAGCATAAAAAAATGCTTTCCGTGAGGTCGCGTCTCAAGTACCGAGAAATTCGGGAGGGGTGTCGAAAAATCAGACGTTTCTTCCAGGCCTGAAAAGAGCCTGGCCTCGTGGTCCATTGTGCGCCCCTCCTGGACGAAGAAAACTTGGTCGGCAGCTACGCCCCCGCTTATTGCGTGATTCCAAAGTCGCCTTTGGTATTTCGCCAAACGCTATGGATGTGGTTGGCCGGATTCTTGGCCGAATCTTCTTGCACATTGAGGAACTCGATTACGAACGTCGGTCCCTGAACCCGATAGGTGTGCGGCTTGCCCTGTTCCACTCCACCGTTGTAGGCAAAGGAGATCTGATCCAGACCGGCCTTGTGAACTTCGCTCATCTCGGCCTCGGCCACGTCGGAGGGCATGCGGCCGGCATAGGACTGGAGAAGCCTCAGCAGGAGCCCCCGCTGCTTCTCCGTCAGTTTGGCCGCAGATAGCCCTTTTGGCGCACCGACATCGGGACTTCGGGTCTGGCCTTTGACTTCTGGGAAGGCTTTCTCTTGGTAGGCAGTTTTCTTCTGGTTGTCGTCGAGGGTTTTGAATAGCTCTTTGGCCAAGTCGTCGGCCAAGGGAAGCGCGCGGGTTCCTTTTCGAGGCCCGTCCATGACCGTGGCGGGATTGGCGCCAAAGAAGGCCGGCGTCGCTGCGATGATCTTACCGCCATCCACCGCGAAATTGAGCGACAGATGATGGCCCTCCACGCGCCACCCCCACTTGCCCGTTTTCGACGGGGTGCCAAAGATCGTAAAGAAGTACCACTCGGGATTGCGGACCAGAGTGCGCCCTTTCTCCAGTTCATGCAGGATTGATTCCAGGCTCATGATCGTCGTCGCCTTCGCGAAGCCGTCCGAGCTGGTGCCGGCTGCAACCAAGGCCCGAGCCAATTCTTTCTGCTCGGGCGTCATGTCCTGAAGGGGCAGGCCTTTGCGGGTAGGCTTTCGGTTGGCGTCTTGAAGCGGGACAAAGTGCCAATTGAAGCGTTCCTTATCATCAAAGGCAAACGTCGCCTTGGCCTTTTGCTCAGCGGTCAGGCTGGTCAGCAGCTTGTCGGCTGCGCTGGCCATTTTGCTCCCGGCCGGCTCATGGGCCTGGCGAACATAAGCGACACCGGCCAAAACTCCGAGCAGCGTCAGGGCCAGCGCCATCCGCATGAGTTTCATGGTTCGTGCCCCCTGCCAGAAAGCGGCGATTTCCAGTTTGCAATAACCGCCCCATAATCTATGGAAATCCAGGGGCGAAGGGCAGTGGGCGAACTTGGAAACACGAACCACCAGGAGTTTGAAACTTTGATTGGCGAGTTTCAGACATCTCGGGGTTCGGGTTTCTAGTCTTCGAGCGTGTTTCCCTGACCCGCCGGTGAGTTGGGCGCGCCTTTCGACATGAAAATGAAATGCCGGTCGCACATGCGGATTTCGTCACCGGCGGCCAGCGCGGTAGGACCGCAGAGCCGGAGGCCATTGACGAAGGTACCATTCTTGGAGGCGATGTCGTACACTTCGCATTTCTCGCCGGCGTGAATCAGGATCGCACAATGGCGGCGCGAAACGTAAGGCCCCTCGATGACGACATCATTGTCCGGGAGGCGGCCGATCGTGTTCACGCCCACTTTGAGCGGATAGACGCGTTCTTGGTCCGTCAGCCAGTACCCTGACTCGGCAGGAGCGGACGCGCGATCGGTCTGTCGGAAGGTGCAGGAAGCGCCCTTGCCGAGAATTCCCTCATGGTTTTCCACGGCCAGGGTGTGAAGCCCGCGCGCACCGAGGATCTCTTCCCGTGCACGGCGAAAATCGTCACGCCGCGGGAAATCGAGGTGTACACTGTTGAGGCGAGGATCCTGCATAGACACCAGCCTGCCAAAGCTGCGCATACCGTCCCCGGCCACTGTAAGTCTACACGAGTTCTTCACGAGGAGCAAAGACTATTTATCCAAAATGACGCTGTAATCGCTCCAGGGCGCGCAGAATCCCCATCGATTCGTCTCTTCGCAGCGTACGGCTCAGGGTGCCTTGGACATTGGCTTCTCTGCGGCTGCCGCGGTCGACGGCAGATTGGCGGGCTGGAGAAACATGAGAAGCCCCATCCCTTCCGGGCGGGGTTCGACGCCTGCGGGCTGAGACCATGCTTGAACCCCCCGGCCAGGCAGAACCCGCACGACATTGCAGGCCCAGGTTCGGCCGAACGCGACCGTGTCCGCGGTTAACTCGGTCAGCGGGATGGCTGCCTCCACTTGCCAGTAAGTGCGCTCGCTATGGAGGGCGACATACCAGTGCGGGTCCCAGGTCCGGTCTCCCCAACAATCCTCACAGACGCAGCCGCGCTGATCCACTTCCAGCCGGAAGTACGTCGAGTAATCTCGGTCGAGATCCAGGATTAAGCTGACGTGGTCATAGGGACGCAGGTCTGCATCGTGTGGCCGAGGTTTCACCGGCGCCACATAACGTCCCGCTGGATGGCCACAGCGGAGAGCCACATACAGGAAGTCCTTGTCAAAAGTAAGGCGAACCTCGGTGGGATAATCCTTGACGGTATCCCCCGCGGCATTGTGCAGCACCAGCGGCGGGGCGTCCTTCCAGCAAGGCTCGTCAAAGGTCCCATCGAGGAAAGGCCGTGACTCGGTCTGCCGGCAATACGCCACCGGCCGTGGCGGTAGCCCCGTTCGGTTGATGAGCCACAGCTCGGCCGCGGCGGCATCATGCCACGCTCCATTGGGATGGTCCGCAAGGAACTCGGTATACCACCCCTGCGCTTTCTCGAAGTCCCCCAGGCGTCGCCGTGCGGCTTGCAAGCAAAACTGAATACTCGGATCCGTCGCGAAGAGCGGTCCGAGAGCAGCCAACCGTGTGCCCAACTCCAGGCTGGTCTGATACCAGCGCCGCGTTTCTTCGAGATTGCCCAGGAGGCCCGCTTGCTGCCTGCGCACCCCTTCTGGCAACTGCGCGCGCTCGGGAACTCCGATGGAGGAGGCGGTCTGTTTGAGGCTGGGATCGCGGGAACTTTGAATCGTTGTCTGTGACCAGTTCCAGGACTGTGTCAGCTCGTGACGCCGCCGGGCTTCTCCGCTGGCGCTGTGCCGGATCAGCCAACGGTAGGCG
Source organism: Gemmataceae bacterium (assembly GCA_035295665.1). Taxonomy (GTDB): domain Bacteria; phylum Planctomycetota; class Planctomycetia; order Gemmatales; family Gemmataceae; genus DATGIQ01. Next base: position 1,094 of record DATGIQ010000097.1, on the reverse strand, counting down.
TCCACGGCCAACGGATGAGCCGGATAACGATTGACCAGCTGCTGAAACAGTTCCCGAGCCAGGGACCAATGGCCCGTGGCAACATACTGGTTGGCTAATGCAAACGTCGTGGCCGCGGCTTGATCGTCGGGCAAGCCAGCCAGCATGGGACCGACCTGGGCCAACAGCCGATTCGGATCGGCCAAGCCACTCTGGGGCGACTCGGCCAGGGCTTGAAGGTTGCGGCGCGACTGCAAAGCTTTTTCAAGCTCGGGTGCCAGCGCGGCCACGGCTGACTGCTTCCGTCGGGCCACCCCGCCCGGGGCCAACTCGATCCCTTGCATGAGCAGACGATGGCTGGCGGCTTCGAGAACCCTGCGCGCAAGAAGATGGTAAAAACGCTGCCTTGGCAGAGAATACGGATGATCCGAGAGCAGTCCGGTCAAGGGCATGGCAAAATCGCGCGCTGTCATTTCCAATCGAGGGCTGATGGCGGACGCGTCCAGGAACACTTCGGCTCCTGTGCGTCCCGGCCAACAGCAGTACAACTTCGCGACCTCCCAGGGCTGTAGTCCGAGCTGTGCGATTTGCTCAGGAAATGCCTGGGGATCGGCGGCCCGGCGGAACGCTTCATTGAGCGCTTCCGCCAGGAGTGCTTCCGATGGTGAAGCATGGGCTTCATCGGGATGATCGGTGACGACCACGCTTGGCCGCCACATGCGCAGGGCGAGTACGATCTGGCGAAGGAGCTCTTCCGTGGCGCGATCCGCATGGAGCTGATTCCAGGCTTGCAGGATTTCGAGCTTTCCTGCCCACGCCAGGTGTTGGGGCAACGGAAATTGCCAAAGCATTTCGCCCGCCGCCCCTCCCGCCTGCCGCACGGCGGCCTCGAATCGTTGCGAAGCGCCGGCCTGGTTCACAGGAGCCGTTGCGGAGTCGGGTGCCAGCACACGCAACCCGGTTGCCAGATATCCTTCCTCGCCACCCAGGGCGGCCACAGTTTCCAGGGGAATTCCGTCGGCATGGGCATGGACGAAAAGCACCGCAGCGCGCTGTCCGCTCCGCTGCTGGACACGCCAGGTCTGGCCACCGTCGGCGGTACTCAGGATCGACCC
>DATGIQ010000096.1:0-3120 GCA_035295665.1 Gemmataceae bacterium | reverse complement strand
CAGCTCACGCAAATCATGGCCGGCACTGAAAACGGGTCCTGCGGCCCGAAGGATGACGACTTTCACGTTCTTGTCATTCGCGATCCGCGCCAGGTGTTCTTTCAGGCTGGCAAGTAGCGCACGCGACAGGGCATTCCGCTTTTCGGGATGGTTCAGTGTAAGGATGGCGATGTGTTCGACAGTTTCACACAGGACGAGAGGCTTGTCCATGGAAGACTCAGCTTGTTCGGATAAGGGGTGAGAATCCATTGCAGTTTTCCAAACCTTGACCAGACACCTTTTTCTTATTACACATGTTTGCGGAGATGGTAGGAGTAGCTTTGCTTTCGAATTACACATGGTTGCGGAGATGGTAGGAGTAGCTTTGCTTTCGAAGGTGAACGGCCAAAACAGAACGGGTCCGAAGGGTAATCCCTCCGGACCCGTTGGTTACGCCAGCTTCGTATCGGAGTGTCCGCTCATTTCTTGATCTTGAAATTCAATTCCTTAATCTCGTTTTCCTTGAGCGGCCCAATCGATTCGCCTTTGCTTTTTCCCGGTAAGAAATATCCACCATCCACCCCTTCATGCCAGCCGACGAGGTGGAGCTCCGTGCCGGCCGGAACGTTCTTGATTTCGTACGTGCCATCATCCCCAGTCTTTGCAGCGTAGGGATGGTCGAACGCCCAGACGTAACCGGTCATCCACTGGTGGATGTTGCACTTGAGGGTCAGCAGGTCCTCCAAACCAGACCGCTTCTTGGCGTTCACCGACTCGAAGAGCGGGATTTCCGTCGGTGCCTGCTTGGACGGAAGTATCACGTTGGCCGCGGAATCGAGGAGCGTGTTGGAAGGAGTCCAGTTGGTGTTGTGTGTAATCTCCGCAGAATTGGCAATTTCCAGTTTTTGTCCGGTCCGTTGCTGCGCCTTGCCGTCAAAGTAGCTCGGAAACGCGATATCGACGTGCGGCTCAAAGGCGCAGTGTGGCTGATCGATCTTGACGATCGGCGTGGCCGGCTTCTGCTGCTCCGGAGGAATTTCGAAATACTTTCCTGCCGGTGCCCGGACCCAAAGGACGACGTTCTTCACCCCTTTGTCGGCGCCGACGATCCAGGTCTGAACCGTGTGCGGACCTTTCAGGCAATACGCCTTGTCCTTGTTATCATCGGGGATCGGGATATCGGCCACCGGGGGTGGGTCGCCGTCATACGTGATTTTGCCCTTGATGATGGCGAAGCCGGTGGGCTTGATACCGGTCTTGGCACCGGACGATGACGCACTACCTGAGTCAGATGTCTTTTCTGATTTCTTGTCGCCCTCGCTCTTCTTGCCGCTCGAGCTTTGGGTCGGTTTCGTATCACTGCCGCCGCAGCCAGTCATCGACAGGGCGACCGCCAATACCGGCGCGCCAAGGATGATTCCCAGGTAACGGAACCGCATCATGTTTTACCTCCAGGTGAAAAGAAACAAAGGCGAGCAGAGTGCTGGCCCCCTGAGTGCTTCGCATGTGTCGCCAGCGCATTTCCCGAGGGGGAACGCCTCTGCTCGCCGGAGAGTGTGTACCTGTCCGTCCCTACGGGTTCTCCGCTGGCTTGAGCTCCAAGTTGCCTACGTCGGTGTCGGCGCCTCCTTTGATTGCAACCGGCACTCCCTCCCGGCCGCCGGCTCCGTAGCCGACCGCCTCGTGCCACGTCATCAGGTGATAATTACCTGCCGGTGCCAGCTTGATTTCGAATTTGCCATTCTCATCGGTGACGGCGAAATAGGGATGATCGAAGACCCGGAGCCAGGCCAGCATCCACGGGTGGATATTGCAGCTCAACCGCACCGGCGTCCGGGCCGGAACCAAATCTTTAATCGTAAACGAACCCGAGGCCGGGACGAGAACATTGCCTCCCGGATTCTTGAGTCCCGTCCAGTTGATGTTGTGGGCAACCGGGGCACTATTCTTCGCCACCAAGACCTGCCCTTGGCGCATGCCCAGGGCGTGTGGAACGAATTTGCAGCACGGCTGGTCAATCTCGACTTCCTTCTTCTGAATCTCCTTGAGGCTCGGATGCACGGGCAGCGCCTTGCCGGCCGCCGGTGCGAGCCACACGAACGCCCAACGGACCCCTTTGTTCGCCGGGTTGATCGTCCATTCATCGCTGAGCAGGGGGCCCTTGGACAGGCAATGCTGCTTATCCTGATTGTTATCCACATTGATGGGCTTGGGCGGAGGAATCTGCTTGCCGCCAAAAACCACCTGCCCCTTAATGGTGCTCCATTCCTCGGCCGTGGTTCGAGATGGTGCGAAGAACAATCCAAAAGCCGCCCCGAGCGTGAGCAGGGCGAAGAATCGCGGACCTCTCATGGGTTTTCTCCCGACGTCGAACGATAGGTACGGTTCACCGGCATGTCGGCGACCTTGGGATAATCTATGAGAACATCGCGGACGGCTCTAGCCTGCTCGAGCATGCTGCCGGCGAACTCCGGCCAGGGTGGATCGTTGCTTTTGAAATTGGGCGGCATGGCGTGTAAGCCGTCGGGATAGATCAGCAACCGCTGCGGACTGGCGATCCAGCGGAACGTCCAATCGGGACGGAGCCGATCCGGCGCCAATTCCAGCGACGGGCCGACCGCCTGCGTGGGCGCTTGCGGACCGACCTGGTGGCAGTTCAAGCAGCGTTTGTAGTTGGCGAGCAAGCGGTACGCATCGCCGGCATAGACTTCCCGCTCGATCCACTGCTGCTGCTGGGCTTTCTCGAACGCGGCCTTATCCTTGAGCGCAGCCAGCGTCTTTTCCGCTTCCTTGCGGCGGTCCTCGGCTGCCTTCTTCTTGGCTTTGTCGGTCTCCTTGTCCTCGGTTTCCTTGGCAGCCTTGACGGCTGACTCAGCCTGGGCGAGCTGTTCGCTGTAGAGGAGATCCCACAACGGCTTCAATTCTTGCACCCGGCCGGCCTCCAGCTTGTCCTTTTGAAGCCGTGCCAGGTAAATCTGCGACTGCGCCCGCCAGAAGCCATCCTCACGCTGGGCCATGAGGGGGAGGTACGGATAGGTCAGCCCAACGCCCGGATTGTGCAGCTTGTCAGCGGCGGCGAAGTAGTTGACCAGCTCCATCGCTTCTTCTTCGCTCATGTTGAAGCGTGGCATGCGCAAAATG
>DATGIQ010000095.1:0-28234 GCA_035295665.1 Gemmataceae bacterium | reverse complement strand
ACGTTGCCAGTCTGTAGATCGGTACAGTTGAGAAGGATGGCCGAATTGTTGACTGCATACAGCCGGCCCTGGCAAATCAGCGGCGACGCATACGCTGGCCGAAGTTTGGTTGATTTCCACGCCACCTGCGGAGTCGTTTCCGGCTTACCACGATCCAATGAAGCAGTTGCCGCAGGTAGCCGCAATGCGACTCCGCCGGACAAGATAAGCAGCCCGTCGGCCGCGGCCAGCGATGGGACGGAGCTCATCCCCTCTCCGGTATACGCCCACCGCTTTTGACCTGTCGCCGGGTCGTAAGCCGCCAACTCCTGCGGGGCCTGGAATAACACATCGGCTTGGCCGTCGCGCTCCACGAGCAGCGGTGTCGGCCAATTGATGTCCCGCGGCCGCGGGACCTTCCACCGGTTCTGGCCGGTGAGCTTATCAAGCCCGGCGGCAAAGGATGCACCGACATTTTCCATGGGCAAGAGCAGCATGTCGCGCCAAAGAATGGGTGACGCCGCCATGCCGACCTGGTTGGTGATATCGTGGTAGTCGCCCACGAGGGAACGGTACCAAATCAAGTTGCCTTCCCGGTCGAGACAGGCCAGGTCGCCGGTGGCGAACAGGGCATACACGCGCTCGCCGTCCGTGACCGGAGTGGGAGCAGCCATGCAGGTTTTGGGATTGCAGAACGTGTTGCCGGTTGCCTGGAACTGCCGTTCCCATTGCTTGGCACCCGTGGCGGCATCGTAACAGAGCACGTGAAGGCGGCGCTGTTGATAGCCGCTGCACGCGGTGACGTAGCAGCGTCCGCCTGCCACCACCGGACTGGAAACTCCCCGGCCAGGAAGCTCCACCTTCCAAGCAATATTCTCCGTCGGCCCCCATCGAATCGGAAGCGCCTTCTCGACGGAAACGCCCGTGCCGCCCGGTCCCCGGAACTGTGGCCAATCCGCCGCGATCAAGGCAATAGGCAAAAGGCAACAGGCGAATGGAAGAAGCGACGGGCTCGCATATTTTCCTTTTTCCCCGTTCACAGTTCCTTGTTCCTTGATCCTTGTCATGGCTTTTCCTCCGAAACCGTCACCGGAATGCTGCCGCCGGTGGAATCGCAAATCCGCACTTGGAACGACCAGTTTTGCGCCCAATCGTCGGGCTGCTCGTTCTGGCAAATCTTGATGAGGATCTCGTTGCGGCCAGCGCGGAGGGTGCCCTTGCCGATGTGCTGATCCATTTGCATGCCGTGGTGGTATTCCTCACGGGAGAGAATCAATTTGCCGTTCAGGAAGATCCTGATCGCGTTTTGGCTAGCGGCGCGAATCTGTACCGGCTGCTCGGTTGGCGAAACGACTGCAGCAAATGCATACGCCGCGGCTCCCATCGATTTGCCGAGGGCTTTGTTGAGATCAACTACGCCATAGGGATCGGCCGTCGTGTAGCCCGTCCAGCGCACCGGCTTGGCATTCTTGCCGGAATACTGGGCAGCGCGGTCGATCTCCGTTTCAGGCGGGAATGCTCTCTCGAATCCGCTGCCGCCGCTGCTATCGAAGGGACCAATTAGCAACCAACGGCGAACGAAGCCGAAGTGGGCCGCCACATCAACCGCCACGCCCAACGTCTTGAGATTCTTGGCAATCTCATCCGCCTGATCGCGGTCGCGGACTCCGGAGAGCGCTTGGCGGAAGGCGGCCGTCGCACCGGACTTGTCACCCCTGTCCAGACGCTCTCGAGCATCCTTGAGGACCAGGGCAATGGCATCGCGGCGCAGCTCTAGGCTGGGGTCGTGGAGCATGCCAGGCAGGAGCCGGCCAGGGATCTCAGAATCGATCCGTACCAGCCATTCGTAAGCGAGACGACGGGCTACGCCACTGTGTCCTTGCTGAGCAATGAACTGCTCCAGCTCTGCCTTGGGCAACGGCTGGTGGGCGGCAAGGGCGCGCTCGGCAATCGTATCGACGGCCGGACGGAGCCAGTTGGCCACGGTAGGATCGCTCTCATCGAATGCGGCCAAGATCGCCGGCAGCGCAGCCGGGCCGAGCCGGACCAGCTCGTGCCAGGCTTTGCGAGCTTCGACATTGCCCGCACCTTCCCGGCCGACCCGCTTGATGGCGGCCAGCAGCGGGTCCGCTTGGCGGTCTGCACATCTTGCAGGGGCTGGCAAGATCGCCAGGAGCACGAGCATCACGGCACGCTTCGCGCAGGGTGTTGTGTTCATCCCGATGTTATATGGCGGGATGGCGCAGATTTCACAAATGCAGCTCGACGATGTCCTTGTCGTGCAGGACATGGTCGCGCTTCACGGTTTGGCCGTCGTACACGCCCGTCCCCCAGATCCGGGCCGATTTGAGCCCTTGCGCGAAATCACGATGGACCAGGGCAGCCATTTCCACGACCGTGCTGCCGACGGGACAGGTGAAGGGAGATTCGAGATCCGGGGGCTTGCCAGGCTGGCGGGTGTAAACGCGGATCACGTTCAAGAATTGGTAAATGGCGGTCCGAAGCTCATCCAAACCTGTGGACTGCTCGGCCGCGATCGTGTGAATCGGAAACCGTGCACCATACAATTCGCGCACGATCTCCAGGCGTTCGGCCGCACCTGGCCGATCAATCTTGTTGGCCACAAGCATCGTTTTCGTGTGATGAATGGTCGGATCGTCCACGGTCGCCGGGACCTGGCCGGTCAAGATGGTCTTCGTGGTTGCGAGCTGCTCGATGACGGCCTCTGCTGCAAAGGGCCCATCATCTTCGCCAAGATCGACCATCAGCAAGGCCGCGTCGGCCACCCGCACCATACTCGACAGATAGCTCTCCAGGTAATCGGGCGTGATCGGCGGCGTGTCGATCAGCTGCACGCGCACATCTTCCCACTCCATCATGCCGGCATGAGGCTCACGGGTGGTGAAGGGGTAGGGGGCTACTTCGGGGGTTGCCCGGGTGAGGCGGGTCAACAGCCGGCTCTTGCCCACATTGGGCGCCCCCAGCACCACATATTGCCCGGCACCTTGTTTCGGGATCTTGTGGCTGACGCCGACTTTCTTGGGGCTTTTCCGTTCGTGCTCGATTTCTTTCTTCGTATCGCTGATCCGCGTCTTGAGATCGGCCTGGAGTTTTTCACTGGCCTTGTGCTTGGGCAGCAGCGAATACATTTTCTTCAAGCACTCCAACCGCTCCGCAGCGCTCTGGGCACGCTTGTAGTCGGCTTCGGCTTCGAGGTACTGCGGGGTCAAGTTGGCAGCCATGGTTGATCCACCTGATAGCGGTCCGACGGTCCGGCCGTGGTTTACCAAACCGCCGTCCGATGGACTCCTTTCCTTGGACGGCAAATCTCATTATACTGTGCTGACTGCGGACGATGGACTACGGGCCAACGCTATGCTGCACCTATACGAACAAATCCAGGAAGCCAGCGCTTTCATTCGCGGACATTGGCCGACGCAGCCGCGCATCGGCATCATTTTGGGCACCGGGCTGGGCGGCCTCGCCGAAGATATCGAAACCGACGTCCGGCTTCCCTATGAAGAGATTCCCCACTTTCCCCGGACGACCGTCCATTCGCACGCCGGCCGCCTGGTATGCGGCCGGCTCTCTGGAAAAGGCGTCGTGGCTATGGAAGGACGTTTCCATTACTACGAAGGCTATTCCCTCCAGCAAATCACCCTTCCTGTGCGGGTTTTTCGAGCGCTGGGCTGCGAAGTGCTCATCGTCAGCAACGCCTGTGGGGGCATGAACCCGCAATTCGGCAAAGGCGATCTCATGGTCATCGAAGACCACATCAATCTCCTCGGCGACAATCCGCTTATCGGCAAAAATGATGACCGGCTTGGGCCCCGGTTTCCCGACATGTGCTGGGCCTACGATCGGGAATTGATCGCTCTGACGCAGCGGGTCGCTCGGGAGGAAAAAATCGTTTGCCACAAGGGCGTATTCGTGGCCGTCTCGGGACCCAACCTGGAAACACGGGCCGAATATCGCTTCCTGCGCGGCATCGGGGCAGACGTGGTCGGCATGTCCACGGTGCCGGAAGTGATTGTCGGCGTTCATTGCGGGCTGCGCAATCTCGGTTTGTCGGTGATTACCGATGTCTGCCTGCCCGACGCCCTGGAACCGGTTTCTCTGGAAGAAATCGTCGCAACGGCCAATGCGGCGGAGAAGCAATTGCGCATCCTGGTGCGGCGCGTCATCGGCGAGATGAAGGGCTAGCGTGAACCGAGATGTTCCCAATGTACCAGCGGCGCCCCCACCCACGGGCTTCTTCGCCGTCCTCCACGGATCTGCCCTGATCTTCGCCATGTGCTTTCCCGCGGTGATGGCCTGGCTGTACTTCGTTGTCCTCGCGCAGCCGATGCGAGAGACTGGGAGGCCTTCCGCCGCTGCGTTGGCGGCGTACCTGGCCGGCAAGGTGATTCAGTTTGGCTTTCCCATTTTTTGGTTGCTGAGAGTGGAACGCCGCCGCCTCCGCCCCGCCGTGCCGAGCTTCCAAGGTTTATCCATCGGGCTGGTGTTCGGGATCGCCGTGACGGCGCTGATCCTGGGCACCTATCACGGCCTCTTGAAGAACAGCCCCATTCTGGCCGATCTGCCGGGGCGAATCCGTGACAAGTTGATTCTGTTCCACGCCCAGACGCCAGGACGATATCTGGGGCTGGCTGTGTTCTTGGCTGGATTTCACTCGCTGATGGAAGAGTATTACTGGCGCTGGTTCGTGTTCGGCGAATTGAGGCGGCGGCTTCCCGTGGCCCTGGCGATTGCGTTATCGGCGTTAGCCTTCATGGCTCATCACGTGATCGTGCTGGCCGTCTATTTGCCGCAGCACTTTTTTGCCGCCGCCTTGCCATTCGCGCTCTGTGTTGCGGCCGGCGGTGCGATGTGGGCGTGGCTATATCACCGCACCGGTACGATTTACTCGTCCTGGATCAGCCACCTCGTCATCGACGCCGCCATCCTGACGGTGGGTTACGAGTTGGTGTTCGGACCCGCCACGGGATGAGTCGATCCAGCATCATCATTCCGATAGCAGATCCTTGAAATTGGGATCCTTCAAATGGCCATCGGCGTCGAATCCGGACTGGCGGATTTCGCAGAACACCTTCGGCTTGACCCAGATGGCCTGGGTATTTAGACCCCGGATGAAGGGCTCGTTCTGAACCAACGGAGTCAGCCGCCTGAGCAGGTCATCCGAGGCCCGTCCTTCAAATCCCCGCCGCACCACGCCTGCGAATTTGATCTTGCCATCGATCAGCGTCGCCAGCATCAAGCTCGTTATCCGTTCTTTGCCCAGTTTCTGGTTGGTCGCTACGGTGTAGCCGACGATTACACAATCCACAACCGGCCGTCGATCGTCCTTGGTTTCCTTCTTTGGCTCATCCTTCTTCTTGGCGAGATCCTGCTTTCCCGCAAGTTCGTCCAACGCCTCTTCCATCGACTGGTTCTTCTTGTGGGCTTTATTTGCCGCATCTTGGATCATTGCCAGCAAGCCCCGGTCGACCAGTTTTTTCGGCTTGTAAAACTGATACCAGTAGTCGAGCCCACCAACCACAAGGACCGCACAGGTCCCCGCAACCATGCCCCATGCCCCCAGCCAGACCTGTGGCCTGGTCTTGGGCAGGCGGCGGCACGTCATGCTCCAAAGCCGTGCTGATAAGATCAGGTCCTTGGCACTCATGTGCTCGCTTTCGGGGGCCAGCAGGAGAAAGGCCCAGACCTGTGCGGCCAGCAGGGCAATTACGCCCAGTGCAAGTTGGACCGAGCTCCACAGCGCGCGCGCGAGTGAATTCGGTTCCAGCACGAAGTCTGCACCAAACGAGCCGACGACCAAAATGGCCGTGCCGCCCAGAAGAACCCACAACCAGCGCGGCAGCTTCCCGAGCACTTCCACGAATTCGACCACACCGAAGGGAGACGGTCGCCGGGCAACCGGCGGTGCTGCCAGGGCGGCCTTGTTGGCGTCCTGTTCCAGCGACCGGCAATATCCACAGCCCGGGCACCAACCAAGCCCCTCCGGGTTGGTCAACCTGCCGCCGCACCGCGGGCAAGGCGGAGCTGCGGGAGTGGTTTCTGCGGGGGGAGTAGTTTCCGGCAGCGGGGCAGTTTCTGCCGCCGGAATAGCAGTTTCCACGTCGATATCAGGGATTGAGGCGCGGCCGGAATTATCACGGCGGATCTGGAGTGTCATGACATCCGGTGAGTCGGTTGTGGACGGTTTCATGCGGTTGCCTCCCCGTTTGGGCTCGGGCTTCTCGGTTCCGATTCCTCCAGGAGTATAGGTCACGCTCGCCGGCCACGGACGGCCTGGCATGAGATTCGCGTCGGCTGCGAGATCACTTCTCGTCGGACTCGTAACATTTCAACAAGATATGCTCAACGAGCCACACCAGCGTCGACAGGCTTTGATCATTGCGATCGCGCCCCGGATCAAATTCTGAGATGGCCAGGCCAACGACACGCTCCGACCAGGCTGCTGCGATGATGCGGAGCACTTGCTGCGTGCTCAGGCCGAATGGGAGTGGATGGGTGACGCCAGGGAAAAAGGCGGGGTCGAAAACATCGCAATCGAGGTCAAGGAAAACGCGCTGGGCCTTTCGACTCACTTCACGCAGCTGAAGCAGGGCCGGCTCGGGATCCACCGCAAACGCGGCCGCCGGAACGACACACTGGTAATACTGCCCCACGTATTCCGGGCGCAGCAGGAGTTCGCGGCTGCCCAAATTCCAGATGGCCGGCAACTTCCCGGCGCAGTGGAGCAGGAAGTTGCCGTGCGACAGTTCCGCGGTGCAATCGGAGAGGTTATAGACATCGAGGTGGGCATCGAGCTGCACGACCAAGGTACTCGCATGCTCACGGGCCAGCTCGTCATAAACCGGGAGCACGCCGAGGTGATTGCCGGTGACCCACAAGAGGAAATCGTCTCTACGGAAGACCTGGCGGACGGCCCGGCGAGCTTGGCCGCGCCAGTCCTGATAGGCAGGCAGCGTGCCGAAGGTGAACTCCCGCATCCGCACCTTGCCGGTATAGGCCCGGGCACGGGTCGGCAGGCGTTCGCGGCGGTTGTCGACCAGCATTTCCCGAAACGCATCTGCCAGCAAGTCGGCGCCGCCGCGGCAACCGGCACTGCCGAACAGATCAAACGGGAAGAAACAAGCCGTCGTGTTCACGGGATGCGGCACATGGCCTCGGCAATCTGAAGTGAGGGTGTTCTATGGAGAGAGTCGACGGCATACAATGCTTCTCTGTTGGGAACCACGGTGTGCTCCCTGCCGCTCTCAGAAGGTGCCCGATGCAATCGATTCAGGATTATTACATCGCCCAAGGCGCGGTTGTTACCGGAGACGTCGTCCTGGCCCCTGGCGTGAACATTTGGTTTGGTTCGGTCGTCCGCGGTGATCTGGCCCGCATCACGCTCGGGCCACGGGTCAATATCCAGGACGGTTGTGTGATCCACACCGATTACGATGCGCCCCAGGACATCGAAGAAGGGGTCGTGGTCGGACACGGGGCCGTCCTGCACGGAAAGCATATCGGTCGGGAGACGCTCATCGGGATTGGTGCCCGGCTCCTGTCGGGCTGCGAGATCGGGGAAGAGTGCCTGATCGCCGCGGGAGCGTTGGTGACGGAAGGGCGGCGCATCCCGGCCCGGTCCGTGGTCATGGGCATGCCGGGCAAAGTCGTCCGGGAGATTAGCCAGCAAGAGCTCGATCGGACCCGCACGACTTGTGCCCATTATCTGGAGATGGCCCAGCGCTACGCCCGCGGAGGTTATCCGCCTCCCTGGACACGGTGACTGTCCGTGCGGACTCCAGCGCCGGGCGGCCCCCCTACGTTTTACGCGTCGAGATCGTAAGCCGTTTTAAGCCACTGCTTCACCTCTTGGTCAATCTCCGCAAGGGACGTGATCGGGATACGGTGCGTGATCCGGTCCTTCTTGGCGAATCCCCCCGTGTCGATGAGTCGCCCCGTGGCCTTGCGATTGCCGAGGGCGAAGCCGAAATCGATCCGCGTTCGCGTCGCCGGCTTAATCTGTGCAAATACGTGATTGCGGTACAGGGGGACGATGGTTTTGCACGGGCAAACGCGAACGTCTTCGCCAAGCTCGAAGCCGAGTTTGAGTAAAGCATCATAGATAGGGCGCAGGCCGGCCTTGGGACCTGCGAACATCGCTTCGACGTATTGCTCAGCGGCTTTGAGATACGTTTCCGGATCGTCTCCGTCCGTCCCCTTGCCGTCGGCGCGCTCCGCAATCCACCAAGCGGAATTGGTCCCCAGACCGTGTTCCTTCTTCAGCCACTCGCGACGCTCTTGCTCCGTTGCCGGCCCCGATTCTTGGACGAGCGCAATCCATTCCTCCAAGGATCTCCCCGTCTTCTGCGGCAGCTGGGCGATCCAATCCTGGACCATGGCCACGCCGGGGTGCACGCTGTAGATGGATTTTCCCCTTGCCGAATGGGATGTGTGTGGCATGATCGAACCCCTTTCCCGGGAACCGGCTAACGATGGGCCATTTGCGCACACGCCGCCGCGGCTGCTTTTTGCATATCGGCGGGGCTCACGTCCTTGACGTGCGAACCAATGGACCAATGATGGCCATACGGATCGGCGAGGATACCGTAGCGGTCGCCCCAGAATTGATCAGCGAGCGGCATGACGACGCGGGCCCCGGCCTGGGTCGCCTGCTGAAACACGCGGTCGGCGTCCTGGACATACAAGTGGATCGTAACCGGCGAGCGCTTCAAGCCGAGCGGCGACAAGACGTCCCGGTCCGGGAACTCATCATTCAGGAAAATTCGCGAGTCGCCAATTTGGAGCATGGCGTGAATGAGCGATTTTCCGTCGGGCGCCGGCGCGCGACTCAGTTCCTGTGCGCCGAATGCCTTCTTGTAAAACTCAATCGCCTCGGAAGCACCACGCACAACGAGATGCGGCGTTACGGTATGGAATCCTTCTGGAACCCGCTTCACCGGATTGGCCATCGCTTGTTTCTCCCTTCCCTGGTTATTGGCGACAAGTCACTGCCGATGATCCGCAACGATCGCGGCGGATTATCCCAGAGTGGGGACCGGCGAGCAAGACCGAGATGGAGATGATTGCTGACTGTTTCGCGGCAGTCCGCAGAGCCGTGTGGGCTCCACGCGGTTCTGCGGACTGCCGCGATACGAAACGGGGCATCCTTCGCCGGAGCGTGTAGTAATTTAGAAACCAATGCGGATCTCCAGCAATTGCTCGCCGAATTCGAAGCGGAAACCGCGACAGCTCCCAAGGATGTCTGCTCATGCGACCGCCATAATGCGTGCATGGATCAGGGAGCAATCGCTTCGCGTTAGGTCGTCGAGAGATGGGCGGAGCCTTACTTCGGGGGTTTGATGATCGGCGTGTCTTCGGCGTTGCCCCATTCTGCCCAGCTCTTGTAGTAATTTCGCACCCGGTCGTCGCCCATCAGCTCCAGAGCAAAGGCCATGACGGCGGCGCGTCCTCCGGACTGGCAATAGGTGATGGCGGGCCGATCCACCGTGATGCCCTTCTTCCGGAACAGCTCCGACAGCTCTTCGGGACGCTTGAAGCGTTGGCTCTTGTCGTCGAGAACTTCTAACCATTCAAGGTGAACGGCGCCCGGAATGGCTCCGCCGCGCTTGGCCGATCCTTCCTCGCCGCAATATTCTCCGCGCGATCGCGCATCGACAATTTGCACATCTTTCGACTTCAACGCATCGAGCACTTGATCCTTGGTGGCCAAACGTGCTGCCACGGGGGACAATACGAGCTTGCGGGGCGATGGCTTCGTTTCCTCGGTCGAGACGCGGCCGCCGCTCTGCTGCCAAGCTCGCCACCCGCCGTTGAGGAGACGCACATCCCGAAACCCAAAGTACCGCAGAATCCACCAGATCCGGGCCCCATCTTTATTGGCGTTGTCATCATAGACAACCACGCGGCGATCGGGATCGATACCAAGCGCGCCGATGCGCTTCGCCCAGGGCTCTTGATTCTCGGACGTCAGTGGCGACCGGTTCCAGCCGATCGCGTCAACCCAGATGGCCCCAGGAATATGCCCTGCGGCATACTTCTGCTTGCCGCGGGCATCCAGGATCTGCGACTCCTTGGCAAACTCGGGCCTGGCGAGATCGCTAGCCTCCACCAAGAGATTCGCGCGAGGATATTGAGCTGGTTCCGACACCGCGTCGCCGTTGGTGATTCCATTGGCCGCTAACAGAATCGTGCTGAGAAGAATAACGCGCATCGCTTCACCCCGGGGCACCGAGTTGGGTTTCACATTCATACTGCCGTCGTTAGGCTTTATGCTGATTTTATACGAGATTGCCGGTTCCCAAGGTTTTCCGAGGCGGTGGGGTGATGGCAGAGGTTGTTTTGGAACGATTGACCAAGCTCTTTCCGAGCGGCATCGAAGCTGTGCGGGATCTGAGCCTTCGCGTCGAGGATGGCGAACTGATGGTCCTGGTTGGTCCTTCGGGTTGCGGAAAGACAACCACCTTGCGGTTGATCGCCGGCCTGGAAGCTGCCACAGCTGGCAAGATCGTGATTGGCGGTCGAGTAGTGAACACTTTACCACCCCACGAGCGCGATGTGGCCATGGTATTCCAGAAGTCCACACTCTATCCGCACCTGAATGTCCGGCGAAACCTTTCGATCAGTCTACGCCTGCGCCGACGCCGGGGTCTGGTCCATCGCATCCTCTTGCGTTGGTTTCGATTGGCTCGCTACGCTCAAACCCAACATCAAGAAGGAGTTACGGAGGAAATGGTGGCGGCCGCAACGCGCCTGCTCGGATTGGAAGAGATCCTCGATCGCCTCCCGGGACAGCTCTCGGGAGGACAGCAGCAGCGGGTCGCTTTGGGACGGGCCATTGTCCGCCGGCCGGACGTTTTTCTGCTCGATGAGCCGCTTAGCCATCTCGACACTCGGCTCCGCGCCGAATTACGGCACCAGTTGCACTTGCTACAGCGTCAGCTTCGGGCCACAATGATCTATGTGACGCATGATCAGGCTGAGGCGATGACCTTGGCGGACCGCGTCGCCGTGATGGATCAGGGTGTCGTGCAACAAATGGACCGGCCGCTTGCAGTTTACCAGCGGCCGGCGAACCGTTTTGTGGCGGGCTTTCTGGGCTGGCCGCCGATGAATTTCGCCGACGGGCAGCTCGTCGGAACCGAATGCCGGTTGTGCTTTGCCACTGATGAATGGACCCTCCCACTGCCGTCCACGAAGGTCCAGGGCTGGCGGGGCCATGTTGGGAAAGCAGTCACGTTGGGGATTCGACCGGAAGACCTCCACATTGGAGCACCGCAACCGGGTGAAGCGTCCTTGTGCATGGAAGTCTTGCTGATCGAGCCGCTGGGAAATACGAGCCTGGTTACCCTTCGCCGGGGGAACTGGCAAGCCGTGGCCTTCGGCGATGAATCGCTCAGCAGGCAGCCGCCGAAAGAACCCCAGAAGCAGGGACCGAGGGTGGATGTGATATTTAATATGGAACACGCCCATTTGTTTGATCGGTCGACCGGGGTGGCATTGAACAGTAGCCGGCCCGCGGGTTAGTGGGAGCGGTGCGCTCCCGGCGGGGAATCCGGTCCCGCCTGGGAGGCATCGAAGTGGGAGCGACTCCCACTTTTTTTGTTTATCAGTCTATGGTTCGTAGTCCGTAGTCCGTAGCTACGGACGATGAGCGATGGACTTTGGATCACGGACTACGGACTACGGACATTGGCAAATGACTATGAATGGCGCGGACGTGCTGCGGATCGTGGACTTGATGCACCGAGAAAAAAACATCCCCAAGGACGTCATTTTCGATGGGATCGAAGCCGCGCTGCAGTTGGCAACCGAAAAGCACTATGGTGATGAAGAGGGCATCGCTGTCAGCATCGACCGCGACTCCGGGGAAATCAAGGCCCAAAAGGGCGAGGAGCTCATCGATCCCGCTCTCCTGGGCCGCATCGCCGCCCAGAGTGCCAAGCAGGTGATGATCCAGAAGATCCGCGAAGCCGAATGCAACGCGATCTTCGATGAATACGCCGCCATGAAGGGCGATCTGGTGCACGGCACCGTCCAGCGCTTCGAAGGGGGCGCCGCTACCGTCACGCTGGGAAAATCGGAAGCGATTCTCCCGCGCGGCGAGCAGATTCCGGGAGAAACCCATCACGTGGGTGAACGCGTCAAAGCCGTGATCCTGGAAGTCCGCAAGGTGGGCCACCGCGTCAAGATTATCCTCTCCCGTACCCACCCCGACTTCGTCCGCCGCCTCTTCGAGAACGAAATCCCCGAAATTGCCGACCGCACCATCGAGATCAAGGCCCTGGCTCGGGAGGCCGGCTATCGGTCCAAGATCGCCGTTTCCAGCATCGATCTCAAGGTCGATTGTGTGGGCGCGTGTGTCGGGGTCCGCGGAAGCCGCATCAAGAACATCGTCGATGAACTGGGCGGGGAGCGCATCGACATTGTCCGCTGGAACGATTCGTTGCAGGTCATGATCCCGAACGCCCTGCAACCGGCCCAGATTGAGGAAGTGTTCCTTTACCCGCGGCTAGGTCGGGCCATCGTGCTGGTCAAGGAGGACCAACTCTCGCTGGCCATCGGCCGGCGGGGACAGAATGTCCGGCTGGCCTCGAAACTGGTCGGCTGGGACATCGAGATCATGACGCATGATGAGCTCAACGAAGGGATCGAGAAAGCAGAGAACTGGTTCGGGCAGCTTCCCAATGTTACGGCGGAGCTGGTCGAGGCATTCATCGAAGAAGGGTTCCTCTCCTACGACGATCTGACGTTCCTGGAACCGGCCCAATTGGCTGAACTGGCCGGCATTACCGAGGAGCAGGCCGAGGAAATCATCGCCTTCGCCGAAGAAGGTTCCGAACGCGTGGAAGAGGAAACCCGACTCGCCAAGCAAGCCGAGGCCGAGGCACGGGCTCAGGCGGTGGCGGAGGGTGCACAGCCAGATGCTAGTCCCACGGCCGCCAATCTCTTCAGTGCCGATGCACCGGCCGCGACGACTCCTTCCAAGCCCACCTTGGAAAGCTTGTTTGGCCCCGATGTAGCCAGCAAGCCCGAGGAAACGCTGAGTGCCGAACAGGTCTTTGGCGATGCCGACCGAACTCCCGACAAGCACGCGGAAGCGAAGGAGGATGAGTAGGTTGGGGCAGAAGCGGGTGCGCGGCGTTCGCGATTTGGGGTTTCCGCTGCGGACGATCGGGAACATTCTCTTTCCCGCGCATCAGAAGGTAGTTAAAATGTACAAACAGCTTTGGGGGACATAGGGATTGACAGTACAGGAGTTGCATTTGCAAGAGAAGATCCGCGTTTACGCGCTGGCGAAAGAGCTCAATCTGGAGAGCAAAGACCTCATTGATCTCTGCCGTCAGGCCGGCATCGAGGTGAAGAACCAGCTCAGCAGTCTGGATCCTCACCAGCGCGATGCCGTGGTGCAATTGGTCAAACGGGGTGGCGGTGGTGTAGCCGTGGCTGCGCCGCCGAAGCCAGCGAGCGCGGTCATCCCTCAGGTCATGACCCCGGTTCCCGTACTCCATCCATCCCGTCCCCTCCGCCGCGAGCCGGAGCCAACCAAGGTGCCTCCGGCCGCAGCCAAGGCCCCTCCTGCACCCGCCAAGCCTGCAGAGCCTCCTGCCGAAGTGGCCACGGAGGAAAGCGCTCCCGCTCCCATGGCGCCCGCGGCCGTGGCGGCCGAGCCAAAACCCGCCAAGCCCGCCGAGACCTTACCGCCACAGACCACGGAAACGCCGCCGCCCCGTCCGCCGGAAGCCGGCGGCCGTGCAGCGGAAACGATCAGCCGCGTACCTCCGTCGGTCGGGACCACAAGGATGCGCGATTTGAGCCAACCGCGGTCCGATGCCCCCGCCAAACCCCGAGGCGCCCGTCCAGTGCCGCGTACTCCGGCTGTGGTTCGGGTTGCCAAATTGCCGACCCTCAAGCAGCGGACTGGGAAAGAAGAAAAGAAAGCGGAGGAGCCGGCCGCGCAAAAACCGCTCATGAAGCTGACGCCGGAAATGCTGCGCGAAGGCCGGGCCGTCAAACCAGAAGACCTCATCGGCAAAAGTAACCTGGTTGAGCCAGTCGCTCCCCCTGGAGAGATCGAAGAGGAGGAAGGGGACGCTGGCAAGGGTGGGAAAGTGCGTCCGGGACAGGTTACCGGTCGCGATAAGCGGCATCAACAACGCAACGAACGGGCCAAATTACGGCGTGACCGCCAAGAGGTGGACCTCAAGGGAGGCCGATCCGCCCTGTTGACTGCTGACGATGATCGGCCCAAACACGTCAAGCAACGCCTCCACAAGATCAAACGCCAGCAGGGTCCGACCCAGCCGCGCAAAGGCAAGGTGCCTGTGGAAATTCCCATTACCGTCCGTGCTTTGTCCGAAGCGATTGGGATGAAAACCGGCGAGCTGTTGCTGCGTCTGCAAAGCCAGGGGCTCACGACCGTCAACATCAACTCCACGCTGGAGCCGGCTGTGGCGGAGACGATTGCCCTGGATGCGGGCTGCGAGCTGGACATCAAGCGGCCGGCGGACGCTGAAGATCGCGTCCTCGCCGAATTGCAGAAACCCGATAATCCCGAGGATTTGGTGCTGCGCGCGCCGATTGTCACCATCATGGGCCACGTGGACCACGGCAAGACCACGCTGCTGGACAAGATCCGCGAAAGCAACGTGGCCGCCACCGAGGCCGGCGGGATTACCCAGGTGATCCGCGCCTGGCGCGTGGAGCACAATGGTCGCCCCATCACCTTCCTGGACACGCCCGGCCACGAGGCGTTCACCAAAATGCGGGCCCGCGGTGCCCAGGTAACCGACATTGCCGTAATCGTGGTCGCCGCGGACGACGGCGTCATGCCGCAAACCGAAGAAGCCATCAATCATGCCAAGGCAGCCGGCGTACCCATCGTGGTCGCCATCAACAAGGTCGACGTCCCCAATGCCAACGTCAACCGCACCCGCCAGCAGCTCTACGGGTTGGAACTCTTGCCCGATAACATGGGTGGCGACATTCCGTTCGTCGAAACCAGTGCCACCAAGGGCGAAGGAATTGATCTCTTGCTGGAAAACTTGTCGATCCTGGCGGAGATCAAGGAGCTGAAAGCCAATGCCAAGAAGCCAGCCGTGGGAACGTGCCTGGAGGCCATGTTGAGCGAAGGGGAGGGCGTACTCGCCACCCTGCTCGTCCGTGAGGGAACGCTGCATCGCGGCGACGTCATCCTCTGCGGCGCCAGCTACGGCCGAGTTCGGGCCATGTACGATGATTTGGGTCGGCCGATCGACGAGGCGGGCCCGAGTGTACCCACGCGCATTACCGGGCTGGATGCGGTCCCCAACGCCGACGATCCGTTTATCGTTATCCCGGACCTGGCTCAGGCTCGTGAAATCGCCGAAAAGCGCAAGGCCAAGCAACTGGAAGCCAGCCTGTTCAAGCGCGAGCCGGTACGGCTGGAAGAGCTGAGCAAGGCTCAGATCGCCGAGCTGAAGGTGATTCTCAAAGCCGACTTCCGTGGCTCGATCGAAGCAATTCGCAAGGAACTGGAAAAGCTCCAGCACGAAGAGGTGCGTGTCCGCGTGCTCCACACTGCAATCGGGGGCATTACCGAGAGTGATGTGCAGTTGGCCCTGACCTCGCCGGAAGACACAATCATCGTCGGCTTCAACGTAGTGCCCGATGATCGGGCCCGCGCCCTGGCCGAGGAAAAGGGAATCCAGATCCGAGAATACAACATCATCTACAACCTGACCGACGACATTAAAGCCGCGCTGGAGGGTAAGCTCAAGCCGCGCGAACAAGTGGTGCATCTCGGCCGCGCCGTGGTCCGCGAGACCTTCAAGATCAGCCGGGTGGGAACCATTGCCGGATGCTTCGTCACGACCGGCGTGATCGAACGCTCGGCCAAGATCCAGGTCATTCGCGATGGCGTGGTCATTTATCCGCCCCCCGATCGCACGGCGAGCCTCGATTCGCTGAAGCGCTTCAAAGACGATGTCCGCGAAGTGCGAGAAGGGTTCGAATGCGGCCTGAAAATTGCCGGTTATGACGACATCAAGGTGGGCGACCTGATCCAGGCCTACCGTGTCGAGCAGGTGCAGCGAACGCTGTAAACCATGATTGTAGGGTCCCTCCGCGTCCGCTTGCTGGTGCGGGAATCGCGAAGCCTCAAGGATAAACGTCAGGTAGTGCGCAGCATCAAAGATCGGTTGCGGAACCGCTACAACGTTTCCGTAGCGGAGGTGGAGGCCCAGGACCATCGCCAGCTGGCCGTCTTGGGCTTGGCGATGGTGAGCAACGAAAGCGGCCACATCCGGACGGTCCTGAACGAGATCGTTCAGGCGCTGCGCTGTCATCCGGTGGCCGAGTTGCTGGATTATCAGCTCGAAGTCTAATGTCGATCCGCGGTTCCGAGCTTCGGCCTGCGGATGAAGGATTCAGGAAATGAAGGCCCATCGGTTAGCGCGGGTTGCCGAAGTGATTCGCGAGGTGGCGAGTGAAACGATCCTCTTCGAATTGCGCGATCCGCGCGTCAAGGGCGTTACGGTGACGCGCGCGGAGGTTTCCGGGGACCTCCAGCATGCCAAGGTATACGTGTCGGTCATGGGGACAGCGAAGGAGCAAGAGCTCTGTTTGCATGGCTTACGGCACGCAGCCGGGTTTATTCAGTCCAAATTGGCAAGCCGGCTGAAGACTCGGTTCACGCCGGTGATCCAATTCGTCTTGGACCAGGGAGTGAAAAAAAGTATTGAAGTCAGTCGCTTGATCAACGAGGCCTTGGCCCAGTCAGCCCCCAAGGTCGATTCGGAGCCTGCTGACGGAACGGCAGAAGAGGAATCGGAATCCTAACCATTTTTGATTTTTGAGGATGGAGTGTTGATCGCTTGACCGGTGCATGCGGGCCAATCAAGTATCAGCATTCACAAATCGAAAATCGCAAACGGGGTGAGTGAAACGGCCATGCCGACTGCAACCAACAAGCAACGCGTGTTGACCCAGATCTTCACGACGCTCAAGAAACGCTACGAGCCGGGCGAGCCCGAGCCCCGGCTCGTGCTGGAACAATTCCTTTACGCCGTTTGCCGGGAAGGGGCCACGCGCGCACAGGCCGACCGGGCTTATCGAAACCTGCAAGAGCGCTTTTTCGACTGGAATGAAATCCGTGTCAGCTCTTCCCGCGAAGTCGAAGAAGCGTTGGGCAGCATCCCCGATGCCGAAAACCGCGCCAACCGACTCATCAGCTTCCTGCAAGAGGTTTTCGAAACCACCTTCTCGTTCGACCTGGAATCCCTCCACAAGAAGGGACTCAAGCAGGCCGCCAAGCAACTGAGCCGCTATCAGGCCGCGAATGACTATGCGGTCTCCTGGGTCATCCAGCATTCCCTGGGCGGCCACGCCATTCCCCTTGACGGGCCCAGTCTCCGCGTCGTCCGCCGGCTCGGACTGATTGATGGCGGCGAGGATGATTTGGAAGCCTTGCGCACCAGTCTCGAGCACCTGATCCCTAAATCCCGGGGGCCGTTGTTCATCGAATTGATCAGCGCCATGGCCCATGATCCATCATGGGAGGAGCAATTCGACGGCCTGGCTCCCGAATGCACGGAATCCGAAGAGAATGGCACGGCCTCCGGCTTCGCGGAGCGGATCAACCGCCCGAAACCGCGCTGACCGGGATGGGCGGGCGTCGCCCCAAGGATTCCCGCTGACGCGCCACGCTTCCCCGATCGGGAGCAGGAGGTGATCAGGAAGATGCACGCTCTCACGCGGTTTCTCTGGTTTGGGGTCGTCTGGCTGGCATTTGGGTCGTCAGGAGCCGCCGGGCAAAGCCTCGAGGAAGAGTGGAAGCCGTTCGTTCCGCTACGGCCGCAGACACGCGAAGACCTGGCCCGCCGGGAAGCCCGCAAACTCTATGGGCTCGGCTTGCTGCGTGAACACGAAGATCGACTCATCGAAGCCACCCATGCCTTCGAAGACGCCCTCCACCTCGATCCCGAGGCGATTTCCATCCTCAAGGCCTTGATCCCGCTCTATGTGGCTCTGGGCCGGAGCGAGGACGCGCTGACAACTTGCCAGCAAACGCTCGCTCTCGATCCCGGCGACTTCGAAACGTGGTCGCTTTATGCACGGCAACTTCGGACACTAGCCCGGCCAAAAGAAGCACGTGCCGCCCTGGTCCATGCCCTGGCTTGTCCGGGACTGGCAGATCACGTCGACCTCCGCCTCCAGCTTTCGTCCGACCTCGGCAGCCTATGCGAGGAGGCCCAGGATTACGACCAGGCGGTGATGGCCTTCCGGGAGGTCGTGCGCATCCTGGACGACCCGCAGACGGAGCTGGACCTTGCCGATACCAACCATACGGATCTCGGCAAAGAGGCGTCCAGCACCCTGGAGCACATGATCCAGCTTTGCATTCAAGCCCGCCGCTACGATCGCGCCCTGCAAATCTTTGCCGAGGCCCGGGCCAAGCATCCCGATTTGGCCCGGCGGCTGAATTACCACCTGGCCAAGGTCTATGTTGCCCAAGGCGAGCCGGCCAAAGCTCTGGGACATCTGGACGAGTATCTGCAAACGCAGCCCCAAGGAGCCGAGGCCTACGAGTTGAGAAGTACGATCCTGGAGCAATTGGGCCGGGCCGAGGAAATCCTGCCGGCACTGGAGAAATTCGCCGAGCGTGATGGTTTCAACCATGCGCTGCGGCTTCTCCTGGCCCGCCAATATGGCCAAGCAGGGCAGACGGCCAGTGCAGAAAAGGTGTACCAAGCCCTGGCGGAGCAGTCGCCTACCGCCGAGATCTATCGCGGACTGTTCACGCTCTATCGGCAAATGCGTGCCACGGACCGGGCCGTCGGCCTGCTCGATGAAGCCCTGAGCAAAGCGGACCGGAGCAGCAACCCACCTGCCGGCGACTCCCAGGCTGCCGCCAAGGCCCGAGCCATGTTGACGGCTCTGCGTGAAGATGCCGAGCTGACACGGTCGCTCTTGCCGGCCGCCCACACGGCCCTGCTCGCTGGGCGGGAGCTTCATCCGCAGATGCGCTACTTCCTTGCCGTGTTGGCTGCCCGTGTGCAACAGCTCGAGCAGGCCGAGTATTTTTACCGCCGTTGTCTAGAGGGCCGCGCCGCCGACCGCCAGCACGAAGCCGCCGTTTATGCCGGCCTGATTCGCGTCTTGTGGACCGCCCGCAAGTATGATGCGGTTGTGGAGATTTGCCGCCGGGGCCTCAGCCAAGCCCAGGCGACCAACCACCTCCTCTTCCGCCAATATCTTTCTCGCGCCCTAGTCAACCTGGGCAAAGTCGACGAAGCGATTGCCGAAGCGGACCGAGCGGTTGAGATCGCCAACGACGAGACTCGTTTCGATATCCAGCTAAACCGGATCAGTGTCTTGACCCAGGCCGAACGCTATGACCAGGCCATCGCACTGGCTCAAACGTTGGCCAAGGAATTCGGCCAGCCCGAGCAGGTCCGTGCCCTCCGCGATAGTTTGCACAATGTGTACACGGCCATGCGGGATTTCGCCAAGGCCGAGGAGCAGCTTCGGCTCATTCTCCAGGCCGATCCCAACGACGCCACGGCCAACAACAACCTAGGCTATCTCTGGGCGGACCAGGGCAAGAACTTGGAGGAAGCCGAACGCTTGATCCGCAAGGCAATCGAGCTGGATCGGCAGCAGAAAAGAATCGGATCCGCTGTTACCATAGAAGGAGACGCCGACAACGCCGCCTTCGTGGACAGTCTTGGCTGGGTTCTCTTCCGCCGAGGCAAGCTCGAAGAAGCCCGCACCTGGCTTGAAAAGGCCACGGAGCTGACCCGCGGGGAGGACGACCCAACCGTCTGGGATCACCTGGGCGATGTCTACTTTCGTCAGCAAAAAATCGACGATGCCCGTAGGGTGTGGCGAAAATCTTTGGTACTATACGAAGCGGAGAAACGGCGCAGGACGGACGAACATTACAAGGAGTTGAAACACAAACTGGAACTGTTGGATTCCGAAGCGCATCCACCGTGAGGTGGCATCCTCTCGTGGCCTTGGCCCCCGTCATTAGCGGGTAGCGCCTGGAGGCCGCGAAGGCATGGCACCGAACCGCGAAGGCATCCTTTCCCATCTCCGAAGGAGGGGCCATGTCCGGACATTCCCATTGGGCAACCATCAAGCACAAGAAGGGGGCCATTGACGCCAAGCGCGGGAAATTGTTCAGCAAGCTGAGCCGCGCGATCATCATCGCCGCCCGTCATGGCGGCGGAGACCCCGAAACCAACTTGAAACTGCGCTACGCCATCGACAAGGCCCGCCAGGTCAGCATGCCCAAGGACAACATCGAACGCGCCGTCAAACGCGGCACAGGGGAGCTGGAGGGCCTGACCTTTGAAGAGGTCACCTACGAAGGGTACGGCCCGGGGGGAGTGGCCGTGCTGGTGGAAGTGCTCACCGATAACCGTAACCGCACTGCCAGCGAAATCCGCAAGGTCTTTGAGCGCAGCGGAGGCAAAATGGGCAGCGCCGGCTGCGTCGCCTATCTGTTTGAACGCAAAGGCCTGTTCAGCGTCGATGCCAACCGCACCGACGAGGACACGCTCATGAGCATTGCTCTGGACGCCGGAGCGGACGACCTGAAGCGGGCGGGGAGCACGTTTGATATCACCTGCGATCCGACCGTCTTCTCGGCCGTTCAGGAGGCCCTGCAAAAAAACGGCGTCACGCCGACCGTCGCGGAGATCAGTCAGATCGCCAAGGCCCCGGTGGACGTGGAAGCCGACACCGGCCGCAAGGTGCTGCGCCTGATGGAAGCCCTTGATGATCAGGACGACGTTCAGAATGTCTACTCGAATGTGAACATTTCGGAGGAAATGGTGGCGGGCGTGGAATAACGGTGCATCCTGCAGCGGTTCACCCATGCAGCGTCGCCCAAGGTATCTCCAGAAGAAGCCTTTCAAAAGGTCCGTGACAATTGTGCGTTGCGCCGCCAAGGTACCGCGGAACACAAGCAAGAGTTCCTAAACGGTGACATAGGCTACAAGCCTGAAGCGCGAGCGGAGCAAGCTGCGGCACTTCGCCAGCGCCTCGAGCTTGTAGCTCGCCGAATCCCGCGTGAAGCTGGATTCTCACGCCTTCCGGCGGCCCCATTGGCTGGCAAAGCTCGTCGATAGGACTGTCCTGCCTGAACGTTTCCGAACACTCCGCGTAGCTGGCACACAGAGCCGTGTGTTGAACGCAGGTGCGCTGACCCCTGTGTCGGTACTGGGCTTCAGCAGCAGATATGCATTTGGAATCAACAACGTCGAGCAGACGAACAGTTGTACGGCCCAATAGCCCTGGGGAACCGATGCGTCGGCGAGGCTCCGTGCTGCCGCTCCCACTTCGGATGCAGGATCCGACCAAGCTCCTGCCATGAATGCTATAGTTCAGTGGGCCATCACGACCATCGTGTGAACGTACCCGTGCAGCCACGCCCCCCCGGCCACGAGAGAAGCCACCATGGATCTCGGCGACCTTCTCGGATTCATCGCGAATGAACTGGGGTCGCTGTGCCTGCTCATCGGTGTGTTGGCCGGCATGGCCCTGATGCGCTGGGCTGCACAACACTACCAACGGATCTGCCGGCAGCATGGAACCGCCCTGGCCTCCTGCGGAATGACAGGCGAACTGGTGGCCCAACGATTGCTGGCGGCTGCCGGGCTGAGCGAGATCGGGCTTGTCCGCTCGCGCCGGCGGAGTTTTTACCATCCCCGAAAGGGACAAATCCATCTCAGCGCCGTGACCTTCGATAGCCCATCGCTCCTCGCCTTGACGACGGCAGCGCATGAAGTTGGCCACGCCCAGCTTCCAGCGGGCGATTGCCGACCTCCATGAAGCGATCCAGCGCGACCCATCCGACGCGGTCGCGTTCAATAACCGCGGGGCGGCGCGACTCATGGCAGGGGATTATCCCGGAGCGGCAAGTGATCTGCGCGAAGCCATCCGACTGAATCCCCACTTTCCCAATCCATACAAGCACCTTGCCTGGCTTCAGGCCACGTGCCCCGAAGCCGAATATCGTGACGGCTCTGCCGCGGTCGCCCATGCAACGCGCGCTCTGGAATTGGCGAACGGCAAGCGGACAGAATGGTTCTCTGTCCTCGCCGCAGCCCACGCGGAGGCCGGCAATTTCGAAGAAGCGGTGAAATGGCGAACGAAATGCCTGGATGAAACGCCGCCGCAGGCGAGGCCACCGCTACAGAATGCCCTCTCTCTTTACCAGGCCCGACAGCCGCTGCGTCGGGAAAAGGCCGGGTGACGCCCTGCATCGATTCACTCAAATTCAATGCGCAGATGCATCAGATCGCCCGCCGGAACATCAAACTGGACCGCATCCCCGCTGGTGTTTGCCTCCATCAGGAGCGCCCCTTGTGCGTCGGTGAGCAGGGCGCGCCGCGGATCGCGGACACAGCGCAGCTCCGCTTGGGCCATGTGGCCACTACATTCGAGCATCCGGGCAATCACGGCATCGGCACCGTCCGGCGCGGGGCGAAAACTGCTCAACACCAGATTGGGAGCGTCCAGGTGAAAGAGCCACCCGGCCGCCCCAACATGCGGTGGACCCTTGGTTAGCGGCAACACAGGAACCGGCGTGATCATGCCCAACGCCGTTTGCATCGCATATTCACGGTCAAGAGCCAGGCCGATCTCGTAAACCTGTTCCGTTTCTCCCTCCGGCATAAGCACGATGTCCAGCATCCGGCCGCCGTGCCGTTGGTGGAACGGCAACCCGCCGGGAAACAATAGCGTGCCCTGCCGTCCCGAACGCAGCTCCAGATAATCGGGGGCTTCGGGCCGAGTCTGGCTCGTAACCAGCCCGACGCCGTTCACGCCGCGCAAGAGGGCTGCCCGTTCATCCCGCCAGGCGAACCGCGCTCCGTAGTAGGCGTGCCAGGGATAGCCTTGGGGTGCATGCTGCGGAGTAATTTCGATCCGGATCTCGAGCACCGGCCGTCCCAGCCAGGCGCGAAACCGCTGGCAAAAGTGGGCCAGGACCCGCTCATGCTCATCGACCAGTTCGCCCGTGCTAACGATTTCTCCGAGGGCCGGGCCCGCCGAAGTTATCTCGATTTGCAGGGCGCGCATGGTGCTGCCCGGATTGAAGACCAGTTGTTGGCCGAGCCGGTTGACCCGGCTGCGATGGTCCCGAAAAGCGCGGAGTCCGCCGGTCGCAGGATCGATCTCGGCCTCAAAAAACTCGTTGCGGACAGTTTTGCCATCCGCCAGCCGCATCCGTGCCGGGGGAGCCTTGCCGCCGGGCGTCCCCCTGGCCGGGATCCAGGCATACCCCAGGGCTGGGATTTCGGCCACGAGCTGGGTTTTCTCGCCATTGGTTTGGTAAATCTTCAGCGGTCCGGTGAGAGGAAGCGTGCCGCTCAAACCCTCTAGCTCCAGCGCGACCCGGCGCGTGAAGCTGCACGGGTTGAACAGTAGGAAACCTGGATTGTCCCCCTCGGCCCGTGCGAGCAATCGTTCGGCCAAGGCTTCGGCAGCTTCGTGCTCGACTTTTTCGAGATCCAGAAGTGGATCCGCGCCCGTCATCTCGAACCGGTCTTCGAGCTCCTGCAAACGAGCGTTCAGATGGAGCGGATCGTTCCGACCCCGTAGTCCCCGGCTCAGGGCGGCCAACGTCCAGACCGTATCGATCCGGCGGCGGTAGCGCACATGGCGGGCAAAGCTGCTGACCGGGCCCTCCGCGTGGGCCGTCGTCCTCTGGCCGAGGGCATCGCCATGATATTCATCGCCAGAAGACGTCACATACTCCCCGGCTGTCGCCTCACGGAAGAAACTCGACAGGGTCATCCATTGGCCGAACACTGGGCCGAGTCGGTGCAGTTCGAGCAGATCCTCATACCAGGGTGCGGCCGGGGCGGCGGTGTGCAAGAGGGCCAACGTGGCCGAATGATCCTGGGCAATGGTTTTGTGCAGGTAATGGGCCCAGTGAAAGTAGGTTTGAGGATTCTCCGCCGCGTAGGGAATGCGTGTGAACGCGTCCACCTGTTTGCCGTCGGGAGACGGTAAGCTGGTCACAACCGACCGATAATCCGGCAAGCCGGCATCGTCGGAAGGGAGCAGCAGCGTTCGCCGCAACCCAACGCTATTGAGCAGCAGCACCCACTGGGGATTGGCGGCGAGGCCTCTGCCGGCGAAGATCTGGATTTCCTTGTCAAGCAGACGTTTGGCTGTGCTCAATCCTTTGAGCAAATTCCAGAACTGGGATTCAATCGGCAACAACGCATCATCGCGTTCCAGGTATGGCCCGCCACAAACCTCCACGGAATCGGTCCGGACTCGTTGGCGGAGAGCGGCCAGCCGCTCAGGATCCGCCTGGCCAAGCTCTTCCAGCAACGATCCCAGAACAACAAGGTTCAGAGGAATGCCTCGATCAAAGGCGGCTGGGAAGGGTTTGCGGAGGTGTTCACGATTGACGATGCAGATGTCCAGAAGGTAAATGGCTACCGGATACAGGATCTCCCGAGCCGACAGAAGATGGCCGGCTGCGGACTGGAGCAAGCGCCGCCAGACCTCAACATCTGGATCGGCCAGCGCCGCCACCGCGGCCTGGACATCGTGCCAGTATTCAGAGCTGGCCAGCACCTTCTCATGTTCCATCGCCTCGAAGAGGGTCTCGACCATGACATAGCCGAAGCCGATGCCGAAGAATGGCCGGGTTTTCGCTTGCTCCAGATCCAGGAGCGGTGCCGCCGATCCATCCTGCTCCGGTTGGGAGCGGAGCGCTTCGAGGAGATTGGCCAAGGTCGTGGCTCGATCCTCCGCGGCTTGGAAAGTGAGGGCGCCGGCCTCCCGGACGCGATCCTCCCAATCCTCCGGCAAGACGAGCGGCGGGCTCTCCGGCACGGCATAAACATGTCCAGCGATGGGCTGCTCGTAATCATAGGGCGAGGCGAGGCGGGGAGGACCAACCGAGCCATGGAGTGCCGCTGGATGCCAGAGCGCGGAATAGCCGTTCAAGAGCGCGGCAATGTCCTCGCTGGCGAGCATCAGGGAGTTCTGGGCTGGCAAACGGTAGGGTGTCAGTAGAATCAGTTCGCGCGCGGCCATGCAGTCGATTTACGAGCCGCGTCCGGCAAAAGCAACCGGCCCATGCGTCACGGGGGAACTGGCAGGCTCCCCAAAAATAGCCTATCCTTGAACATCCTCGGCGAAAAACAATAGGCAGATTGGATCATGGCTGTCGATCTTTCATCCACGGGCTCGGCGTTGTCGATGGCGGGTTTGCCAATCGCATTCGTCATCGCGTTCGCTCACCTCATGCTGAAGCCGCGCCGACGTGGCCGGACGCACTGGCGGACCGCCCTGCGTGTCCTGCTTTTCCGGCACATCTGGCTGCACCCCAGCACGCTGCTCGATTTTCAGTACGTCCTGGCCGGAACATTCGGCTTTTCGATCGTGTTTGGCTACTGCCTGTTAACCGGCTATGGCGTCAGCAACGGTGTTTTTGCCAGTTTGACGCGCGTGTTCGGTCCCCATGCACCCCCCGACTATGTGCCGTTTTACGCCAAGGTGATCATCGTTTTCGGCCTCTACATGGTCATCGAATTCGCCTATTGGTTCGACCATTTTCTGTCGCACAAGCTTGCGTTCTTGTGGGAATTCCACAAGGTGCACCATTCGGCCACCGTCCTGACGCCGTTTGCCAACTGGCGCGTCCATCCGGTGGATACGATTGTCTACATCAATATCCTGTCGATCCTCGCCGGCAGCGCGAGCGGACTGATTCAATACCTTGCCGGGGATGCGTTTTCGTTGACGAGCACAGCTCTCACCAGCCTGCTCTGGGCCATTTACATGGCTCTCTGGGGCCATTTGCAGCACTCGCAATTCTGGATATCCTGCACGGGTTTGGCCGGGCGGATCTTCCTGAGCCCGGCGCATCACCAGATCCACCACTCCCGCAACCCCATTCATTTCGACAAGAATTTCGGCGCCAGCCTTGCGATTTGGGACTGGCTCTTTTGCACACTGCACATGCCGCAGCGGCACAAGGAACCCATTCGGTTTGGGACCGAGGGCGACGCGCACTTGAAGCGGTTTATTCCCTCCGTGCTTTACCCGTTCTTTTACGCGGCAAAACGGCTGATCGTGCTGCTCCCCAACGGTGCGACGGACGGACGCCATCCGCACCATGCACAAGAGGGCAAACCGGAACCACAATTGGAGCCGTCGTCCAGCCTGGCTACTTCTCAATCGGCGCCTTGATCAAGTTCCCATATTCGGTCCAGCTCCCGTCGTAGTTCTTTACCTTGTCCAGACCGAGCAAGTATTTCAACACGAACCAGGTATGGCTCGACCGCTCGCCGATGCGGCAATAGGCGATCGTTTCTTTGGCGGGATCGACCCCGTTCTGCTTCAAATAAATGGTACGCAGTTCATCCGCGGATTTGAAGGAACCATCCGGGTTGACGGCCGTGCTCCACGGAATGCTTTTGGCTCCCGGAATGTGGCCACCGCGCTGGGCCGTCTCCGTCATTCCCGGCGGTGCGATGACTTTGCCGGTGAATTCGTCGGGGCTGCGAACATCCACCAAGTTGTGCGAGCGACTCCGCACCGCCTGGCTCACATCCGGCAACAGAGCACGCAGCTCCTCGTGCACCGCCGTCACCTTGTAAGGAACTGGTTTTGGTTGCGGCACGTCGGTGGTCAATTCCTTGTCGGCTTCATTCAGCCATTTGATCCGGCCACCGTTCATCAGCCGCACATCCTTGTGGCCATACATTTTGAAGAGCCAAAAGCCGTAGGCCGCGAACCAATTGTTGTTGTCACCGTAAAGGATCACCGTGTCCGAAGGGGAAATCCCTGCGCCGCCGACGAGTTTTTCGAACGCCTCTTGGCTGATGATGTCGCGAGAAACCTGGTCCTGGAGCTGGGTCTGCCAGTTGAAACCGACTGCGCCTTCGATGTGGCCCGCATCGTAGGCCTTCGTATCCACATCGATCTCGACGATCTTGATGCCCGGCTTGCCCAGGTTCTGCTTGACCCAATCGGTCTCAACGAGCACCTCGGGATGAACGTAGCTAGCCAAACAAGGCCTCCTTTCTGGTCATGCCTGCGTTCCGGAAGCCAGCTCCGGAATGTGTTTCACCATGTTGGACGTGTATTTGAAAATGTTGTCGGGGAAGATCATTACGCCGAAACCAGTCCGGTCGCGCTCGATGATCCGCCGGGCCCCTTCGTAAATGAGGCCCGAGCTTGGGCCGGCCAGCAACCCTTCCGTCTGGCACAACTCCAGCGCCCGAGTGTAGGCCCGTTCGTAGTCGATTTCAAGAACTTCATCGATCAGCGCGGGATCGTACAACTTCGATACTTCAAGCTGGCGGATGTTGCGGAGCCCCGGCACATCGTGTCCTTCGGTCGGCTGGACGGCGATGACTTTGACGCCTGGCTTCTTTTGCCGGAGGAACTTACTCGTTCCCGTCACCGTGCCGCAAGTGCCCAGGGACAAGAACAGGTGGGTGATTTTCCCATCGGTCTGCCGCCAGATCTCCGGGCCGGTCGTGCGCAGGTGGGCTTCGACATTTTTCTCATTTTCGTACTGGTTGGGCAGAGCGTAGCGTTGGCGGGAAGCCTTTGCATGAGCCTTGGCCAGGTTGATCGAGCCGTCGCCCATGCCCGGCGAGGGGCAGAGATCATCGTTCACGACGTCCAGATCGGCTCCGGCAATTTTGAGGAGCACTTTCTTTTCCAGCGGGACCTTATTTGGCACCACCGCACGCATGGCATAGCCCCGTGCTCGTGCCATGGCCGCCAGGCTAATCCCCGTGTTGCCGGAAGTCGGCTCGACGATCCCCCGGCCGTTGCCGATTTCCCCACGTTGCTCTAGATCGCGCAGCATGGCCCACGCGGCCCGGTCCTTGACCGAGCCGAACGGGTTCATCCATTCCAATTTCGCATATAGCAAGAAATCGGCCGAAGGATTCATCCGGTTCAGGCGCACCAAGGGGGTCGGATTCTGCTCATCGGGCAGCATTTCGAAGATGTCTTCATAGACGCGGGTTTGGTGGTTCATCGCTCTCTTCCGATTGCAGGCAATGGGCCCGGTGGCAACCCTCGTGTTCTTGCTCCGCGTTCTCTGCGCGCAACCCTGCCCGCCACCGTTGCACACAGAAAACTCAGAGGACGCGGAGGCGATTCCTAACGCCCATTATATTTTCTGCCGGGGCGGAGCCTATGGGGACTTTATGCCTGCATCAATATCCGGCAGCGCAACCATCTTTCCGCGGTTCCGAGCCGCCGT
>DATGIQ010000094.1:0-21297 GCA_035295665.1 Gemmataceae bacterium | reverse complement strand
CCGGATTCCGTGTCCACGGTGGCCCCTGCGTCAGGCGATGGGGCGGCGTTCCTGGCCACCACGAGCAATTCTGTGCAATCCGGGAAGTCTTCCCAAAGTGACGATGCCTATTGGCGGCTCACAGACCAACGCCCTGGTGACTTGAACGATTGGGCCTCGAGCCAATTGGCGTTGGCATTGAATGAAAACGCCCTGCGCACCTCCTTGTAAAGCAGCCGCAGGGCGGTTTCGAGAATGTAATCCAAGTGGACAACCCGAGGACGGGGGACGAGACCCCGCTCTCGGGTTTTTTCGGTCCAGGGCCTACACTCCCCGGTGCCGCCTGGCGCCACTTGAGTTTCCGCTCACCGAGGAATTGACGGCAATCCCGGTTCTTCCTATTCTGATAGTTTCCATCAGGTAAACCGCTGTTTTAGAGGGTGAGAACAACAATGGTCCGCAAGAAGCTCGGACGAGGCCGAAAAAACCGCTGCCGGTTCTGCACCAAGGAAGGGTGTCCGCGGCCGGCGTTTGTCGATTACAAGGATGTGCAAGGTCTGAAAAAGATGTGTACCAGCCAGGGCAAGCTCTTTAGTCGCAAGCGCAGCGGCAATTGCGCTGCCTTTCAACGTGCCGTCAAGGTTGCCATCAAACGCGCTCGCTTCATGGCATTGCTCCCGTACGTCGGTGAGTAATCTGCCCGATCTGGTTTATTGCAACCTCGGAGACCGCTGTCCGAGACCTGTTTTTTTCGCCGTCCCATCATGAGGACTGCCCAACCTCTCACTTCGCTTTTTTGCTCGCGGTCGTCGCCGTGTTGCACCACGAATAGGATACGCTCAGGCCCGGACGAAGCGAACTCCCGCTCCTGTCCGCGCGTCCGAATGGTGGCACGCCCGTTGTCGGGGCGTGCCCACACTGCTCTTCCGGGAGATCTCTGCTATGGTCACCCTACGCTTGCCCGATGGATCCACGAAAGAAGTGCCAGAAGGGACCCGGCCCCGTGAAATTGCCGAGGGGATCGGTAAACGCCTTGCGCAAGCAGCCATTGCCGCCAAGGTCGATGGCACGATCGTCGATCTCAACCGAGAATTGCCGACCGGCAACGGTCCCGTCGCCTTTCAAATCCTCACCGACAAGGATCGGGAAGCGCTGGATGTCCTCCGCCATAGCTGCGCGCATGTCATGGCCCGTGCCGTTCTGCGGCTCTTTCCGGGCGTACAGTTGGCGTTCGGGCCGACGATTGAAAATGGATTTTACTATGACATCGATGCGAATCCGCCTCTCACCGAAGCCGACTTCCCGCGCATCGAAGAAGAAATGGCACGCATCATCGCCGAGGCAGAGCCGTTCGAACGCTTTGAACGGCCCACTTCGGAAGCCCGAGCTCTCTGCCAAGACCTGGGCCAGGGATACAAGATTGAACACATCGATGATGACCTGAAGCAGTATCCGACCCTCAGCTTTTATCGTCAGGGCGAATTCATTGACCTCTGCCGCGGGCCACACATTCCGCATGCCGGCAAGATCGGCGCTTTCAAACTCCTGAGCATTGCCGGCGCTTACTGGAAGAACGACGCCAGCCGCAAGCAGCTCCAGCGGCTCTACGGGACTGCGTTTTTCCACCAGAAAGACCTCGACACGTATCTTCATCAACTGGAGGAAGCCCGCAAGCGTGATCACCGGGTACTCGGCAAGCAATTGCGGCTCTTCACCATCAGTCCCGTGGCCGGCAGCGGATTGATCTTGTGGATGCCGAAAGGAGCAACCGTCCGGGGGCTTCTGGAAACGTTCATCAAGGAAGAATTGCTCAAGCGCGGCTATCAGCCGGTGTACACGCCGCATATCGGCCGGCTGGAGCTATACCGCACCAGCGGGCATTTCCCGTATTACCGGGATGCTCAGTATCCTCCCATGTACCATCACCCGGCCGGCTCGGCACTAGATCTGGCCCAACATCGCCTCGCTGCGGGCATTCTGGATGAAAAGTGCGAGCAGGAAATGGCCCAGTTCATGGCACTCACTCAGTTCCATGTTCCCGGTTACGCCGAGGCAGCCACTGCGGAAGCAAGATTGGAAGCCGTGCACCGCTACGTTCAATCGGTGCTTCGGGCGATGGGCATGGAGCTGCCGGAATACCAAGAAGCTGCCAACTGGTCCGACCGGGCGCAGGCGCTGTTGGCCTGGCTGACGGAGCAGGAAGGCTACCTGCTCAAGCCGATGAACTGCCCGCACCACATTCAAATCTACAAAGCCGAGCCCCGCAGCTACCGCGATCTCCCGGTCCGTTTGGCGGAGTTCGGAACGGTGTACCGCTATGAGCAGACCGGCGAGCTATCCGGCATGACTCGGGTGCGTGGCTTCACCCAGGATGACGCGCACTTGTTCATCACGCCTGAGCAAATTGAGCCGGAGATGCGCGCCAATATCGAACTGGTGCTGTTCGTGCTCTCTAGTTTGGGCTTGAGCGATTACCGGGTGCGGATTGGCCTGCGGGCGCCCGGCAGCGGCAAATACGTGGGCGCGGAAGAGGATTGGAATACGGCTGAGCGCATCCTGGTGCAAATCGTCCAGAACCTGGGCATGAAATATACGGCCGAAGAGGGCGAAGCCGCCTTTTATGGGCCCAAGATTGATTTCGTGGTGCGTGATTGTATTGGCCGGGAATGGCAGCTCGGCACGGTCCAGCTCGACTACAATCTGCCCAAGCGATTCGAGCTGGAATATATCGGCCCGGACAATCGTGCTCACCGGCCGGTCATGATCCACCGGGCACCCTTCGGCTCGATGGAGCGTTTCGTCGGCATTTTGATCGAGCATTTCGCCGGAGCATTCCCACTTTGGCTGGCTCCGGAACAGGCTCGGATCCTGCCGGTCAGCGAGAAATCGTCCGACTATGGCCGGCGGGTCGAGGCGGAGCTGAAAGCGCACGGTTTGCGCGTGGTAGGAGATTACCGGCCGGAGAAGATCGGTTACAAGATTCGCGAGTCCCAACTGGAGAAGATTCCGTACATGCTGGTGGTCGGCGAGAAAGAGCAGCATACGGGCTCGGTGGCCGTGCGCGATCGAGTAGACGGCGACCTCGGAACGATGTCGGTGCCGGAGCTGCTTACCCGGTTGGACCGCGAAATCGAGGAGAAACAAATCCGGCAAGTGAGCACGGCCACGGCTGGTTTGGGGGAAAGCAGTGCGAAGTTTGGGGAGTGAGAGGCGGGCTCGTCCTTGTGGTCGGCGATCCAGCGTCTGTTCCACTGCCTGGACTATGGCCGCGGAATAGAGAGCCCTGCCAAGTCCAATCGATGGGTTATCCATGGCCGGTACCAACCGGGCCACGCAGGCGGCTAAGATGCTCGGATCTGCATCCCGATCCCTTTCCCATCGCTCACCCGTCTGTGCGCCTTCACAGCAACCAGGAACGCGATCGGGCGCACCATCCTCGATATGCCCTGGCCGGCTTGCCGGACAGCGGCACAACGTATGGACAGCACGAGCCGGGCCGATCCGTATAATGAAGAGTGAAACGCGGCGTTCGCCGAACACTGGTTACGCGAGATCCAACACCGGTTAAACGAATGGCTACCGTAACTCCGACGGCCGTCCCGTCGCGCTGGGAATTGGCTGCCGAGACCATTGCCGTCAAAATCCGCTGGTTCGGCCTGCTGGTGGGATACGTCCTGATTAACGTGGACGACCGCGGCGCCGATCACCAGGCAATCCTCAACGAGATCCTGGCACTGGGGGCCGTCTACGCCCTCTGCGATGCCTACTACAGCCTGCGCGGCCAGGTATTCTTGGGCCGTTATCCCTTAATCGTTTCGTTCATGGAGGCGCTATTCATCGGCCTGCTCTGCTTCTATCATGGCGGCCTGGAAAGCTCCTTCCGGTATTATTACCTGCTTTCGCTCATTTGCTGCGCCATTCGCCATTCCTCGCGGGTCACATTGGCGACGTATATGCTCCATTGCACGAGCTACACGGTCCTCTACGCCGCGCTCCCGCCGGAGCAGCGGCGGATACTGGCTCTGGTCCTGACCCTGGTCGTGCTCGGCTGGGTCGCCTGGGCCAGCGATGCCATGGCGTTGTTGCTTAAACATGTCGGCGACCACCTGGCCCGTCTCAATACAGCTCTCCGCGAGAACCAGGCGCACCTGGAAGCACGCATCGCCGAGCGAACCCGTGAGTTGCAAGAGGCGCAAGCCCACGTTCTCCACCAGGAAAAAATGGCGGCCCTGGGACTCTTGGCGGCCGGCATCGCCCACGAAGTCGGCAACCCGCTGACCTCCATCAGCTCACTGGTACAAATGCTCCAGCGGCGCGACAGCGACGCCTACACCCGCGAAAAACTGGCGCTGGTCAGCGGCCAGCTGCAGCGTCTCCAGACCACGCTGCGCGAATTGGTCCAGTTCAGTCGCCCGGCCAGTACAGAACGTGCACGTCTGTCTTTGCATGATGTCCTCGAAGAAGCGCTCAGCATCGCCAAGTATTACAACCGTACCAAGGACCGTGTGCTCGAACTTCGGCTGCCGCCCGGCTTGCCGCCGCTGCGTGCCGTGCGCGACCAACTGGTGCAGATCTTTCTCAACTTGATCCTGAATGGCATGGATGCGGCGGGCAAAGGTGGCCACATCGTCATCACGGCCGAGCACCGGCCGGGCGGGCTTGAGATTGCGGTGCACGATAATGGTCCAGGGATTCTGCCGGAGCACGCCGCTCGCCTGTTCCAACCCTATTTCACGACCAAGAAGCACGGAACGGGGCTGGGCTTGTTTGTGACACGGAAGCTAGTCACCGATCACGGCGGGCGCATCAACTTCGAGTCGTCGACAGGAGAAGGAACGACGTTTCGGGTAAGTTTGCCGAGCGAAGAGCCGATGGACAACGGAGAAAAGAGAGGAGAAGTTGAAAACTGTATATTGAAGATGGGACATTGAAAATTGCCCAAGTGCGGCCCGGAGCAGAATAAAGCCTTCGGCCAATTTTCAATTCCCGATGTTCAATTTCTAACTTTCAGTTTTTGATCATGCCCAGGCCGTTTGCCAGCAAGAACATTCTGATCGTCGACGATGAGCCTTTGATCCGCGATACGCTGGGTGAGTACCTTGGCCAGGAGGGCTTCGCCGTCGCGGCTTGTGCGGATGGCGAGAGCGCGTTGGAACTGGTGGCCAGTCAGCGCTTCGATGTGGTCCTGTGCGATGTGCAGCTGCCGGGAATTGACGGCATCGATCTCCTTGAACGGCTTCTCAAGATCAGTCCTCAGACGTTTGTTCTCCTGATCACCGCTTACGCCACGGTGGAAAATGCGATTCAGGCGTTTCAGCGCGGTGCTTCCGATTACCTCATGAAACCGATTGTGCTCGACGAGGTGCTCAGCAAGATTTGCCGGCTCCTGGAGTACAGAGAGCTCTTTCAGGAGAATCAGTGGCTGCGGCGGGAGCTCAACCGAGAATTCAGCTTCGAGCACATCGTCGGCCGCAGCCCGGCCATGCAGCAGGTTTTTGCGATGGTTCGCAAAGTTGCCCCAACCCGTTCGACCGTGCTGTTGGCGGGCGAAAGCGGCACGGGGAAGGAACTCATTGCACGGGCCATCCATTATCAAGGGGCCGACAGCGGCGCCCGCTTCCTGGCAGTCAATTGTGCTGCGATTCCTCACGAATTGCTGGAGAATCAGCTCTTCGGCCACCGCAAAGGAGCCTTTACGGGAGCGGACAGCGCGCATAGCGGCATTTTCCTTCACGCCGGCACTGGCACCGTGTTTCTGGATGAGATCGGCGATTTGCTACCCGCCATCCAGGCCAAATTGTTGCGAGCCATTGAACAGAAAGAAATCCTGCCGGTGGGAGCCAATGAGCCCATCCACGTGGAAGCCCGTGTGCTGGCGGCGACCAACCGGGACCTGACCAAGGAAGTGGAGCAAGGCCGCTTTCGGGAGGATCTGTATTATCGACTCAACGTAGTAACCATCCGCATGCCATC
Source organism: Gemmataceae bacterium (assembly GCA_035295665.1). Lineage (GTDB taxonomy): Bacteria > Planctomycetota > Planctomycetia > Gemmatales > Gemmataceae > DATGIQ01. The sequence goes on along the minus strand of DATGIQ010000094.1, from coordinate 15,345 downwards.
GCTGCGCGAACGCCGCGAAGACATTCCCGATCTGGTGGAGTTCTTATTGGCCAAGCATTCGCGCACGCTGGGGAAACGGGTGACCGGTGTGACCCATGAGACGATGCAGATCTTGTGTGCTTGCCGGTGGAAGGGGAACGTCCGCGAGCTGGAAAATGCACTGCAACGGGCGGTGATCCTCTGCGAGGGTCCACTCCTCACGCCCGCCGACCTGCCGCCGGACCTGGTCCCAGTCGAGGGCGAGCCTACCGCGGTCGATGACTTGAGCGAGGCGGTGCGGCGCTTTGAGAAGCAGCACCTGGAGCGCATCCTGCGGCAGACGCCGGAGAAGAAGGAAGCAGCCCGCCGGCTTGGCATGGGGCTCAGCTCGCTGTATCGCAAGATTGCGGAGCTGGGCATTCAAATGCCGTAGTCTCACGTTGTTCGGACGTTCCCCTTGCCTTACAATCTGGATACGAGAAAACCCAGGTTTCTTCACCGGGAATGCTGCACCATGCCGTTGCTGGACCACTTTCACCCACTGCTGAGCGCGGCTCACCAGCGAGGCCGGCCAACTCAGTCGATTACCGTGAGCACCAGGTATGCGAGTCATTGCAAGCATTGGAGAACTCAGGAGCCTTGTCGGGCAGCACGTCGGCAGCAGCGAATGGTTTATGGTCACCCAGGAACATATCAACGCCTTCGCGGAGGTAACCGGTGACCGGCAATGGATCCACATCGACATTGAGCGGGCCCGGACCGAATCTCCCTTCCGGGTGCCCATCGCACACGGCTTCCTCACACTTTCGCTCCTGAGCCAGCTCCATGCCCAAGCCGTTCAGGTGCGTGGTGATTTCAAGATGGCCATCAATTACGGCTTGAATCGAGTGCGCTATCCGGCTCCCGTGCCGGCGGGGTCCCGCATCCGACTCCACAGCGCGCTCCAATCGGCGGAAGACATTCCTGGAGGCATCCAGGTCCTGTGGCTGGCCACGATGGAAATCGAAGGGACATCAAAACCCGCCCTTGTCGCCGAATGGCTGATCCGCTTCTACACATGAATCAGGAGAAATTTCTGTTGGCCATCCCTTTCCCCTTGCCATAGGATGCACAGGGGAAACCTTCCGGTGCTGCTCCGACCTGCCAGGAAGCACCTGTAACCTGCCAAAAGCCGGCCCCATGCCTGCCGACTGTTCGCCCCTGAACTCGAACCGCGAACCTCGCCAGCCAGGGCCGCTGTCCCGTGAAGCCATGCCGCTCCATGCATCGAACCATGCCGAGCGCTTGAGCGGGCATGCGTTACGCAACGCACATCTCCGCCAGCGCGCTCTGGCACGGGCAGAAACGGTTTCACCGTTGGCCCGTCTAGTCGTGAAGATCCGAGCCGAAACGCTGGGTCTGACACGCTTGGAACTGGCGCGCCGTTCCGGCATCGGCCGGGGGACGCTGCGCGATCTAGAACTCGGCGTCCACAAGCCGACGCGCCGGATCCTGCGGCAATTTGTCGCTTTCTGCCAGCACGCGAAGGTGGGCGCGGACCAGTTGGACGAATTGCACCGACTTTATGCGGGGCCAGGGGAGACGCTGGAACAAATCATCGCCCGGCTGGAACTCCGCGCCGGTTCGCCGCGTGAGCTGGCACGGCGCGTCGGGATCAGTCCGGCGACGCTCTGGGAATATCGGCGTGGCAATTTTCCGTTGCCGCTGGACCTGCTGCGCCGCCTCTGCCAGGCTGTCGGCGAGAATGCAATCGCCACCGAAGCCCTTTGGTACGAGACCCAGCGACGACGATTGCTGGAGCGGGGCTATCCGGAAGCTCTCGCGGAGTTTTGGACGCGCTGCGCCCGTCAAGGCTACGCGGAACGGCAACTGCTTCTCCAAGGGGTTCTGAGCACGGCTACGGTTCGACAGCTGCGTTATCTGGAGCTGCCTCCTTGGTCCCAGGTAGAACAAGCCGTCCGCCTGCTGAGTCAAGGCGATGAGGAACTGAAAGCCTTGAAGCGGTTGTGGCTCCGGGATGAACACAAGCAACGGCTCCATGATCGCTTTGGGCCCGATTTGAAGCGGCTGCGGCAGACCCGGGAAATCTCACGCCGTGAGATCGCCGACCTCTTCGGCGTCGGCGGCAAAAAGCCGGCACGGATCATCAAGTACATCGAAGAGGATGGGTTTTATTCGGCCAAGGCTTATCCCGCCGGCTTGGTAGCCATTCTGACAGATGATGAAAGCGAACGAGGCCGCCTGCTAGAGCATTGGCACGAACGACGTCGGCAGTTTCATCGCCGCCACCGACCGGAAATGCGCACCGAACTTCGGCTGGCACGTGAAGTGTATGGATTCGAGCTACGGGACATGCAGCCGATCCTGGGCTATTCCAGTGCAGAATACCAGCGCATCGAACGGGGCGTCACGCCGCTGTTGCCCACGGCCGTGGCGCGGATTTTGGAGGCGATTCACCAGGCTGGCCAACGCCGGGTGGTGGCTCTTCTCCAGCGGCAGAACAAACGGACGGCCGAGCGCTCGGCCTGGCAAACACCGCCCTCGGTGGCCGACATGATTACCCTGCTGGCACGCCGGGAGCGAGGATTGATCCCGCTGACGCGCCTTCTTCGGAAGGCGGGTTTGAAGGGCCTTTGGACTGGCCGGCTCCGTGCCATCGCACGGGGTGAAGAGATCCCGACCTGGAAAATGGTGGAGCAGATCGGTCGGGCCTGTGGCGTCGAGGAATCGACCGAGCTGCGGCGTGACTGGAGCAAGCGCTACCGCGCTCGGCTCCAAGCCCAATTCCGCTCGCCTTTGGCCGTGGAGTTGCGACTGCTGATTGCGGAGGCGGCCGTCACGCTGCGGGGCTTCAGTCCCCGGCTCGGCTTCAACTATTCCGTGCTGATCCGCGACTTGCAGCGCATCGATATCGACCAACCGGTCAAATGGTTCCACATCGAGCGGATTCTCCGGGCTTCGAACTTGTCGCCGGACGAGGAACGCTGGAGAGAAATCCACGCGCTTTGGTATACCACGAAGGAACGAAACGGCCGCGCACACCCGCTCTACCGGCCCCATTCCAATGGCACATCGGGCCGCTGAGAAACACGAAAGGCGGGGTCTCGAACTCTCGGAGCAAAGTTCCAGACGCCGCGTTTCGTGTTTCTCAATCAAAATATCGGATGAGCTTGTGCATGCAAGTTTTCTCGCCCCCAGCGTTCTCTTGGTGGGGAAGAGAAATCACAAGTTCACGGGAAGGAGCTATCCATGCGACGTGCCTTACTTGGAATGGCGGCGGGTGTCCTGGCACTGGTTGGGCTAACCGGATCTCCGAATCCAGCCCGGGCCGACCACCATGACCGCGGCCACAATGGCTGGCATCATGGCGAGGCACACTGGGATCGTAATTGGTACGGCTGGCGGGGTTCTTATGGCCCGTACTACCGTCCGCGGTTCTATGTGCAGCCGTACGGCTACAGCTACCCCTACACGGTGCCGTATTCTTACAACTACGTTTACCCGAACTACGGGTTCGTTTACCCGGTGCCGTATTTGACGTTTTCGATCGGACCGTGAGAACGGGGGCGGAGCGGGAGAACTTGATCTCGCGAAAAGCGGGAAGGTTTCTATAATTTGGCAGGCTTCGCCCTCGGCATAGCCCGGCGAGTCCTGGGGCAGCTCGTGTAGAAGAGACAACCCGGTGCTTGCCGGCAACGTGGGAATCGAGGAACAACGGAATGTTCCACGCTCTCAATACTCGCTGCGGCCATTATGCCTTGCTGCTGACCGCGGCCGTTGCCTTGACGTTTCCGAATCTGGGGGCGTGCAGCCTTTGGGATATTGACGAAGGCAACAATGCGGAAGCCGCCCGCGAAATGCTGGATTGCGGCAACTGGGTGGTCCCTACGCACAACTACCAGCTCCGCGTGGATAAGCCGGCGCTGCTCTATTGGTTGCAAATCAGCGCATTTGGTCTGTTCGGCATCAATGAATTTGCGGCCCGGCTCCCCTCAGCGCTGGCAGCCTTGGCCGCGGTTTTGATGACCTACGAGCTGGGGCGGCGGATGTTCGGAGCCGCGACCGGTTTGCTAGCCGGGTTGGTCTTGGCAACCACCGGCCTGTTCTGCGCTGCTGCCCATTTTGCCAACCCCGATGCCTTGCTGAACGCGGCTACGCTGCTGACCTTGTTCTTCTTTTGGCGAACCTTTAGCCGTCCTCTTCCTCTCCCCCTTTCTTCTACCGCGGCAGATCAGGGCAGGGGAAGGGAGCGAGCCTGGTCTGTGGCGAGCGGGATCAGTGCGGGCGTCGCTGTGCTGGCCAAAGGGCCTGTTGGGCTGGTGCTCCCTGTTGCGATCATCGGACTTTTCCTGCTGTGGAGTCGAAAGGCCCGCTTGTTATGGGAGTGGCGGCTACTGGGGGCTGCGTTAGCGTTCGTCTTGGTTGCCGTGCCGTGGTACGTCTGGGTCGGGGTCGAAACCAAGATCGCTTTCCTCAACGGATTCATTTTGCAACATAATATCGGCCGCTATCTCCATCCCATGGAGCACCACAGCGGACCTGTCTTTTACTATCTTGGCGTGCTGGCTTTGGGATTTGCCCCGTGGTCCGTGTTTCTCGGATTGGCCGGCTGGTATGCGACCGGGAAACGGGCCCGTGAAGACGACCCGCCCTCCGCTCGCCTATCGTTCCAGCCGGCCGCAGAGTGGACCGAAGGGAGAAGGCCAGGTTTGCCGGCGGGCTACCGCTTTTTGTGGTGCTGGATCGCCGTCACGTTCGGCTTCTTTTCCCTGGCGAGCACGAAGCTGCCGAACTACATCTTGCCCCTGTACCCGCCCCTTGCGATTCTGACCGCTCATTTCCTGCAGCGCTGGCGGGCTGGAACAATTCGGCCGCCTGCCTGGGTGCTGCACCTTAGCATTGCCGGTTTCGCCTTGGTAGGTGTCGCAACCAGTCTGGCCTTGTTGATCGCTGCGGGCACGATTCCCATCCCAGCGCTACATGGCTTTCCGTTGGCAGGATTGCGCACATGGGCAGCCCTGGGAATAGTGCCCGTCCTCGGAGCGGCGGCGGCATGGCGGTGCCTGTACACTGGGCACCGCTCAGGGCTCGTGCTGTGCGTTACCGTGGCATCGATCGCATTTATCGGTGGGTTGTTCACGTGGGGAAGTGTGGCCCTCGATGCCTACAAAGCACCGCGAGCACTGGTTCAGACAGGCAAGGTACAACAAACGGACCGCGAAATTCGCGTGGGGTGCTACCAGTATTTTCAGCCCAGCTTGGTCTTTTATTGCCGCCGCGAGGTACGGCGGTTGGAGAACGACGAGCAAGTCCTGGAGTTCCTGCGCTCTCCCCTGCCGACCTATCTTTTTCTGCCGGCGACCGTCTGGGAAAGACTCCAGACCAGCGTACGCGGGGCCCACCATCTTCTGGCTCGGCACAGCGATTTGTACCGGCGGTGCGAAGTGGTCATCGTGGCGAACCATTGACCACCCAGCGCCTCGTCGGCTTGCTGAACACGCGCGGGCACAGCCGCTGCGCTCTACGTTCCCAGCCAATTGCTTCAGCAATAGCGCTGCACGGCTTCGAGCAATTGATCGAGATCAATCGGTTTCAGCAGATAGTCGATGGCACCCAGTGCAGCCGCCTTTTGGGGAACGGCACGATCCGCGGAAATCACAAGCACCGGGATCGACTTCAGCTCCGGGTCTTCCGTCTGCTCCTTACGGAACTCCCAGCCATTCATGATCGGCATCATGAGATCGAGGAGAATAAGGTGGGGCGGGGAGGTCCGGCGCAGGTGGTGCAGTGCCTCTTGACCGTTAGCGACGCCCGTCACGGAATAGCCCTCGTCCTCGAGAACGAACGCCACCGCATCGCGCGTGGCGGCATCGTCCTCGACGACCAGGATGCGTTTCCTGGACTCTGTTACCATAGCAGCAATGCTCCTCAGCAGTGGCCTCCATGTCCCGCTGAGATTGGCTCCTCACCTACGCTAGCATTTTTGCCGGAGATGGCAAGGCGCCCAGGCACCCCACGAGCCATCCTGCTCTAACCCCCGCGGAATCCCGCCAGCAGGTTGTTAACGAGCTGGACCAGATGTTTGATTTGCCGATCGCACATCTCCACCATCTCCAGCAAACGCTCGTGTGGGATGTTGTTGAGCGTGCCCGTGCGGATGGCGCGGAGCAGGAACTGGATCTGAAGCTGGATGGGGGAAAGCGGTGTCCGCAGCTCATGCGATGCCAGCGCGAGAAACTGATCGCGTGCAGTGACCGCTTCCTGTGTTTCGCGGTAGAGAAGGGTGTTCTCGATCGCCATCGCAGCGCGGCGGGCCAGGTCTTCAGCCAACGCCAGATCTTCGGCGCGGTATCGTCTTCCGGTTTCGGCACAGGCGAAGCCCAGGGCGCCCAGCATGCGCGTCCGGGCTTTCAGCGGAACGATCATGTACGAGCGGAGCCCCAGCTCGCGCAGCAGCCGAAGGTGCTCCTGATCCCGTGCGTACGCCAGCAACACGGTCTCCGGCACCTCTGGATAAAGTTCGGAGAGGCCGGTGCGCAGCACGTGCGGCACACCGTGCGGCGCGCTCGGGTTGGGTGGGTATCGGCGTCCCAGTTCGTACGCCCACTCGATCTTGGCCGGGTCCACATGAGTCACCGCCAGCAAGTGGATGGAGCTATCCGGCTCGAGCATGTACACGGCACACCAGTCGGCAAGTTGAGGCACGGCCAGCCGGGCTACACTGGCCAACGTGGTCGGATAATCCAGCGAACTGGCGAGCACGTTACTCGCTTCGCCAAGAAAGGCGGAACGTTGATGGGCTTCCTCTGTCTGTGCCCGAAGCTGCTGTTCGCACATGCAATGTTGCACATCGGCGAGGGCCGCGCTCACGATAGCAGCGAAGACCGCCAAGGCTTCCACCAAGTCTTCAGCCAGCACACGCCGGGCGAAATGGACGAGCACTCCCCGCAGCTCATCGCCGATGACCAGGGGAATCGCTGCCAGTCCCGCAAGCTGTTCGCGCTGGATCCAGCCTTGGTCGAATTTCCTCTCCGCGGCAAGGTCGTTGGAGATGAATGCGGTGCGAGTGCGAGCCACTTCCGCAATTCTGTCGGGATTGCGGGAAAGTTCGGGAATTCGCCGCGGGCCATGGACAGAGGCGCTCAACGGTCCAGCACTGGCCTGGAGAAGGAGCGCGTCGCTGGATTCCTCGTACAGCCAAAGCCGGGCCAAGGCCGAGTCAAATTCTGCAACCAGGGTCGAAACGACGGTCTGCCCAACATGCTCCAGGTCGAGCCGGCCGCCGAGCTTCAGCGCCGCTGCCTTGATCACCCGGAGGAACCGCATGGTGCCATTTTGCTCTGCCAAATCAACTCACTCCTGTACCAAATGGAGAGGCTGTTGTTAATCTAGTCGCCAGCGATCTCCGGATGAAGAGGGCTTGCTTGGAGACCGGCTGGCCACGCCCTGCGAAGCTTGGACGCAATCGCTGAGGCTTCATACGATGAAAGTACTTACAGGAGGGATGAACCCATGCCGAATCGCACGCCGCTGTACGACTGGCACGTCACTCACGGCGCGCGCATGGTGGATTTCGCCGGCTGGGATATGCCTGTCCAATACACAAGCATCGTGGCGGAACACCAGGCCGTGCGCACCGCGGTCGGGTTGTTTGATATCAGCCACATGGGCCGGTTCTGGTTCGCTGGATCGCGGGGAATCGAGCTGGTTCAGAATCTCTTTACCAACAACGCCGTCACGCTCAAGCCTGGACAGATCCGCTATGGGCTGGTCTGCAACGATCAAGGTGGCATTCTTGATGACGTTTTGGTCTACGGTTGGCCCGATGGCCGGGAGATGGTCGTCAACGCCTCGAACCGCGAAAAAATCCTGTCCTGGATCGCGCAGCACCAAGGTTCGGGGCCGGCGGCCGTTCAGGATCGGACACGCGAGACGTGCATGATTGCGATTCAGGGACCCAAAGCTGTGGAACTCTGCCGCGGCATAACCCCTGCCGCGGTCGATTCCTTGCCATACTACTACGGGACGCGAACGACTTACCGCGATCAACCAAGCATCGTCAGCCGGACCGGCTACACGGGGGAGGATGGCTTCGAGCTGATCGTCCCTGCGGAGCAAGGTCGCCAGGCGTGGGAAGAACTGCTCCAGCGCGGGGCCGAGCCGTGTGGCCTGGGGGCGCGCGACACGCTTCGCCTGGAGGCGGCCATGCCACTCTACGGTCATGAGCTGAGTGAGGAGACCGACCCGTTCCAGGCGGGCCTCGGCTGGGCCGTCAAACTGGACAAAGGCAATTTCGTCGGCCGAACCGCATTGGTCCAAAAGGCCAAGGATAAGTCTCGGCCCCAGCGCGCCGGCTTGGAGCTGGAAGGGAAGCGAATCGCTCGTGAAGGCGCCGCGGTAACACGAGAAGGCCGGCCGATCGGCCGCGTCACCAGCGGCACCTTCTCACCGACCCTGGCCAAGACCATCGCGATGGCTTACCTTGAACCGGCCTATCTTGCGCCGGGTACCGTTTGCGACGTGGATGTGCGCGGCAAGGCAGTGCCTTCCCGCGTCGTCCCGATGCCGTTTTACAAGCGCACCCCTTGATTCCGGATAGCTCTGGAGAGTCCGATGGATCCCAAATCGCTTCGTTATGCCAAGACACACGAATGGGCCAAGCTGGAGGGCGATATCTGTACGGTAGGCATCACGCAATTTGCGGTTGACCAGCTGACCGACGTGGTCTACATCGAATTGCCGGAGGTGGGCGACCACACGTTCGCCGGGGAGAGCTTCGGCGAGATCGAATCGGTCAAGGCGGTCAGCGACCTGTACGCCCCCGTCAACGGCGAAGTGGCCGAGGTGAATGAGAAGCTCCTCGACGATCCGGCCCGCATCGCCAAGGATCCGTACGTGAAGGGTTGGTTGGTAAAAATCAAGATCGAGCCCGGCACCACCCTTGACCACTTGCAATCGCTGGCTCAGTATGAGAAACAGATCGCCTCGGAAGGGCATTGATTCACTAGCAGTCCGTAGTCCGTAGCCAGCCTGCTACGGACCATGAATTACGGACTCTTGAGGAGATTGGCTTGTCCTACGTTTTGAATACGGCCGATCAGCAACGCGCGATGCTGGCCGAAATCGGTGCGGCTTCGATTGCCGATCTCTTTCGGCCCATTCCGGCTGCGCTCCAGTTGAAGCGGCCGTTGGACGTACCTCCTGCCCTGACCGAGCTGGAATTGACCCAGCACATGCAGGAACTGGCATCGCGGAATCGGGCCGCGTTGAACAGCGTCTGCTTCCAGGGCGGTGGCTGCTATGATCATTTCATCCCGGCCGTCGTTGATGCGGTCGCTGGCCGCAGCGAATACTACACGGCCTATACGCCCTACCAGGCCGAAGCCAGCCAGGGAAGCCTGCAAGCCTTCTTCGAGTATCAAACGCTCATCTGCCAGCTCACCGGCATGGACGTGGCCAACGCCAGTCTTTACGATGGCGGCAGTGCCGTGACGGAAGCCGTGCTCATGGCGCGAACCGTTACGCAGCGCTATGGCCGAGTCCTCATTGCCGAAAGCGTCCATCCGGAACACCGCCAGATCTTGAGTACGTACCTGGCGAACCTGGATGCCGGCGTCGAGACCTTGCCGACGCCCCAGGGGTTCCTCGATCCAGCGGATCTGAAGCAGGCGGTGGATGATGAGACGGCGTGCGTCGTGGTCCAGCATCCGAACTTTTTCGGCGGGCTGGAAGAAGTCGAAGCATTGGCTCAGACGGCACACGCCCGGGGTGCTCTCTTTATCGTCAGTTTTGACCCAATCAGCCTGGGGTTGTTAAAGCGACCCGGCGAATATGGTGCGGACATTGCCGTGGCCGAGGGACAATGCTTGGGCAACCCCATGGTCTATGGCGGGCCCTTCTTGGGCATTCTCGCTTGCCAGGAAAAGTTTGTGCGCCGGATGCCCGGCCGGCTGGTTGGCCAGACGGTGGACCGCAACGGAAAACGCTGCTGGGTTCTGACTCTACAAACGCGCGAGCAACACATCCGCCGGGAGAAAGCGACGAGCAACATCTGTACGAATCAAGGCTTGATGGCCTTGAAGGCTGCCGTTTATCTGGCCGCGCTGGGTCCGCAAGGATTAAAGGAAACAGCAGAGCTGTGCGCGCGGAAAGCCCACTATGCCGCCCAGCAACTGACCCATCTGCCCGGAGTGAAGCTGAAGTTTGCGCGGCCGTTCTTCAAAGAATTCACGCTCACCATCGAAGGCACGGTGTCGAGCATCCTTGGCCGCGTTTTGCAGCATGGTTACCACGGCGGCCTGGAACTGGGTCGCTGGTATCCGACGCTCGCCGATGGGATGAGCGTTGCCGTGACAGAGAAGCGTACACGAGGGGAGATCGATGGCCTGGTAAAGGCCTTCGCACAGGCCATGAAGGGTTAGGTCCTAAGCAACCATGCGGCGAACGCAATCGACGGAACTCATCTTCGAACTGAGCCATTCGGGTCGCCGGACGCATCGGCTGCCATCCTGCGATGTGCCGGTGCCCGAAGCCAAGGATTTGCTTCCCCAGAGCGCCTTGACCGCGGCACCGCCACCTTTGCCCGAAGTCGGGGAGATCGACCTCGTCCGCCATTTCGTCAATTTGTCGACGCGGAACATGTCGATCGACACAAACTTCTATCCGCTCGGCTCGTGCACCATGAAGTACAATCCGAAGCGGCACGAACGACTGGCGGGGCTGTCGGGGATTGCCGACCTTCATCCCTTGCAGTGCGACGAATCATGCCAGGGAATGCTCGAGCTGCTTTGGCAGATGCAGACCATCTTGGCCGAGATCGCCGGTCTCGATGCCGTCGCACTCCAACCGGCCGCGGGGGCTCATGGCGAATTGACGGCCCTGCTCGTCGCGGCCGCTTATTTTCGGGATCGCGGCGAGAAGCGCTCCCGGGTCCTGATTCCCGATAGCGCCCACGGCACCAACCCGGCGAGCGCGGCCATCGCCGGCTTCGATGCGGTCACAATCAAGAGCAACAGCCGGGGCATGGTGGACATGCAGGACCTGGGGACCAAGCTCGACGAACGTACCGCCGTGTTCATGATGACGAATCCGAACACGTTGGGACTGTTCGATGATCAGATCGCGGCCATCACAGAGTTGCTGCATCGGCAAGGGGCCCTCGTCTATCTGGATGGCGCGAACATGAACGCTATCCTGGGCTGGACCCGGCCCGGGGACTTCGGCGTGGACATGATGCATTACAACGTCCACAAGACGTTTACCGGTCCGCACGGAGCCGGCGGACCGGGAGCCGGGCCCATTGCCGTGCGGGCCAACCTGGCCCCTTTTCTGCCAGCGCCGCTGGTGATGCAAACCGACGCTGGTTTCCGCCTGGATTACGATCGGCCGAAGTCGATCGGTCGAGTACGCAGCTTCTTCGGTAACGTCGGCATCCTGGTACGGGGTTACTGTTATCTCCGGACTCTGGGGGCGCAGGGGTTACGTGAAGTGAGCACCAATGCCGTCTTGAACGCCAACTACCTGCTCGCGCGGATCAAGAAGGAATACGAGGTGCCCTACGGCGACCGCTGCATGCACGAGTTCGTCGCCAGTGCCCGAAGCTTACGGCGCGAGCGGAAAATCAGCGCCATGGACATCGCCAAACGGCTGTTGGATTTTGGTTACCATGCGCCGACCGTTTACTTCCCGCTGGTGGTGCCCGAGGCAATCATGATCGAGCCAACGGAAACCGAGAGCAAGGAAACGCTGGATGCCTTTGCAGAAGCGTTGCTGCGCATCCGCAGCGAGGAGCCCGAATTCCTGCACCAGGCTCCGCACAGCCTCGGCATCAGCCGGCCGGATGAGGTGCGCGCGGCCAAGGAGCCGATCCTACGCTGGAAGAAATCTGATTAAGGAGTCCTGGCTGCGCCGGTTCGCACAACCGCGCTGATGTGCCCGCGCGGTTGTGCGAACCGCCACGCAGCCGACACAACCAACCGGACCACGATGGAGTTGCGCAGACGCCTATTGCACACCCCGCAGGGCGGTCACGGTGGCGGCGGTCACCTCGTGGATGAACGCCAGCTCTGCCGAGGAGAGGGGGCTCTGGTAATAATCGGGAGAGCGGATCGACGGCGCAAATTGTGCGATGATCCGCTCCTGGTCCGGTAAGTCGCAATGATGCAGGATAGCCCGGATGGTTTCCGCCGGCCGGGCACACAAATTCTCGAAGCACACAACCTTCGTGGCGGCCCGAACCTGCACATCGTCATCGAGCAAGCGGACGAGATGGCCGTGGACCATGTCCCAGTACCAGGCCCAGCCACGGATTTCCTCGCCCAGCGCCCACGCGTGCTGGATCGCCCGCACCCGTTCGCTGTTTCCCAGGTTCATCGGCCGGCGGTCGCGGCCAAACTCGAAATGGCCCGAGCGCTGCATCCACGTCAACGCCCGCGGATGCCTCCGCTGGCCCTGGCAGAACCATCGGTGTTGCCGAACCAAAGAAGCAATGTGGCTGGCCGGTGCGCGCACCGGGAGAAGGATCTTGGCGTCTGGGAAAAGTCGAACGAGATAGGCGAGGCGGGCAACATGATAGTTCGCCTTGGCGACATAGCGGGTCGCCCGCTCGGCAAGCAGGAGTTTTCTCAGGTGCGCGCGATAAAACGCCTCAAACGCGGGGTGGCTGCTGCCCGCCCCCAGCTGGTTGTTGACCGACGGGTCGTGGCAGCGGGGAAAAAAGGCCATCCAGAGCATTTCCTCAAGAGCATTGGGGCTTTGAGGCGTGATCAGCACCCTATCCTGGTGGACCCGTTCACGTGGAGCTGTTGGCCGCTGTCGAGCCGTCGCCTGACGCCACCAGTAGGGGGTGTACACCATCGGGTAATCCTTGACCCGATGGGTGGCAACGGCCGGAGCAGAGGCCACGATTTCGTGCAGCACCGTGCTCCCCGAACGGGCCAGCCCGCAAACGTAAACCGGCATCCTCACGGAGACCGCGTTCAGTGGTTCCGCCAGAAGCCTTGATTCGAGCCGCCCAAGTCCGAGCCAGAGTTTATGGAAACGGTCAACCAACGAACCGAGAACATCGAGAAAGGGAGGAACGTAAAATGGATCGCGCGTGACAGGTGACGGGTGGCGGGTGGCGGAAGGAAGAAGTACGGTGAGCGGTTGGTTGCCGGAAATGGCCATCATTTCTTCTCTGGTTCCTGGTCTCCTCTCGCGTCCCGCGCCAGCCGCCGACGGCGAATCTTGCCCAGCAAGGCGTGGACCGGCCACAGGAGGACGGCCGAGAACGCCGCCAGGACCCACACCAGGAGGGTCATGGCGTAACTGATGAACGTGACATCCGCCCCCGGGCCGACGTAGGCCATCGCTGGGCTCGCTCCTAGCAACAGAACAGCCAGTGCGAACAAGACCTTGTACATCGGAGAAAGTTTACGGCCGCGCACGGGCCACCCCTTTCAGGAAGGTCAACTCATCCGCATTGTACCGCCGCGCACCGGTGATCGCATGGTGAGTGGCAGGCGGTGCGTCCCTCCCGTCACCCGCCACCCGCCACCCGCCACCCGTTTGGTTCACCGGAACAGGAGGCAATGGGCAGAAGTATTCCCAGACCAGTTCTTTGCCCTGCGTCACTTCAAAGAGCCGGCGATGGTCCGGATCGACGATCAGCGTGTTGCCGTTAGGCAACCGTTGTTTCATGCCGCGGAAGGCCGCGTGGAACGGGCCAGAATCTACATCTGAATAAACCCAGGGGATGGCTTGTGTCACGGGATCGTACTCGATGATCCGGCACCCCTTGTTCCAGCCATGATTATCGAACAAAAGCAGATGCCCATTGCCCAAGAACTCCGCGTCGTGCTGAATCCTCCACGGCCCCAGGGCCGCCCAGACCACGGAGCGTTTGCGCATGTCCAGGACCACTAAGCAATGGAGGCTGCGGAGGGAGAGGAGTACCTGGCCCGCCTGAAATAGAGGGAACTTCCCCGCGTACGCCGCGGTCAGAACCTTGGCGCTATTGGTATGGAAGAGATCGCCCTTGGAGGGCTGCAAGAATAATTCGAAGGATGAAGTGGTGGGTGATGGGATTGTCCCGCCGCTGGCCGCCCGCCTCCCGCCACCGGAGGGAATCGCCTGTTCGGCGATCGCCGTGGACAACAGTAGCGAGTATGCCGAATCGCGGATTGCTTCCTCAACGGCAACTCGTTCCACCTCCCGTCCGTCGGGAGTGATGACAACAAGGGAGTCCGCAACATAGGGAGTGGGGAGATAATCCAGGCCAGCCGGGGCTTGGCGTTTCAGCTCTTGAGTCAGCGTGTAAATCGTGCCATGCTCGTCCACATCGAGATCGTGATGAACGCGCCCCGCATATTTCCACAGCAGCTTGGAGTCCTTATTCAGTTTCACCAAACCATACCCGCAGGGCGTGTCGCTCTCCGTTTGATAGATGGCAAGCAAGTCGCCGTTCGGAAACAAATGACAGCGAAACCAATGAATCTGTTCGTCACGAAGGGTGTCCTGGACGTGGGGCGGGCGAGGCCAAGCCTGGCTGAACGGCAGCGCCCATTGATGGATCACGTTCCCACGCATGTCGAGGAGGGTGGCCCGTGCCCCTTGGGTCGTCGTGAGGAGAGTGAATCCGTCGTAAGTTTGGTCTTGTTGGTCGACGGTTGTCCCTTCCGGCACGTCCGTTTCGGGAGGGATGAAGGGGTTGACCACCGGCTTACCCCGTTCGTGCCAGGCCTTGCTCCCTGTGAACGCCTGATACAAAAAATCGGAAGACGGAAGTTGGAAGAACATCACGGCCGCCCCGGCTACATAACTGAGGCCGGCTACGCCGAGGATCGAAAGACACGCAAACACCTTGCCGAGATGGACGGTCCTGATCGGGATGCGATAGGAAAGGAGCCCACGCAACCCCGCCGGGAAGAGGTGGATGGATCGTCTCATGGAGAGGTCATTTGGTCATCTTGAAGTCATACGTACCGGGTTCGGGATTGTCCTTCACCTCGACCGCCAACGGGGTTTTCTCGACGCTCTTGTATTTATCATGGACGTTGATCGGCGCCTGCGGGTGTTTCTTGGTTCCCAGATCCAGGACCCTCAACGTCACCTTGTACCAGCCGAGCGGAACCCCCGCTCCAGACTCGGCTCGGGTGATTCCGTTGGTTTCGAGATCGTAGTGGCCCTCCTTCACCGGACTGGTGCAACTGATTTTGGCCGTATTCCCCTTGTCGAGATCCGGTGTGAAAACCAGGATGGGTTCATCCGACTAGAGCGTATTTTGTTTGGTGGAGGCCAAGGATTTTGAGTTTGAAGAATTCTTTGTCGCGGAAGCCATAGGCTTGACGCTTCATCGTCTTGATCTTGTTGTTGATGCCTTCCAAA
>DATGIQ010000093.1:0-8283 GCA_035295665.1 Gemmataceae bacterium | reverse complement strand
AAAGCCTTTCTGAAACGCAAGGAACTCCCTCCTGCCGTGGAAGCCCTGCGCAACGCCATCCGCTTGATGCCGGATTCGGTTGAGGCACAGTTCCATCTGGGAATGGCCTTGTTCACGCTGAAGGACCGGCGTGCCGCGGCCGCCTGTTTCCGCAAAGTAACGGAGCTCAAGCCGGATGCCCAGGCCTACTATCTTCTGGGCCATTGCCTGGCTCAAGACGGCGATCGGGCTGGCGCGATCCGGGCCTTCCAGACGGCCTTGCGGTACCGGCCCAATTATGCGCAGGCACATCTGGACTTGGGCACGCTGCTCGCCCAGCAAGGGCAAACCATTCGGGCACTGGTCCATTTGCAAAACGCGGCCCAGCTCGATCCGCAGAACCCAAGGCCAAAGAAACTTTTTGCTCTGGCGGCAAAACAGGTTGTGATTTCCCTCGGGCCGTGAGTTGGAGTGTTCCCGCCAGGCAGACCGGCTGCAATGCCAACCAGTTGAATCCCGCCGATCCGAAAGGGAAGCAACTCCTCGAGCAAGTGCTGACGCACATTGTCATTCCGATGGGCCCTTGAAGTTTGCATCACGCGCCGATTTTCTGCAATGCCAGGGCGGCTGCGGATCGGACGGCCTCATCCGGATCTGCAAGGGCTTGTCGCAACGATGGCACTGCCGTCCGGGCCGCCGATCCCATTTGGCCTAGGGCCTCGGCCGCTTGCTGACAAGGCGGCACTGCGGGCGGATTTGACAGGGTTGCAGGGCGGGCAGAGAGAAGCAGCGAACCGGCGAAGCCGCGCGTCCCACGAGTCTTCAGCTCCTGGACAAGCACGCGCACGGCCTCCTCGGTCTGGTTGTCCACTTTCCACAGAGCCAGGGCTGCCTGGATACGGACTTCAGGGTCCGGCCTCTTCACCAGGTTTGAAAGCGTTGGAACAGCCGGCTTGGCGAGCGTCCCCATTCGGCCGAGGATCTCCGCAGCCTTGGCCCGGTTTGGCCCTTCCTCCCATAGCACTCGGGTGAGGGCGGACACAGCCGTCGCGGTCCTCAAGCCCGGGCTGGCCAAGGCTTCCATCGCCCGGCTGCGGGACGGAAGATTCCTCTCGCGGACCGCTTCAAGCAAAACGGGCAGGCCTGCCTGGGCGTCCGCCCCCGTTTGGGCTAGCGCTAAGGCTGCTTCCAGCCGAACGGTGGCGTCCGGGGCATCGAGGGCCACCGCCAATGTGGCCGCGGCGGAACGGGCCTTGGGGCCAAGCCGGCCCAAGGCGACGATGGCCTGGCGGCGAAGGCCCAAGCTATCGGTCCGCACCATCTCGACCAGGGCAGCGACCGCCCGCTTCCTATGTGCAGGGAACCTGGCCAACGCTTCGGCTGCAAGGATGCGTTCCGCGCCAGCGTCACCGTTCAATATCTCTGTCAACGCCGGAATGACAGCCTGGGACGTAGGGCCGATCTGTTCCACGGCCCGAAACGCCTCCCGGCGGACCTGCGGATCCCGATCCCGTAACGCCTTGATCAACTCGGGCATGGCCTCGGCGGCATTCCGGCCCTTGCGACCAAGCGATCGAATCGCCACGACCCGGACGGCGGCATCCTCATCATTGAGTCGCTGAATCAAAGGCACCAGGCCCGCCGGACCGGTTTGGCCAAGGGCGTGGACGAACACGGGGCGGGACCGCTTCGGCGAACTGCCGATTTCCCGCACCAGGCCATCGATCCCTTCAGAGCCCGCGATCCGTTCCGCAGCCATGCCGACGCAGGCGGCGAATGTGAAATCCCGGCTATCGTCCCGCAACGCGATCAGAAGGGCTGGCATGGCTTCCTTGGCTGCCGGCCCGGCTTTCCCGAGCGTTTCTGCCGCCTGGCATCGAACGGTCTTGTCCTTCAGCGCGGTGATAAGCACGGGAACGGCTTCCCGGGTGTGCCCCGGCATTTGGCAAAGGCAGGCCGCGATATTGACTCTCACTGCCGTCTCCGGGTCCATCAGCGCAGCCTGGAGATCGAAAATCGAATGGGGGGGCACCGACTCGATTTGACCAAGGATCGTGGCACTCAAACGACGCAACACCACATTTTTATCGCGCAATCCATTGAGCAAAGCGGGGATTACCCGCTCGGCCGAATGATCGATTTCCCAGAGTGCTTGTGCTGCCTGCACACGCGTTTCGGGATCCGGATCCTGCAGCGCCCGGCTCAGGGAAGGGATTGCATCCTTGGCCGGCGCGCCCACAGCGCCCAAAATCCTGGCAGCCGCTCGACGCAGATGGGGGTCGGCTCCCTCCACAGCGTGCGTCAAGAGCGGCACCGCATCCGTGCCGATTTGCAAAAGGGCCTGGGCAGCCAGCTCGCGAATCCGCTCCTCGGGGTTAGTTAACGCCTGGAGGAGTTTCGGGGCGGCCGGCTTGGCGGCCGGACCGAATTGGGCAAGGGCCCGGAGTACGCCTGGCCGAGCGACCGATTCCTCTTGTTGCCACGTGTTGAGAACCGGAGCGACGGCATCAGGACCCATCTGGCTCAGCGCCTCGGCGGCGAGCATGGCCACCGGATCGGGGTTTGTGTGTCGGAACATCGGCTGCGTGCTCGGAGCGACGGGGAGCGCATCGTCGAGCAGCTCGATCAAGGCCGGCAGCGCAGCCTTGGCCTCCGGGCCGATTTTACCGAGGGCCTGCGCAGCCTGTAGCCGGAGCTGGGGATTGCGGTCCTTCAGCAGATTGATCAGTATGGGGATCGTGGCTTGCGTTTCCGCTGCCCCGATCCGCAAAAGAATCAGGGCCGCTTGGCAGCGAACCGCTGGCTGCGGATGCTGGAGCGCTTCAAGCAGGGCCGGCGTGGCCGCACGGAGATCGGCAGCCCGCATTTGCCCGAGTAACATGCCGGGACGCGCGCCCAGCACCGTCGCATAATCGCGTAACAGTTCGACCAACACAGGGGCTAAGGAGCGAGCTTCCGCCGCACCGATCTGTATCAGCCGTTGGGCAGCTTCCAGGCGAACACGGGGTTGCGGATCTCCGAGCGCCTGGACCAGTACAGCAATCGCCTCTTTCGCCTCCCGGCCGCCCCGTTGGGAAAGTGCCAGAGCGGCGGAAAGGCGGAGATCTTGCCGCGGACTACGTAACAGCTCCACCAAAACGGGGAGGGCATCGTTCGCATCCGCGCCCCCCTTCTGCCACAACGCTTGCGCCGCCTTCAGGCGGACGGAAGGCTCCGGATCCTTCAACTGTGTGGCCAGCTGGGCGGAGCTGAGTTGTTTCAGGAGCAGGGAGGCTTCCAGACGGATGCCGGGATCCGGGGTCTTCAGCAGTTCTTGGACGACCGGCAAGACCGCTTTTCCTTCCCCCATCGGGACCAGCAATTGGGCCGCCTGAAGCCGCACGCGCGGGTCCTTGTCATGAATCGCCTCCAGGAGGCCGGCGGGAACTTCGCCAGCCTTGGTACTCGACGGGACCGGCCGCTGGTCGTTTTGCCCGAACAGCCGATCGCTGGGAGCAAGCGCAAAGACAAGGCAGAAAAGCAAACGTCTTTTCATGGCGAAATCTGCTCAGGATAGAAGGAGTCCCCATCAATGCCCCAGACCAGTTAAACGCCCGCTGAAGGCTCCGTCAAGGAAAAACGAATTCGTGCGGAAAGATGAAAGAATTGGCCACGGGCATAATTTTTTCGCGAAACCAATGTTTTTGCTTTTCATTCGCCGCTCGCCGCGGATAGGATAGGAACCAGAATTCCCCTGATACAGGAAATGTTTGGCCGCAGCCTACCATTCCCATGCACGATGGGAGAGTCCTTGTACCCGCGTCTACGGAGGACCTTGATGCCTTGGAGTTCCGGTTGATTCCCGCCTGTTTTCTTGAAGAAACGCCATTGCACAGAACAGGGTAAAGGCAAGAAAGCACGAAATCCCTAAACACGAAGGAGACTCTGATGAGAACGGCTCTTTGGCGTGGCTGCCTATTCGTCTTGGCGGTCGCGCTGCTAGGCATTTACGGCGCTCCCGCGCAGGCCCAGAGCATGAACTTGGCCCTGAACAAGCCGGTCATCGACGAGAGCAGTCAATGGAGCAGTGCCCCAGTCTATAAACTCGATCCAGGACTGCAATATGCCGGCAGTAATATCACCGACGGCAACGTCTGTGAACTGGACCAGAACGAAGGGGGCAATGGCATCTCCAGTTACTGGATCGGCGCCGAAGGTAAAATCAATCAAACCTTGACGCTGGACCTCGAGGCTCCCACGTTGATCACGGAGATCCATTTGCGGAACACGCACAATGCGCAGTTCAACGATCGCAATACCATGGATTTTCAAATTGATGCGTCGCTGGACATTCAGGTATGCAGTGATGCCAGCGGGACCCGCAGCATCACGAATCTCGTGAACCCGGTCACGATCCTGGTAGGCACGCTTTCGAGCGTCGATGGCATCAGCTGCCCCGATGAAATCCCGCCGGACATCTTTGATTCGACCAACGGCTTGACCACCGCTGGGCAACGATTCCGGTATCTGCAATTCACCGCGCTCGACTCCTACCATGCCAGCAATAATGTCGGGCTCAATGAGCTGGAAGTCTACGGATCGCAGTAGACCCCCTTCCCGGAAGGCAGGCGGAACGGAAAGGAGGGCTGCCCCTCAAGAGAGGCAGCCCTCCTTCGTTGCTTTGCGATCTCTTCCGTTGTTAGCTCAGCATGCTCATCGTAGCGAAATAAGCATCGGTCGTGATCTGTTCGTGCCAGGCCAGCGTCCAGCCTGCCGTGTCCAGGCTCGCGCCTGACTCGGTAGGGTGCGCTGCCGTGATGGCATCTACAACCGCACGATGACCGCCGATATCGGATCCCTGGCTGAGTGGTGCGAGCGGGCCGGCTGTGGTGAGAACAACCGTTTCACTGGCCGATCCCAGCGGTGGAGTCTCCGCTCCAGGCTGGGCCAAGAGCGCCGACGCCGCGCCCAGGGCGTTGGATGGTGAAGCACCATTCCCGAGCGCGACGGTGTGCGGACTGGCGGTGTTCGATACCGTGACCGTGTCGAAGTACTTGTCGTAGGAAGTCGCCAGGAAGGCGATGCCGCCTGCCGTAACTCGGTTGTCGGTGGCCTGCACACTGGCGAGAAGCGTCGTGCCGGTGCTGTCATACACCCGGCCGGTAATGCTACCGCCCACGCCCCAGGCGACTTCCAGCCGGTACCAGTGACTGGGCGAGAAGACCTGGGTGGTGGCCGCCAGGTTCGTGAAGCCGAAACCACTGTTGTCTTGAAGGATCAGCTGGTGGGTATCCGTTGCCATGACCAGGGAAAGCGTTCCGCTAGCCGATGCGCCAAACCCGAAGTAAGCCCGACCGACCGCAAACGTCGTGGCCTGCACCCACACCGACAGGGTTTCCCCTTGCTGGACTTGGGCACCCGCGTCGGTCCGATAGATCCAGCCATAGCTGTTGGACATATCGAGGCCGAAGGCCCCGTCGTGGGCGGCAGGTGTCGTCGTTTTGTACCACGAGAAGCTGGTGGAGCGGTACGGCGTCAGGCTATGCTCAAAATCTTCGATCACCGATACCGAAGGAGCAGCCACCACGCTGAAGCTTGCGGAGGTCGCCGAATTCAAGCTGCCGGAGCTGGCCACCAGGGTGTAGCCGGTTCCCGCCAAATTAACCGATAGATCGTTGAAGGTGGCTAGGCCGCCGCTGACTGTCACCGGGCTCGTGCCGCTGAGAGTAGCGCCCGTGGGTCCATTGGTCAACGCCAGACTGACCTGGTCCGTGTTATCGTTTGCAACCAGGAGGTTGTTCGCATCCAGGACTTCCACTGTCACGGCCGGCGCAATCTGGGCGCCGATACCGGCGTTGGTTGGCTGCTGGACGAAAGCCAGATGATCCGGCTTTCCAGGAGCAGGAGCAATGGTGAACGTGCTTGAAGATGCGCCGGCAAGGCCGCCTGCGCTGGCTCCCAAGGCATAGCCCGATCCCGCCAGGTTCACGGACAGATTGCTGAACGTGGCCATGCCATTGCTCACGGTCACGGGCATCGTGCCACTGAGGGTAGCGCCGGTGGCACCATTGATCAACGTTAGGCCGACCTGGTCGGTATTATCGCTTGTGACCGGGTTGCCGTAAGCGTCCAATACTCGCACCGTGACGGCCGGCGTGATGGTACTGCCGGCCATTGCGTTCGTCGGTTGTTGGCCAAACGCAAGCTTGGAGGGCTTCGCGGCCGAAACGCTCACGGTGGCCGAACCGGCGATCGAGGAGGTCGAGGCATCGCTGACCTTGATCGTATCGCTCCCGGCCGTCCTCAAAGTCACCATGAACGTATGCTTGCCCCTATCGCTGGTGGTGAACGGGTAGTTCGGTGGCAGCCCGGCCTGGGTGTCGGTGCTGCTGAGGTGGACCGTGCCCAGGTAGCCCGTGACGGGATTGTTGTTCTGGTCCAGCGCGGTCACGGTGATGGTGAAGGTCGAACCTGCCGTGGTGGAGACCGGGGCACCACTAATGCTGAAGTGGGTGGCCGTGGGGGCCAGCGGGGTACCGACCAAGTCGGCCACGAGCCTGGGCGCTACCGGTGTGCCCCGGCCAGTGACGAGGTCGTAGCCCGCTCCAGCAGTAAAAATCGGGTAGCCGCCGCTCGAGCCGCTCGCGGTATCATGGAAATCCGCCTGCGAAACTTGGTAGAGCAGCGGGAGAAGCTGACTGCGTCCATTGAGGGAGCCGAGACCGGCAGCGGCGCGGCCCTGGTTCGCGATGGCCACGAGGGCCGCCCATTGCGGTGCAGCATCGCTGGTGCCGCCAAATTGCGACCACGGTGCGAGGGTTCCGTTGTTATACGAGTCATACACCGGGAAGCCGGTGTAAGGATCCGCATCATAGGCAACGTCGGGGTTGGTGCGGTTGCTGCTGGTCTGCGTGACCACATTCGTTTGGTAGGAAGGCTGCGCTTCGTACCCACTGATACCGCCGCCGCTCCCGTCCCAGCCGTATTCGGTCAGGATATTGCCCTGACCATCCAGGTTCAGCGTCGTGCCGCCGACCGACAGGACGTTGGGCGATATCGACGGGTATTCCACGGGTGAGCCATTGTCGCCGGAGGAAGCGAGGAACGTAACGCCCTGATGGCCACTCGGCGTGAGAAAGAGACTGTCGTAGTAGATTTCGCTCGGATCTTCCCCGCCACCCCAGCTCATGGAAACCGCGACGACACCCGGTTGATTGGCGGCAAAACGGACGGCACTGAACAGGTTGCTGGTTGAGTTATCGTTGGCCTCGACCAGGAGGATGTTGGCCTTGGGGGCAATGGCGTGGGACCACTCCACGTCCAGGGCGATCTCACTGGCCCAGCCCGAGTTAGCCGCGGGGTAAGTGGCGCCGCCGCTCTGGTTGAGCTTGGTAAAAACCGGATCGCTCAAATGGAACGTCGTGTCGAACTGGTGCAGGTCCGAGGCAATGTTTGGATCGTCGAATGCATCCACGATGGCAATCGTCGTACCCGATCCATCCCCGGCGACGCCGTTGAAGTTGATCTGGTCGAATCCATAGGCATGGCGAATTTGCGCCGGCGTGTAACCCGTGGGTCCTGGCGTATCAAGCGGACCCATTTGTCCGGCCGGCTGCTTGATCAAATTCGTATGCGCAAAGCCGAAGATTGAGAGGAGCGTGCGGTCCTCGAGAGATTCGATTCGGAGGTATGGCTTGCGGCGGGGCGCACCCAGCCGAAGGGCGAGTCGGAATAAGCTCATAGGGAGTCCTTCTCTTCCGGGGGAATAACTGCAACACTGCACACGTGACACACGTGGACTCCCAATTCTAGGTGTCCTACGAAGCAGATACAAATGCCTCTGGCTGGCCAAGGCTGGAACACAACAGACACTTGGTATCAAGCTCAAGCAGAATTGCATGAGCTTATGGAGTGACTCAGGCCCGACCGGAATGGTTCTGAGTTGCTCGCCTCACTGTGGCATGGCCGCGTTGATAATGCCGTTGAAGAAGAATTTAAATGTGCCGTGTGGCTGTCCACGGAAGAGAATTTGTGGTCCGAACAGCACCAGTTTTCCTTTGCCGACTTGGGACTCTGCAATGGCGATCCCATCCTTGAGGTGTTCCTGTCCCCAAGCCCAACCGCTGCGCAATGGCCTGTCCGTGTCGAACCAGGCTACACGCCGCATTCCGACCGACGCCGCGCTGTCGAGGAGGCGAAACGTCGGGCTGGCCGAGAAGAGCACATCCACGTCTTCGGTCAAGCCCCATGCCAGCGGGTTCGTCGGTTGCACATGCACCCGCAGCACCGAAGCGGGGACGTAGAACTTCTCGCGTGGCAACGGAT
>DATGIQ010000092.1:0-8421 GCA_035295665.1 Gemmataceae bacterium | reverse complement strand
CCGCATTTTCTGGGAAATAAGATGCGATTGCCTTGGATCGGCGGGACTTAGAGCCTATGGGCGCCGGTCGCGGCGGTAGTTGTTGGGATCAGCAGTGTGCTGCTCGGAGTCTACGCGGCTCAGTTTGGGGCATCGTACGTATTCTTCTAGTCCCAAAACAAGCGTGATCTCTGGCCCTTTTGTGAGGGCTGGTCGCGCGGAACTATAGGCGGACTATGAGCGCGGCCGCTGATGGTGCGGCTGGTGCTTCGTCCGGTTGTGGGTTTCGGCATGGGGAATGAGCCCTTTCTTGGTTCGGCGCCAACACGGATCGGGACATCCAGATCCCGATAGCGGGATCGGTCCTCAGGTAAGCCGGAGCTTGGGGTTTTTTGCATATCCCCGCGAAAAGGTATAGTTGGGCCGTAACCCTATAGAAGACCACCATAAGCGATCAAGCCACCTTGCTGGATAGCTGCTTTTCCTCCGCTGCTGCCGTCCGGTAGATGGTCGAGCGGTTGACGCCAAACATTTTGGCGACCTCCTTGGCGGATTGCCCCTCATCCAGCAGCCGTCTGGCGAGCGCAGCTTGTTCCGTGGTCAGGCTGGCTGGCCGCCCGAATCGCACCTCAAGCATTCTCGCCCACTCGGGCCGCTGGCGGTTCGCACCGGACAGCTTTTCCTGGCAGATTCGATCGCACCCTGCCTCTCTCCATTCGAGGTTCTAGTCATCAGGAGATACTCTGGCGTAGCCGATATGCATAAGGAGTAAAAGGCGTTGCACATGATGTCGCGCAACCAGAGCATTCTGCGGCCAAGATTTGCAACAAGAACAACTTGCGGTGTGCTTTCTGGCACGCCCGCGTCGCAGAACGGAGGAGTTTTGCGACATGGAAAAAACGATAGACAATCCCGGAAAGCGTCTCGTCATCCTGAACCACGAGGAAATGGACGCGCTCTACGGGCGGCCATGCTTCACGGAGGAAGAACGGATTGAATATTTCGCGCTGTCCCCCGCAGAGCAGGCGGCGATGGAACAACTGCGGTTCATCAACGCCAAGATCTATTTCATCCTGCAATCCGCGTATTTCAAAGCGCGCAAGATGTTCTTCGTCTTTAAGCCGCAGGAAGCTGCCGAGGACATCCGGTTCCTACAGGAACGGTATTTTCCAAGTTTCCTGGTCGCCGATCCCGAGATCAGCAAGGTGACCCGACTCCAGCAGCAACGCATGATTCTCACGCATGCCGGTTACCGAGCGTGGAGTTCCAAAGAACACGCTGCCTTGAGGGAGCGCGCCCGGCGGGCCGCGGCCGTCTGCAGCAAGCCGATTTACGTTTTTCGCGAACTGCTGCGCTGGCTGGCAGACCAGCGCATCGTCGCTCCGGGATACAGCACCATGCAAGATGCCGTCGGTGGGGCGCTGGCGCAGGAGCAGGGCCGCCTGGCGGCGATCATGGACCAGCACGTGGACGCGTCTGCTAACCCGCCTTGGACCGCTTGCTCGAAAACCCGCAGGGGCTGCACGCCATCACTCTGCTCAAGCGCGACCCAAAGGACTTCAGCCACCAGGAAATCCAGCGCGAAGCCGAGCGTCGCGAGGAGATGCAAGCGCTGTACGACCTGTCGCAGCGGCTGTTGCCGTGCCTCAACATCTCGAAGGAAAACATCACGTATTATGCGTCGCTGGTGGATTATTACACGGTCCACCGGCTGCGGCAGTGCAGGAGGAAAGAAAACAGAATTCTCTAGGATAATCTATGTGGGCTCGAACTTTCAGGGGAAGCCAACATGGCGTTCGCGATGCTGGGATTAATTGGAAGCTTGGCGGTAGCCGTGCCGGCAGCGGTTGAGCCGCCAGTCGCAGGGGGAAGCTATGGAGAACTTGTAACACTCTCGATAGGCTTCGTTTTGGGCATAGTGGGCTCTGTCATCGCAGGACGCTGGCTGGAGGCAAGAGCCCAGCCCTTGCTAGATCTTGTGGCGGACATGAGCCGCGCACAAAACGTCGATCTTGAATTCTATAACATCGTCGTTCGGAATAGACCGGGCCGCAGACCGGCGTGGGCTTGTAGAGCGACCATTGAAGTGTTTCGCGAGCATGGCGAACCAGCAATTAGGGAGGAGATTCCTGCGCGATGGTCCTCGCAACCAGAGCCCACAGTTCAATTTGCAGTGGGAAATCAGGTTGGCAACGTGTTTGATCTTCCGCGGGCCATCCAGGGGCGACGGGCAGACGTGCACAGTCATCTCGATGAAAGAATTCCCATAGCAATCAAACAGGAAAACGATCCTGATTGCTACATTTTTACCAACGAGAGTTATCTGCCGGCGCATAGTGGAAAGAACCCGAACTGGCGTCTTCCACAGGGACGGTATCGTGTTCGGGTGACGGTGTACTACGAGAGCGGCCAGGCACAGAAGGACTTTGAACTTAGGAATGGTGGGCCAAGCCGCGATGACGTTCACCTCCGCTTGTGGCCCACAAGTTAGGCAGCCTCGCAGTTGGATTCTGTCATTGGATGAAAGGACGAAGGATGAGCGATTATGATTACACGGTGGCAGCACATCACGAGAGCGGGCACGTGGTAGGAGCGTATTTGTTGGGGATGCCGATCCGGTCAGTGTACATTACTCCAATGCTCAGTCAGTATGTCCCCGGCCTTACGATCGGCGAGGCTGTGGAACGGGGTTTAGTGCGTGCCTGCGCCATCGTGGCGGCTTTAGGGCGGGTGGTCGAAGAGAAGTTATTCGGTCGGTACGATGCCGAATGCTGCGATGTAGACCGGGAGGTTATTGAAGAAGGACTGTTGCCGCGGATCACGGACGAGCAGGAGCGTGAAAAGCTGCGAAAAGAATTGTCACAGCTGGCGGAGGAATTGGTAGCAAGGCCAGGCTTTGTCCATGCGGTCCGGGTGTTGGCGCAGGAGCTGCTCAAGCGGCCGGGCACGAGGAAGGAAATAGGGGGCGCAGAAGCGGTGGCGATTATTCAGGCGGCGCTGAAGTCTCAGGGTAGCGTACGATAACGGCGTGATCGGAGTGATCGCTTCCCCACGATATGCGCGACCAGATCGTCGATTTCGTCCGCTCCTAGTCGGACAAAACCGACCTCCCGATCACGCGCTTTCTGCCCTGGATCGGCATCGGCCGCAGCAAGTACGAGGACTGGCGGGGACGCTTTGGCCAGGTCAACGAGCACAACGCCTGGGTGCCTCGCGACCATTGGCTGACCGAGGCGGAAAAGCTCGCCATCTGCACCTTCGCCCGTACCCCGCCGTGTCCGTTGTGTGCTCCAGGATCGGTAGCTCGGTCTCATTGTCGAGAATCTCATCGAGCACGTAGGTTGCATCCCGCAGCGTACCGACGGCTCCAGTCCAGCCAAATATCGCCAGCCCGCAAGGCCGCACGCAGTTCCGAGAGTACGCACAGTTCGAAGTACGCGCGATCGATCCGTCCTCGCTTATCGATTACATAGGACCGCCACTTCGGCGGCACGAAAGCGACGGCCGTATCGCGGGGCAGGTTTCGGCCCCGGTGCTCACGCAAGCGCCGGAGCACGTCCACGGGCTCCAAGAGCGGGTCCGGGTCGAGGTGGGATCGAAAAGGGAACGCCGCCAGAAACGCCGGCTCGAAGTGGCGGAAGTGGCCGTACCGTCTGCGGAGGAAGTCGAAGGCGTTGTCCTCGTCGGGGCGGACAATGCGAAGGGATTCCTCGACGACGTGCTCGAGCTGTGCGGCCGGGATCTGTCGGTAGATCGCCTGCCGCAGCTCGGC
Organism: Gemmataceae bacterium; assembly: GCA_035295665.1. Classification (GTDB taxonomy): domain Bacteria; phylum Planctomycetota; class Planctomycetia; order Gemmatales; family Gemmataceae; genus DATGIQ01. The sequence goes on along the minus strand of DATGIQ010000092.1, from coordinate 4,670 downwards.
ATCGGGGACCGCAGGGTCGAGCACCACGCGGGCCAGTGCACCGCAGAGGGGGACCATCTCGTTGGTGATGTCGGCGATGGAGCTGCGAAAGTCCTCGAGATCATGCCCCGCCTGTGTGTACGCCTCCGCCAGACAGCGGTCAAACTGGTCGATGGTTTCGTTGTCAAGGGACACGAACCTTTACGAGGTTAGGGGACACGAACTGTTACGAGCTTAACCGGTAGCCCTGGACCATCCAGGGCCTTTTGCTCCGCCGCCTTGCGTTTCGCAGCTTCGACAGCTTCTCCTGTTTCCCTATCGACGCCGGTTGGCACCGGCTGTACGACGCGGGGCCGTTCCTTGGCCTTGTCTGTCCGCAGGCCTGACGCTACCTTGCGCACGCCGGGTGAAACGGAGGTGGGCTCTGCGGGCGCGCAACCCACCAAGGGATAACCGGGCCGACGGCGCGCCGATGGCGCTGCTTCCCCCTGGGACGAGCGCCCAGGGGGACTGCTTGTCCGTCATCGGACGCCGGAGCCATGCCTCCGAAAACGCACCTCCGTTCTGCCGAAGGCCTCATCCCCTGTCCGCGGCGTGCTACTTTAGCACGTTTTCCAATTCCTGCAGCCGGTAGCTGCGTCCCCGGATGTTCAGCACCACGCTCTTGTGCAACAGCCGGTCCAACAGCGCCGCCGTCATGGCCTCGTCGCCAGCGAGAATCCCCGGCCAATCCTTGACGCTCTTGTTGGTGGTGATCGCGGTGCTCCCCCGCCGGTAGCGATAGCTGACCAGGCGGAAGAATAGGCTGGCGTCGTCGCGGCTCATCGGCTCCATGCCCACCTCGTCTACCACCAGGTAGGCGACGTTGAAGTACTTCTTCCGCCGCAAGGCCTGCGGCGCCACCCCGGCGTCCTTGCGCATCTCGTGCAAGAGTTCCTCCAGCCGGTAGAAGGCTACGCTGAAGCCCTGCTCGATCGCCTTGACGCCCAAGGCCACCACCAGATGCGTCTTGCCGACGCCCGGCGGTCCCTGCACCAGCAAGGTGGCATGCTCGCGGATGAAGGCGCACGTCGCCAAGGTCTCGATCTGCCGCCGCTCGATGGACGGCTGAAAGCCAAAGTCGAAGTTGCCCAACGTCAGGCCCACCGGCAGGTTGGATAGCTTCAAGGACGTCTTGATGCGCCGCTCCTCGCGGGCACCGAGCTCGCGGGCCAGCAAGCGGTCCAGCACCTGGTGGCCGGGCCAGTTGTGCTTGACCGCTTCGGACAGCTCCTCGGTCAAAGCTTCGGCCGCATGTCCCAGGCCTAACTGCACCAGCTTGCCGCGCGTGCCATCCACTTCCAGCGGCGGCATGCCGTTGCTGGTTTTGGCGGGCGGACTGGTCGGGGTGGTACTCATCGGGCCACCTCCGCCAGCGCGGCATAGAGGTCCAGCGGCCGTTGCTCCACCGGCTGGGACACGATCTCCTGCAGCCGCCGGCCCAGTTTCCCCAAGGGCACCGGCGGCGCCACCCGCTCGTCGCCCGGACCTTCGTAGTGGGCGGGGTCCAACAAGAGCCGCTGCCGACTGTGCCGTGGGTGCTCGGCGACCACCTGACCCTCGCAGAGCATCTGCACCACCTCGGCGCCGCCCCGCACTTCCACGCTACGGCCACAGTACACGAACGGCACGCTGTAGACGCGTCCCTCGAACGCCACCGTGCAATCGCGCTGCACCGTGCGCGTGACCGCCACGTCAAACGGCACGGGCAGCAGGGCCGGCAGCGGCCGCAACCGCTCCTGCTCCGCTTGCCAACTGGCCGCGACCGTCTGGCCCGTCGCCGGGCAGAGCCGCCGCTCGTCCCAGGCGGCTAGTTCGCCATCGGTCCAGTCTTGCAAGCGCACCAGGCCGTCGAAGACTTGCCCGGCCAGCCGCAAACGGCGCTTGAGGTTGCCGACCTTATTCTCGACCTTGCCCTTGTCCTCCGGACAACGCGGCAAACAGGCATCAATGTGAAAGCCGAGCGTTCGCGCGTAGCTGCGATAGGCCTCGTTGACCTGGCCCCACGGTCCCGCTCCGCGCACGACCCCGGTCTTGAGGTTGTCGATACGCAACACCGCCGGAATGCCGCCCAGACGTCGGAACGCCTCCGTATGGGCGTGATGCCAGGCCAGTTGATCCATCCGCCGGCACCAAATCAGCACCTCTTTGCGCGAGTGCGACAGCACCAGGACGAAGCCGTAGAGCACCTGCGCGCCGTCGCCGACATCGATGCCCGGGAACTCGCCCCAGTCCACCTGGGCTTGGGCCCCCGGCGGCGTCTCGACCCGTCGGAAGGGCCGCAGCCGCGGCTGCGGGTAGCGGGCCCGCACGAAGCGCAGCACCGACTTGTATGACCCCGTGTAGCCATGCTCCGCACGCAGCCAGTCGTAGAGCAGTTGCACGTTCACGGGGCGGTCCGGATCGCCGCCGTGGGCGCCGGGATGGTGCTGCACCACCCAGTGGTCAATGGCTTGCGCCAACGGCGCCGCCTTCCGCGGCTTGTTCTTGCGCCCATCCTCCTGTCCTTGCCGCCGCACATGGTAGCGGACGGCGCCCTCAGTGATCCCGAGGGTCTGGGCAATCTGCGTCTGCGACTGCCCCTTCGCTTTGAGTACCTGAAGTGTCACGATCTCCTCCCGTGTCAGCTTGGGAGCCATGAGCCGGATCCCTCCTGGCCAGCGTCAACGCTGACCAGTTAGCCGCCTCGGATGGCTCACCGTCTACCCGAACCTCCGGTCTCGATTCGTAACACTTCGTGTCCGCTAACCCTCGGTATTGCACGTCCTCCGACATTCGTCGACAATGTCGAGGAGCGACTGCTGGAGGAAGGCCACCAGCAGCGGATAGCGCCGTTCTTCCGGCATGCGCTGGATAGCTTGGCCGGTGGCCCTGCGGGCGATCTGGGCTAAGCGCTTGAGCCGATTGGGACTCAGGTCGCTGAGCTTCCATGCCGTGACTCCGGCCCGTATGAGGAAACCAAGTTTATCCAAGTTGTGCAGGATCGCTTTCGGCGAATTGGAGACGGCCGGCCGGCGGAGCCAGCTAAGCGCGGTCTCTCCCCGAGAGGCATCCGGGACGAGCAGGCTGTCAAGCAAGGCTTTGCAGGCGCCCGACAGCAGAGGCGCCAGCAGGCGAAAGGTCTCCTGCTGGGCTTGCTGCCGGGCGGTGACCACGAGCCGTTCGAGACAGGTCAGGCCGGGACGCACGATCTTGTCGGTGCGGAGCTTCTCGCAGGCGAGCTGGAAGAGCAGGGTCGGCCGGTCATGCTCCAAGGCGCGCTCGACCAGCCAGGCCTTGAGGCTTCTCAGGGTGTTGGAATGAGCCTTGCGAAAACCGAGATGCGCGAGGATGTCCTGGAGATGAGCGGTGCGTGTTTGGGACCGCTCGCCGGTATGCGGATTCTTGTTGTCGGCCAGGGCGATGAATTGCTCGGCCGTCATTTCGCCGCGGATCCCCAGGCGCTCCGCCCCCTTGCCGAAGGCGATGCCCGGCCGAGCGCCGTCCTGGCTTAGGTAATCGCTCGCCCGCAGGTGCTCGGCAAAATATTTTTTCGCCGCCGCCGAGCCCCGCCAGCGCTGGGTAGGTTCCCGGCTCCTGGAGGGGGTACAGCCGCTTGTCGGCCAGGTCGCGGATCCGCGGCGCGAAGCGGAAGCCAAGCAGATGACACAACGCAAAGACGTGGTCGGTGAACCCGGCCGTGTCCGTGTAGTGTTCCTCAACGCGCAGGTCTGATTCGTGGTAGAGCAGGCCGTCCAGGACGTACGGTACGTCCCGCGTGGTCGCGCTAATCACCTGAATGTGGTAGGGGCTAGCTACCGGATGGAGCGACCAGTTATCCGGGCGGGACTTGCACCCGCTGAAGATCCAAGCCTTTTCACGGCGCACTGCTACGGGAAGGCCAACTCCTGCGCCGCGCCGAGGAGCCCATCGGACCACCTACCGGTTGGCTTGTATCAGAGAGCGGGCTACGATAATGTGTTACCGTACGCCCAATTAAAATGAACAACAAAGAGTCCTTCAGTCGGTGGACGGGTGAATCGGTGGACTGGCGGGGTTTCGGATCTGTGACGCGCCGGATTACATCCCTTCCCCTGCTGCGCTCATCGGTTGTCAGAAGAGCTTCACGCTAATACAGCACCACGGGTTCTTGTTGTGGGTGCGAGCATAGTGGAAGCTCATTCTGGTGTGGGACCGAGGACGGGACCGTCCTCTCGAGGCTGGCTCGCGTTGGCGAATGAAGCACACCGAGGTGCTGTGATGGTGGTCAGGATTCAAGTATACGGCCCGGTCGCGGAACCCCTTCGTGTCGAACGAGCGTTGCAAGAAGCCTTGCCAGAGGCAAGGGTACGGTTCACTCCAATTTACCCCGATAGCCTTCCGCCACTCAGCCGCAACGAGCTGTCGGAGATCGATGTAGTAGTTTGTTTCTTGAAAGAAATAGCCTCAGACACCCGTCCCGCAAACGCTGGATTTATATTCTTGCTACGCCTTCTACGAGTTTACCCCTACGTGCCAGTCGTGGTTGTAGGTGAGCCCGCACAACATCGTCGGGCGTTCTACAAAATGCGCGCGGCGCGATACCTCGATCCTGACAAGTGGTACAGACGAACGGGGAAACACTGCGGGCAAGCTGGAAGGCCCCTTACGCTCTTAGGAGCAGAAGTCAAACA
>DATGIQ010000091.1:0-12418 GCA_035295665.1 Gemmataceae bacterium | reverse complement strand
GACTACGCACGTTGGAGGACGCGTTGCGGTGCTTCTTCGCTGCGCCGCGCGCTTTCCAAGCTCCAAGCTAACCAGGCGAAGCTTGCCAATGCGGCCGCCAGGGCCAGCAGGTCCATGTCCTTTTTGAGGAAGGTGTCGTACAGGCCATGCAGGATCATGGGGATGCTGACGAAGAAGAGGGCCCGCGGGATGAATTCATACCAGACGAATTCCGCCTGAAGGAGATGCCGAAAGCGGTGGATGAACAGCGCGGCCGAAGCGGTCCAGATGCCGTGCAGCGCCACGCACGAAATGAACCGAACCAGGTACGTATCGCCGGAGGCGATGCCGTTGTAGAAATCGGCGGAGTAGGTAATCCCTTCGGAGACGCCGAAGCCGGCTCCCGAAGCAAATCCCCAGACGCAGGCCGTCCGCCACGGCAGCACGCCTTTGACGCGATAATACCACAAGATCGGCAACGCTTTGCACACTTCCTCACAGAACCCCACGCCGAACGTAAAGCCAAGGAAGCTCGCCGCCAACCCCACGGCCGGGTCCAGGGCCGCCCGGTACGAAAAGCCGATGGCCCAAGCGATCCAGAAGAGTAGCAGAATGACAATGTTGCCGCTGATGACGATGTGGCCCTGCGTCCACCCCGCAAGCAGCTGAGCCACGAGGAGGAGGACAATACCAATCGTCGCCGTGAAGACGGCAATGGTGAGCAGGTGATGGGGCTGGGCGGCGCCCGGGAAGAAGAGGAACGTCAGGGCCAGGAATACGCCCCCCGCCAACAGCGCGAAGATCCAGTGCATGAAGCTGTTGCGCGGCAACAGGGCCCCTTCGATCCGGCCGCCCGGCAGCCGGGCAATCAGGTCATCGAGACTGCCTTCCGGCAAGTCCGGTTCCTCGCGGACGACGGGCACCGCTTTCTTCTCTTTGCCGGCCCGCTTTTGCTTGGGCGAGGCCTTCTCCGGTTCTGGCGGCAAGGATTTTTCGAGGGACCGCACCAGGCGATCCAGCGTATCTTCCTTGGCTCCGTGGAGAAGGCTGATCGCCAGCGGAACAAACGTGAGGAGCAGCAGCCAATAGGCGTACTGCAAGAGATTCGTCGAGCTGCGTTTGGAAGGTTCCTTCTGATATGCAGACACGGCGACCGGCTTTGCCGGGCTGGAGGCGAGACGCGTTGTCTCCGGCTCCGGAGCGAGATCCGGAGCCCGGTCGTCAGCGTCGGGATCCGCTTTGGGTTCCGGTACGGTGACCACGGCGCCACACTTGGGACACCGGACCCGTTTCCCCACTGCAGAATCGGGAGCGCGAAATCCTTTACCGCAAGCGCAGGAAAAGCGAATGGGCATGGGTGCTTCCGTCCGAGTAGGACTGGGCCAGGGACAAATCGTCCGAGGCTCGTGATTTGCCAGTCGTTGCAGTCACTATAGCGTGCTTCAACGGTCTGTCAAGGAGCAAAAGGGTGCCATGATCACCGGTTCTTAAACACCGTCCAATCTCAGAAGCCGGCAGGCATTGTGATGATAGATCTGATCCAGCACGTCCGGAGGCAAGCCGAGTCCGTGCAGCATCGGCGTGTCGGGCTCACCCGCGCTCGGGACATAGTCCGGATCCGCAATCGGGCTGCGACCGTGCCACGTGCTCTCCCAGAGTGTACGCTGGCACCAGTAACGGCTAACGTAATGGTCGCGCGGTAGACCATGCCGTGTCACCAGGTCCGAGCCAAACAGAAATCGCTGGGGCCAGCGGCAAACGAGGGACCGGATGCCGGCCGCGTGGGCCGAGACTTCACGCACCTGCCACTTGGTGGCACTGGTGTCAAAATGCAGATGGGGATACTCCTCCAGGAGTGCCTCCAGGTGATCGGGGTGTTCGGGATCGCCCCCCATGTGGGCGCCGATCCATTGCACGTCCGGAAATAACTCCAGCATGCGCTTCAGCCCAACGTACTGGTCCGCCTTGGTTCCGAACTTGGCCGTATCTGCATACATCGTCCGGAACCAGGCGTCGGGATCGCTGACGTGCACCATGATCACGCGGATGCCGGCCGACCGCGCCCGCCGTGCCGCCTCGATGCGCCAGGGAGCATCGACAAACAGCCCGCGCTCCCGGCCACGGGGCGCGGACCAGAATTTGAGCATCTCCACGCCCAGCTCGAGGAAGCGATCCAACAGGCGATAGGCAGCCTCATCGGGCTCCTCGAGCTTTTTGACAATGGAACCATTGAAGCCGATGCGCGCTCCCAATCGTTCACGCAAGGGCATAATATCGTCGGGCGGGCACATGGAATACACCCGACTCACACCGAATTCCGCGGCGACTTCGAGCATTAGCTCGGCCGCCTCCACGCTGGCACCCGGGCCAGTGCCGACCGGAGGACCGTTGGGCGGATCCGTCGGCCGAGTTTGCAGGACATGGGCGTGGATGTCGACGAGGGGCGGGCCGGTGTAACAGAAATGTTTGCGGTCGCGGAAGTCGATACCCGTGCGATTGTGCTCGGGCAAGTCAGCGGCGGGTTTGACCTGGTCCGTGCTCATCGTTCCTCTGCACCGCCTGTCGGCGGCCCTCTTCCCATTCGTTCATCATGGATCACGAGGCGATCTAAAACAACACCGGTTTCCCCAGCTTGCGGCGGACCACCGTGAACTGCCCGGCGTGCATGAGCGTGTGGTTGGACTGGAGCATGATCAAGGCCCCCAGCGTTGGCGCGAACTGCGCCATATTTCCCTGGGTCGGCTTGTCGAGGTCGGCGTCCGACATCTTTGCCAGGGCTGCCAGGGTTGCTTCGCGGGCCTTGTTGAACTGGGTCAGGTATTCCTCCTTGCTCGCGAACCCCTTGGGCGGATCCATGGTGGCCCCACTCTTACCGTGCTGGTCGTCCCAACCATTCGGCAGCTTGGGGTACTGGGCGCCGGGTAGCTGGCCAAGCAAGTGACTTTCGGAGCTGATCACGTGGCCCAGTTGCCAGGCGATGTGATTCGCAGCCGGCACAGGCCGAACCAACAAATCGGCGTCGGACAGGTCGCTAAGATACCAACCGAGGATTTCCTTGGTCGAAACGAGGGCGGTCTTGATGGCTTCCTTCGCGTTCATGATTGCTCCTTGGCTTTCCGACGACCTGTCCCGCCGCAGGACACCTGTCCCGCGCATATACCGGAACGGCATGCTCACCATTGTATGGACTCCCCACTCCGCGAACCGTCGAGCCCTTGGGGGTGTCTGCGCTCTACTGCCGGCTGGCAGCGTGCGGTACCATGAACAGCATGTACGAGACGTTCGATCACACGGCTGACCTGGGGCTCCGGATCCGCGCTCCCGACCTGGACACGCTCTTCGCGGAGGCCGGGAGAGCCCTGTTTGCGGCCATCGTCGAAGACCTCGATACGGTTGAGCCGCGGCAAGAAGTGCGGATTCAAGTGGTGGGTGATGACCGGGAGTTTCTCCTGTTCGATTGGCTGAAGGAGCTGTTGTACCATTTCGATTCCGAACACGTTTTGTTCAGCCGGTTCCAGGTCCACGTCGGCGACGCCGGGCTGAGCGCGACGGCACAGGGAGAATTGCTGGACCCCAGCCGCCATCAGCTCCTTCATGAGGTCAAGGCCATCACGTATCATGGCTTGACGCTCCAGCAGACCGAGCAAGGCTGGCTGGCGGAAGTAATCGTGGATATCTGAAGCCGCGAGGGTGAAGGGGGACAACATGGGCAAAGAAAGCTACAGCGGTCCGCTCGAACAGGTGAATGAAACCTGTTGGCGGATTCCCAAGAGCTACAAGCAAGGAATGCGGGTGGATGGCCTGATCTTCACCGATGAACGCTTGCTTCCCCAGCTCATGAAGGACCAGGCCCCGGAACAGGTGGCGAATGTCGCGCACCTGCCCGGCATCCAGTATGCCAGCCTGGCAATGCCCGATATCCATTGGGGCTATGGCTTCTGCATCGGCGGCGTGTGCGCCACCGATCCCGACGAAGGCGGCGTCATTTCTCCGGGCGGAGTCGGCTATGACATCAATTGTGGAGTCCGTCTGATGCGCTCGAACTTGTTCTATCAGGATGTCAAGCGCCATCTGCGTCCGCTCGTGGAGAGCCTGTTTCGGCAAGTGCCAACCGGTGTCGGAAAGCGCGGCAAATATCACTTTGCGGAGAAGGAATTGCGCCAGCTCTTGGCAGAGGGATCGCGCTACGTCGTCCAGCGCGGCATGGGGACCGGCGGCGACCTGGAATTCACCGAAGGCGGAGGCCGCCTCGATGGAGCGGATGCCGACGTCGTGAGTGAGCGCGCCCTGATTCGCGGAGCCGAACAGTGTGGCACCCTCGGCTCCGGCAACCATTTCCTCGAGGTGCAGGTCGTGGACCACGTCTTCGATGAGACGGCTGCGTCCGTGATGGGGCTGGAGAAGGACATGGTGTGCGTAATGATCCACAGCGGTTCGCGCGGCCTGGGCTACCAGGTGTGCGACGATGCCTTGGCCATGCTCCGCAAGGCGCCGGAGAAGTATGGCATTGCGTTGCCGGACCGCCAGTTGGCGTGTGCTCCGATCGACAGCCCAGAAGGCCAGCGCTACATCGCAGCCATGCGCGCGGCAGCCAACTTCGCCTGGTGCAACCGGCAGCTCCTCATGCACCAAGCTCGTGAGGTCTTCGCCGAGGTCTTCGGTCGGTCCTGGCAGGAGCTGCAAATGAATCTCGTCTATGATGTTTGCCACAATATTGCCAAGTTTGAGGAGCACGCGGTTGGCGGCCGACGGAAGCGTGTCTGGGTCCACCGGAAGGGAGCGACTCGAGCCTTTCCGCCGAAGCACCCGGAGATTCCGGCCCATTACCGGGCCATTGGCCAGCCGGTGATTATCCCCGGCGACATGGGCCGGGCCAGCTGGGTACTGGTGGGTCAGCAAGGAAGCATGGAACAGACCTTTGGTACAACCTGTCATGGGGCCGGCCGCGCGATGAGCCGCACGGCCGCCGTCAAGGAAGCGGCCGGTCGCCGCATCGATAAAGAGCTGGAGGCGAAGGGAATCATCGCCCGCGCCCAAAGCCATCGTGGTCTGGCAGAGGAACAGCCCAAAGCGTACAAGGATGTCAACGAGGTCGTGGATGTGGTCCACAAAGCAGGACTGTCCAACAAGGTGGCCCGCATGCGGCCCATTGGCGTGATCAAGGGTTAGCAACTTCCTGGGAACCAATCTTGAGAGCCGGCAAGAGCGATTTGCGCCTCACATTTTGCGGCGCAGACTCACTTTCCTCAATTCCAGCGGAGGGGGTTGTTTTCCCCGCGAGGCGCTGGCATAAAAGAGGGGAAGCCTCAACCCTCATCTGCTGGAGATTGGACATGCGAATCGTGCGTTTGGCTGCCCTCGTCTTTGTGTTGGCCTTGGTAGCGACGGCCTGTCTCGGCCAGCCTCCTTTCGGTGGACCCTTTGGAAGAGGTGGCAACTCCGCGATGCTGCTCCGGCAAGAGTCGATCCAGAAGGAATTGAAGCTCACTAGCGACCAGATCAAAAAGGTGGAAGAACTGTCCGACAATATGCGCGATAAGATGCGCGATCTCTTCGGGCTGGAGGAGCCGGAGCGCACCAAGATGACCCAGGAATTGAACCAGGAAACGGAAGCAGCGATCCAGGCCGTCCTGAAGCCCGAACAGGGCAAACGACTCCAGCAGATCACCTACCAGCGGCAAGGGATACAGGCATTGGTCAGCCCAGAAGTGGTCCGGGCGCTCGGCCTTACCAGCGCACAGCAGGCCGAGATTCGGAAATTGACCGAGGCCAATGGCGCGGCACCTCGGAGACAGTTCGGCGGCGGCTTCCCGGACGACAGCCAACGCAAGAAAATGGAAGACGCACGAAAAGCAACCGAGACCAAGATCTTGCAACTTCTGACGGCCGCGCAGCAGGCCAAGTGGAAGGAACTACAAGGCGAGCCGTTCCGTGGCGACCTTGGCTTCGGAGCGTTGGGCGGTGCGCAACGCCGCCGAGCACCGGCCGTCCTCGATCCGGCGATCCATGATCCCGCCAATGCCGTGGCCAACCTCGAAGTTCACCCCGGTCTCCAGGCGACGCTGTTTGCCTCCGAGCCGAACATCACCAATCCAACGAACCTCGATATCGACCATCGCGGCCGCATTTGGATCTGCGATGTCGTGAACTACCGCGGCAACAATGGCAAGCGCCCGCAAGGGGACCGCATTTTGATTTTGGAAGACACCGATGGCGACGGCAAAGCCGACAAGGTGAAGGTCTTCTACCAAGGCCGCGACATCGATTCGGCCATGGGCATTTGTGTGCTCGGCAACAAGGCAATTGTCAGCGCTTCGCCCAACGTCTTTGTCTTTACCTTTGATGAACAGACCGACCAAATCCTCAAGAAGGAGGTTCTGTTCACGAAAACCGGCCGGACCCAGCACGACCACACTGCCCATGCGTTTTTCTTCGGACCCGACGGCAAGCTGTACTGGAACTTCGGTAATGAGGGGAAGGCCGTCCACGATAAGGACGGGAAGCCGGTCGTGGATCGCGCGGGCAACAAGGTCGTGGATAACGGCAAACCGTACTTTGGCGGCATGGTGTTCCGCTGCAACCTGGACGGCTCCGCTTTCGAGGTGCTGGCCCATAATTTTCGCAACAACTACGAAGAAACGGTGGACTCGTTTGGCACGATCTGGCAATCGGATAATGACGACGACGGCAACCGCGGCGTCCGCATCAACTATGTGATGGAGTTCGGTAACTACGGCTACCGTGATGAGATGACCGGTGCTTCCTGGCAGGCTCGGCGCACCAATCGCGAAACGGAGATCCCACGCCGGCATTGGCACCAGAATGACCCCGGCGTCGTGCCCAATCTTCTTCAAACTGGGGCTGGCTCGCCCTGTGGGATCTGCGTATACGAAAGCGACCTGCTGCCGCCTATCTTCCGCAATCAAGTCATCCACTGCGATGCGGGTCCCAGTGTCGTCCGCGCTTACCCCGTGACCAACGACGGGGCCGGTTACAAAGCGGACATCGTTAACATTCTGGATGGCCAGAAGAAGAACAATTGGTTCCGGCCGGTGGATGTTTGCGTCGCTCCGGACGGATCTCTGTTCGTGGTCGACTGGTACGATCCGGGCGTGGGCGGCCATCAGCAGCGCGACAGCGATCGGGGCCGAATTTTCCGTGTGGCGCCGCCCGGTAACAAATATCGGACGCCAACGTTCGACTTCCACACTGCTCAGGGCGCATCCGAGGCACTCAAGAATCCGAATTTGGCGGTCCGCTACCTGGCCTGGACAGCCCTGCACGACATGCAAGCCAAGGCTGAGCCTGCCTTGCTCACGCTGTGGGAATCGGAGAATCCGCGCATCCGCGCTCGTGCCCTTTGGCTCTTGGGCAAGATGGACGGCAAAGGGCAGCACTACGTGAACCTTGCCCTGAAGGATCGGGACCCTGACATTCGCATCACCGGGATTCGGCTCGCCCGGCAGGTGGGGCTCGATTTAGGATCTGTGATCGAGAACGTGGTACGGGATCCGTCGCCGCAGGTTCGCCGCGATGCTGCCATTGCTCTACGCTTCCTCGCTTCGCCGCGCGCCGCCGAGCTGTGGGCCGAGCTCGCCAACCAACACGATGGCAAAGACCGCTGGTATCTCGAGGCGCTCGGCATCGGTGCGGACTTGCACTGGGATGCTTGCTTCGATGCCTGGTTGAAGCTCGTGGGCCAGAAGTGGAATACGCCCATGGGGCGTGATATCGTGTGGCGTTCCCGCTCTGCGAAGACCTCTGATTACCTTGCGCGGATCATCTCCGACCGATCCTTGGCAAGCACCGAATTGCCGCGCTTTTTCCGTGCCTTTGATTTCCAGAAGGCGGAGAGCAACGAAGACGCGTTGTTGCGGCTCGTCGCTTTGGAGGAGAAGGACCCGTCCCGCCAGCAATTGATCATTGCGGAGTCGGCCAGTCGACTGAGCAAGGCGGATCTGGCCAGCAACGCACGTTACGCCGCGGCCGTGGATCGCTTGCTGGACCACGTTCGCGGAACGATGCAGTTTGTGGATTTGGTGGATAAGCTCGGTCTTGCCCCGCGCTATCCCGAGTTGGTCGCACTTGCGCAAAAAAACGCGGAAGCTCAATTGGGCGTCAACGCGATTCTCGCCCTGCTCGCCAAGAAACAGATCGCACTGATTGACAGGGGACTGCACGACAAGGATGTCGCCGTCGCCGTGAACACGGCAAAGGTGCTCGGCACCGCCGCCGATGCCCGGAGTGTGAGCTTGCTCGTGGGGATTGTGAAGGATAACCAACAGCCGGCGGAGCTGCGCCGCCAGGCCGTCCGGTCCCTGGCCCGGACACAACCCGGTGCCCACGCGATTCTGACGTTGGCTGAGGAAAAGCAGCTGTCTGAGGATCTCAAAGCGGTCGCTGGCTTCGCCTTGCAGACCGCGAATTTTGCTGATGTGCGCGAGCAGGCGGCCAAGTTGTTCGCACTAGCACCGGCCAAGAACGACGAGCCCTTGCCGGCAATCAGCGACCTGGTCAAGCTTCGGGGTGATGCGGTTCGAGGCAAAGAGCTTTTCGTCACTGCCGGCACTTGTGCCAATTGCCATATGGTGAACGGTGTAGGCAAGGAGGTCGGTCCTGATCTATCGGAGATTGGCAAGAAGCTGGCTCGGGAAGCGATGGTGGAAGCGATCCTGTTCCCGAGCGCCGGCATCAGCCACAATTACGAATCGTATCTCCTGGAAGCGAAGAACGGCACGGTCATGACGGGCATCCTGGTGAGCCAGACGCCCGAGGAGGTAACGCTCAAGGGAGCCGACGCCATTGTGCGGACGTTCAAGCGCTCCGAGATCGAAACACTTCGGCAGTCGCCGGTCTCGCTGATGCCGGCCGACCTGCACAAGGCGCTGACGGTGCAGGGAATTGCCGATGTCGTGGAATACCTGTTGACGCTCAAGGAGGCGACGAAGGCGACCAAGTGACACGTTGCCGTCGCTTCCAAACTCGATTTGGCAACGCGATGTCTACGTGGGTTATTCGGCAGTCTACCAGCCTGACGCTCTAGCGAAGGACCGGGCCAGCAGGCGTATCAGGCTGGTAGGCTGTACGGTCGGTTCTCGTTCCCTTCAAGGACTCACTTCCCGTAAGCCCAACTCCGGGCGGAGATCATACAGGTCGCTCCCGCCCATGGGTCCAGCGCCGCGTCCCGGTCCCCGCCCTCTGACGCCGGCGACGCCGGCCGAATCGGCTGCATACAATTTCCGATCGACGCGCTTCGCTTTTCCTTTTTCGAGCTGCTCCCGGATCCACTGGCCGACGACGGCGTTCCCCGCTAGGCCAGCTCCAGGCGGTGGTCCATTCCCGGCGCGGGCCGCGCCCAGGACTGGCGGTACGGGGACTCCGCCAGCCGAACCATTTAGCCTCAAACCGCCTGGTCGCCCTCCTCCTCGGCCTGGCCGTCCCAGGCCGCCCCCGGGACCTCCGGGGCCGCCGCCTATCTGGAAAAAGCGGACCTGCCCGTCTTCGACCAATTTGGCGAGGCGGGCCTTGATTTCGTCCGTCTCCGTTCCGAGCGTGGCCGAACCGGTGCCGAAGCCCCCGATAGCCATCACGGGGAGTCCGTCTTCGATGATGTAGGGACTGGCCTCCCGGTGGCTCGATACCGCTAACATCCAGCGCTCGCCTTGGTGGTTGGCCTTCAGGAAGTGGACCATCTTCTCCCGATTCTGTCGGGATCGCTCATCCTCGGGGGGAGGCATTCCAGGTCCACGGCCGCCTCCCGCACGAATGGGAAGCGGTCGCTGGCCGCGTATCAACAAGGCGAAATCACTGGCCACCACGTGTGCAGCTCCGGACAAATCGGGGGCAGCCGTACTGCTCGTCGTCAACAAGATCAGCGTGGCGACACGGCCCACCTCGCGTGCACGTTGTTCCCGTTCGCGGAGGACACGGGCGAACGTGGTCGGATCGGCCGCGGGGAGCATGGATGTCGTTCCCAACACGGGAGTCAGTGCCCATACGCCGGGACCGACAAACAGGGCCAGCAAAGCAATGGCCGCCGCAAGGGACGCGGCTTTGGCCACAATCGGCCGCCACTTCGCCACCATAAACAGGAGGAGCAAACTGCCGGCGGCAATCCCGCAACCCCAAAGCAGCGGAGGACTGACCAAGGGCGCCTGCCGTCGTAAGTCCGGCACAAGCGTGGTCATCTCCGGGCTTAGCTTCGTGTAGAGCTTGCGAAACACTTCCAATCCCGCCATGTCCCGGAGGCCAGTGCGGGCCTTGTCCAGCTCTCCGGCAGCCACTGCCAGGATATCTGGTGCCTCCGGCCCCCGCGACCAAAGCCAACCGACGCAAACCAATATGCCCAGAGCAATCACCACTCCTGCCCCGCTCCCGCGCAGGGCCAGCAACCCAATGCCCGCGACCGTGGCCACGATGAGCAGCATCGGCACTGTCCATCGGGAGAATTCGGGATAATTGAGCCAGATCAGGACCTGCCATGCCGCCGTCAAGAAGAAGGCCACTGGCAAGAGGAACGATCGCCAACCCGACCGCTGAAACAAGTTCCACAGAGCCGCACACCCAATGCCGGTCAAAGCCGCCATCGGTGCGGCCATGGTGCTGACATAGTAGTCGTGGAAGATGCCGCCGGCGAAGCTATACACAACGGCATACGTCGCCAGCCAGCCGGCCCACAATAGCAGCATCTGGTGCGCGGGTCCGAGCGTCCAGGTCCACCGCGCTTGTGCCACCGCAGCGAAGAACCCGACGAAAACCAGCGGGAAAAACCACATGAGCTGGCCCGCCAGATGGGGAGAAGCAAGTCGCCACGGTCCGACCGGAGCCCCGCCGCCCCAACCGACGCCACCCCGGCCACCCGGACCGCCGCGGCCTCCGGGAACGCCAGGGCCAAACGGTGTGGCGCCCGGCCCTGGGGGGCCGCTTCCCGGCGCACCTCCCCCAAAGGCACCGCGGCCTCCGGGAGCTTGGCCCTGGGCCCGGGCGAAGCCGCCTCTTCCGCGTCCCGGCCCTCGCCCGTCTGGTTGGCTTGGTTGAAGTGCGCTGTTCGGGCCACCCACGGTCTGCTGGGAGGCGGGCCCGAAGGGCTGCTGGGACGGTCCCCGAGCCGGGCGCGGAGCTCCCCGGCCGCGCCCCCGCCGGACGAACCGTTCGAGACCGTTGTGCTGCACGATTAGGGTCAGCATCGAGTTGTTCTGCGTGCTATCGACAAAGGGTCGATTCTCCTCGGGGGTGAGGTCATAGGCAATCGCCCAGGAAAGCGACACGGCGAACACCACAAACGTCGCCAGCGCGAGGTCGCCCAACCGGCTCCGCCACGTCACGGGCGCTCCCAGGAGATAGACCAGATAATAGGTCGGCAAGACCACGAATGCGGCCAACATTTTGGTGTTGAAGCCGATGCCGACCAGGAGCATGGAAAGCAACAACAGCCATAGGCTCCCTTTCTCGGCTGCGTGAATAAGGGCCCAGCCCGACAACAGCAACACGAACGCCAGGCAGGCATCGGTATTGTTGGTGCGATCCACGGCCACGCTGATGGGCGTCACGGCCAGGGCCAAAGCCGCCAGGAGAGCCGCCAAAGTTCCGAATTGGCGCCGTACCAGGTGCCAAAGGATGAGCACGGAGAGAATCCCCATGACTGCCTGGGGCATGAGCACACTGAGCTGGCTGAAGCCAAAAAGCTTGGCACTCAGCACCTGGACCCATAAGGCCACGGGCGGCTTGTCCACGGAAACGAATCCGCCCGGGTCAAAGGAGATGTAAAAAAAGTTTTGCCAGCTATCGAGGGCACTGCGGACGGCAGCAGAATAATAGGTCGTGCCCCAGCGGTTTTGTTGCAGATTCCACAGGCGAAACCAACCGGCGAGACCTAACACCAAAGCGAGGCAGGTCCATTCCGTGATGACATACCAGTGCCGCCACGGACGGGTCGGCACCCACGATACCGAGGAAGCACCGCCTGCATGAGATGCGCCGTTGGGACTCGGTGCCGAAGACGTGGTCGTAGCCACTTCCGCCACTTCAGACGCGGATTGGCCTGCAATGGCGAACTTGTCCTTCAGGACCATCGAGGAGACTCCAAGGGGCTCGATCCGCGGTTCAAGGCGGTGTCCGTCCACGCCAACCTTTTTGGTAAGTCAGCGCGGCACCGCCTCGATCGGTCCGGCACGGCAGCGTAACAGGCCGGCGATTAAGGTTCGATGAGAATAGCTGGGAACGGGGGCGTGCTCCCTACTGGGTCGCGGTTCGTCGCCACAGCCGGACCGTTTTGTCATGGCCACCCGAAGCGATCCATTGACCGTCCGGTGCGAAGGCCAGGCACGTGATGGTGCCGGTGTGGCCGCGAAGTGTTTGCACCTCATGCCCCGAAGCGGGATCCCACAGTCGGATCGTCTCATCATGACTGGCTGAGGCGAGCAGGTTTCCGTCTGGAGAG
>DATGIQ010000090.1:0-2003 GCA_035295665.1 Gemmataceae bacterium | reverse complement strand
ATAGTCCGCACGGGCCAGGAACGGAGGGCCAGCGGGGTCGCTGTTGTAATAACTGGTTGGCCAGCTGTTGGGGTACGGTCCACCGGTTCGCCGGCTGGGGCAGTTCATCATCGGGATCACGGTGCCAACCAGAATGGCGTTCTGCTTCAGCTGCTGGGCACGCTGGAGACCCGCACCGGCCTTTTGAAGATTGCCCTGCTCCATGAACGTCATGATCTGATAAATCCAGCCACCCGGCTGGTTTTGATCGCATCCGCGGTCTGGTTCACCGATCCAGTCCCATCCCCAACCATCACTGGGGAAGTGACCATACGTGTCGTGCACGTTGTGGCAGGCAATGCCCATTTGCTTGAGATTGTTTTGACATTTGGCACGGTTCGCGGCCTCCCGTACCTTCTGCACAGCTGGCAAGAGCAGCCCGATAAGGATGGCGATGATAGCAATGACCACCAACAGCTCGATCAGCGTGAACCCCGAGGAACGGCTGACGAGCCTCTTGCGAGCACTCGTACAGGCCCCTCGGCCCGCGAGAAACTGGCTAAGCATGGATCACTCCCCTCGAAACGTACTCGAAATTGGATAGAAACCGAAAAGTCGCCTCGGAATTATGCGAAAGCGACAGACATCCAGAAACCATGCGGGGACCCGACCGAGCACAGGCCCCTCCGAGCCCTGACCACCCCCATGCGCGAGTCATCGTTACCGTTCGCCTGTTCTTGCTATTTGCTGGTCAGGCGAAATTGGGCGTACTCGTTATCCTTTACACCGGCGCGAACCTTTTTCGACGGAAACACCTCGACACCCAACGTCGTTTCCTGATTGTAGCGGGCCGGAATCATTTCCTGGCCACTGCCACTCTTCTTCGAAATCTGCACGCGGTAAAAGCCCGGCTGGGCACCCGGCACTTTCTCGCCTTCCGCCGTCAGCGCTGCGCCGCCCCGAGCATCCGTGACACCGGACGCCGGTCTGATGGACGAACCCATGAACTTTTCGGGAACATAGGTGACCGTCGCCCCTTCCAAAGGCCTGCCATCGAGCAAGACTCGACAGCCAACCGGCTTCAACCCGACCAGGGTGTCCGCGTAAACTTGAATTCGCGCTGCAATCTCCTCTGCATTCAAGCGCTTATCGCTATTCTTGTCCATGTACTCCAAACTGCTCTTGAGCGCCGGGCACTTTTCCAGTTCCTTGGCGTCCAGGAAACCGTCATGGTTGACATCGTATTCCGCCATGGCCGCCTGAGCCGCTTTCTCCGGCGTGTACGTCGGCATCGTGATTGCATCCCCGGGGCCGCAGCCGGGCACGAGGATCAAGCTCAGCAAAAGAAGGCTTGCGCCTTGTAGTGAGAGAATCGTTGGATGAGCAGTCCCCTGGAAGTCAACCGAAGGGGTAAAGCGAAGATCATTGACTAACCGTTGCACGGCGCAGCCCTCAAACGTATTTGGCAGCACGGGTGCTGGATACGAACGAGTCGAGAACCATTTTCATGCAAGAACCTGACCGCCCACCCAGCGAGTGCAAGCGGGTAGGCCGCGGCAGCGCCTTAGAATAATTCCAGCATATCAAGAGCAAATAGCTCGTCCAGTGCATTCATCGATGCCGGAGACGAAAATCCAGGCAGCCGGCCAGGCCCCAAATCCCCGCGAACGTTGTCGCTCAATTCCACAGTTGCCACCTTCGTGGTCATGCTCGACATTGAGCTAGTCAAGGATGCCTGGGGGACAGGGGGGAGCGTCCCAGGCACGTCCATTGTACTTGCCCTATTCGGCGAATTGTAGTCCAACGGCACAAGATTTTTGATTTCGCTTCCCGGACGGACTCGGTTCCCGATCAATGACGCAACACTGACAGTGACCGTCCGAGGCCCATGGTTGGGGCCTACGGCTCCGGGCGGTCCCGGAGGAGCGGCCGGCACATCCACCTGGACGATATTGGTATAATCGGAAGCACCGGCCACGTTGAACGACTGCACCCGATACCAATAAGTGCCCTGTTGCGCCGGC
>DATGIQ010000089.1:0-12222 GCA_035295665.1 Gemmataceae bacterium | reverse complement strand
CAAAGCAAGTCAAATCACGAATCCTTATTCACGACCACGTGCCGTTTCATCAGGAAATTCGTATGTCCAGACCGGGCCTTCGAAGCGAAGGCCTTTGGGCGGTCGCTGCCGTTCAGGCTACCCACGCAAATCTTGAGGTTGTTGCCTTCGAAGGCGTAAATGCCTCGCACCGTCCGCCCCTTGCCGGAATAGTCGGCGAAGTCGATTTCCTTGGGCTCCTTGGTAGCGTCGATGCGAAATGCGCCCTTCGTGAGTTCCATGCCGAGATTCCGGACGAGCACGTTTCCGGTAAAGGTCCAATTAAGCTCGTCTTCCTTCCCGCTCAGCTGACGCTGCGTCTTCTTGACTCCATTCTCCTCGACCATGACAAATGCCCAGGTCCCTTGGAGCCGGCTGAGGTCCTTCTTGGTGTCGTTCTCCCTGGACCCATCCGCGGCCACGCCAAGGAACACGATCATGCTGAGCAACAAGCGATGCTTCATCGTTTCACCCCTGTAATCTGTAAACAGGAACCGACAATTCTTCAGGAGGGCCCCCGCGCTTGGCGGTCACGAGCGGATGGGACAGGACGCCTCCCGCCAAGCAGGGCAAACCATTCCTTCAATCATAGGTCGCCGATGCTGGGGGCAGCGGTTTTCTCTTCAGTGGCCGGGACACGAACGCCGATAGGACAGAAGAGATAGGGTGCCTCCAAGTATTCCTGCGGAGCAAAAGGCATTCCGACAGTCCACCCGAGGTGCACCATGGCCAATCGCATGTGGTTCGGCGCAATCCTGCTGCTTGTGGGAGGTGTGTTCATTGCTGCGACCGTGTTCGCAGCATCCTGGATCGACACGACCAATGTGCACGAGAACACGGCCCTGAACCAAAGTGCTGTTCAGGCCGCTCTTCAGGGCAAAACGATCACCGAGTGGACGCAGCACTTCACGATCGTTTCCCCCCTATTCCTTTGGGCGGTCTTCGGCATCGGCGGCTTTTTGATCGTCGTCGGGCTGCTCATTGGGCTGCGGTCGTTTCGACCCCACCAGCTGTCGTCCTGACGATGCCCATGAATGTCCTGCATAAACCGGACGCGCCGGCGAAGGCCCTTCGCTGGCGCGTCCAGCTTGTAACGCTGCGCCATGCACGGAGATTTACCGCGTCAGCTTCGCGGAGATGAACGTGGTGATCATGGTCGAAGACGAGAATTGCGAATTCTGCGTCCCGGCCGGCTTCGGGTTTGCGATAAAGGCCGTGGGATCGACGACCGCGCACGGCTGAACAGAGATGTTCATATTGCTGCCGCTGCCGTCCGCTTGAGAAATAGCAACCCCGGCGAATCCAACAATGGCGTAGGTGTTATTTTGTCCGTTGCCACTTCCCGCTTGGTACGAGGAGCCCGTGTTTAGGGCCAGCCAACCCGAGCCCGACGGCGCTTGCTGCGGGATGAATAACGGGATCAGGTTGGGCACACCCATCTGACTATAAAAATTGCTTTGCAGGGTGCTCTTGAGCCCTGGCCCGCACTTCCAGTTCTTCGGGCTGTTCAGCGATACCGGGACAAGATTATTGGTGATCAGATAGTTGATGTCGTTCGGCGTTTCACCATCGTCAATCCAATTCCGAAACGCCGGCACATTGTTCTGCGGCGGTCCGACATCGAGCAAACCGAAACTGCCGCCGTTGCCGGTCGGATCCAAGGCCCAAGGGCCATTCGGATAAATAAAGAGTTCGGGCATCCCATTCGACGCAAGATGAATTGTCCCATCCGGCGATTGCCCCATGGTCTTGTAAAAGTGATTCCAGATGTTTACATCGAGAGCGACGGGGAGAATGTGGGCATTCACACCCGCGATGGATTGCAGCGAGCTAACTTCACCCGAGTAAATGGTGGCCGTCGATGTGGCGTTTAACTCTTTGGTCGTCATGCCGAAGATTGGTCCGAAGAACAGCGAGACGGGCGTGTTTTTGATACTATCCCGGCGCGTAATCACGGTAATGCTGTTTGGGAACCCCCCATTGTAGTTCGCGTAATCGCTGTGATAGGCACCTTGGGCATCCGTAAACCCAAACGTGACGTCGGCATCGCGCACCCCAATCGAAACATTACCGGCTTTGTTGTAATTGGCAAAAGTCTCGGCGGTGGCCATAGGGCTGCCCGTGGTATTCGTTGTGGCCGTCGTGAGGATCGCACTCAATCCTGTTTGGCCAGGCATCGTGTACTGGACATACAGTTCCTGGAGCTTCTCGGCCCCGGCCAAGGCGGCGGCGTCGGCGGCCGTTTGGAGATCGGTCTTGACCAAGGTGATCCAGCCGATGTCGATGGAGAAGGCGAGCATCCCCAGTAACGGAATCAGGAGAATCGCAAAGAGCGGGATGATTGCCCCACGACGCTGTGTCTTGTGGTGAGCCAAGTGCCTCATGTGCGTGTACCCCTTGCTGGGGAGAAGGTCAGAATCGAACCCGCGGACCGAATGCTCGGTCATTGCTTCATCATCACGATGGTTTCCGATTCGAGCGATCCTTGGGTCAAGAAGAAATTGGGAACCCAGGTTGTGGAAGAAACCGGAATGCTGACTTGCACCGAGACTTTGCTACCGCTGGGGGCATCCAGGGACTCAGCCAAGGTGTTGCCACTGGGATCGGTGACGGTGATCGTGATCGAACCGACACCGCCGGATGGGTTGAATTTGGTGCTGTCAAAGTTGTTGTCGGCCATGATGTTCGTGCAGTCGGAAACGATTTGGGCATTCCCATTTTCCCGCTGGATGCCGGTGCGGCAACCTTTGCGGGCGGCATCGCTCAGGATCACCTTTACCATGGTTCCGCGGCAAAGTTCGATCATTCCCATCAGTACGAGTGCAAGAATCGGAGAGACGATGGCAAACTCCGCGATGGCCGCTCCGAGCCGTTTCTTCCGCTTTCGTGAGTCCACGATTGTCGCCTGGAAAAGGTTCATGGTGTGGGTCCCTCGTGATTATTCTCTCTTCATCGTGAACTGACCCGCCAGCGTGCCGCTCGTGAAGAACGGGTTGGGCACCCAGCTTACGCTTCGTACGGGTACCGTAACCTGGACGGTCATTTCGGTATACGCCTTTTGGCCGGCCGCCTCGACGGTGTTGCCGGCGGCATCCTGGACGATAACGCTTACGGACTCCCCGTTGATTCCCACTCCCGTCAAGTAAGACGTGACGGCGCTTTGGATTTGCGCCGAGCTTGTGCCTTCGACGATCGCTTGGCGGCAGCCGATCCGGGCGCCCTCGGTGATCAGCTCCAGCACCATGAAGGTGCGGCCGAACTCGAAGATTGCCAACATCAACACAAACATCACGGGAGCGACGACCGCAAATTCCACCAAGGCCGAAGCCTTTCGCGCTCGCCTCGGTGAACCCGGTGCGGAATCCCGTGCTGCTTCTCGAAAGACAGAACGCGACCAAAACATTGTGGAATATCCTCAAAAAGCGCGACCAGCGCGGGACAGGCGTCTCGACTCTGATCCTGGCTACGTTGCCGGTCCGATGGCATTGGGGGATCCCAATACGAACCCTAAGTCACAGGCGCGGCGCAGTCAAACCGCGAGGATGGAGCTATTCCACATGGATGATTCGGCAGCGTACAAGCCAGGCGCGCCAGCGCAGGATTTGCGGTCCTTCGCTGGCGCGTCCGACCTATACGCGGCAGGCTTTTGTACGCGAGGTTTTGTCCCTGGCTAACCGAACAGCAGGAGCACGCTCCAGGGCAACTCTTCGACGAACTGGCATCCGAGCTGCCACTGCTTTCCCTTGGAAACGCAGTGGCGTACGACGATCGAGAC
The DNA here is from genome assembly GCA_035295665.1 of Gemmataceae bacterium. GTDB lineage: Bacteria > Planctomycetota > Planctomycetia > Gemmatales > Gemmataceae > DATGIQ01. The sequence continues at coordinate 8,429 of DATGIQ010000089.1, read as the reverse complement.
CCACGGAGCATCCTCGGGTGCCTGGCAGGCGCGGATCTGGACTGTTGTCCCCACAGCCACCGGGCTCGATAGCGTCACGCACAATCCGCCCTTGGAACGGTTGAGGACCAGGCCGGGCTCTGCGTTCGTTCCATCGCCAGCTAAGAGCACAATGCCCACGGGATTGCCTTTGCGGCGTACCGAAGTGCGCCGATCCCGCCCCTTGGCCTGCTGAGGGCGCGGAGCCAGCGCTGCGAGCAGAGCGGACGGCTGCGGCTTCTCGTTGCTGTTGGAATCGAGCGAATCTTGGAGAGAGCCATACTTTCGTGATCGGGACGAAGCAGAGGCGATCGATCCTCCGCCCATGACGAAGTTGCACAAGACGAGCGCGATGCCCCCTACCACTAAGAGAATGAGCACCGCGTTCTCAAGATACTCGTACAGATCACCGTCTGGAGTGATTTCAGCCAGCATCATCGGCCATTCCGTGGGCAATACCGAGAAATAAAGGGTTCCACGAAGCCTAGCACGCTGAGGCGAGAGCGTCAAAACTGTGATCGCGGTCCAGACTATTCCACCAGTTGCACCGAGCGCTTTCCGGCGGCGGTCTTGGGATCGTAACTAATATTTACACTGCCAGAGCCCCCCACGGTCAGATCGCGGCTGATGTACTGCGATCCCAAGACGTTGGTGCTGCCGTGGCCGTGGACCGTGAGCGAGGCGCCGGCCAAATAAAACGTTCCCGAAAGCGTGAAGTCGCTGTTGCCAGAAATGCGGGCCGCCACATTGGAATTTCGATTCTGAAATAGGGTAATCCCGGAAAAGGGGCCGCTCGTCGGAGGACTCAGTGTTACGCTCCCGGCGCCTCCCAGGTTGATGGCATCGCCGCCGACCAGAGGGTCGTTGTAAATCATCACCCCGCTCCCATTGACGCTACTTGAACCACGGAGGTTGAAGCCCCCGCCCTTGATGTAGTAAATGCCCGGCAGCAGCGTTACGGAACTGGAGCCGGTTAATGAAATGCCCCCCACATAGACACCGGGTGAAAGGGTGGCGGTGCTGTGAGCGCCCAAGCTGTACGGCCCTTTGCTCTGGACAGGAAGGCTCGCCGGGTCGGGAGGTGCCAAAGCGGCAAGTGGATCGGGTGTCGGAGGCACGCCGGTCTTGACGGTTCCAGTCAACTGAGCTGCGCCCGACACAGAATCGTTGCCGGTAATGCTGATTAAGGGGGCCGTCACGCTGGAAGCGCCCGCCACGGTGACGGCCTTGGGATCGTTGGAATCAACGATGATCGGGCCATTGCAACGGACGGAGGCACTTCCAGAGACAGCCAGCGCTCCCGATTTCGTAGGGTCGAGCACAAGAATGCCGGCCGAGGAGGCCCCCCCCGATCCGATCCCGGCGACGGCCCGCGCCCGCACGGGGATCGAGCCGGAGCCAAAGATGCTGCTGAAGCTGCGGCCCTGATTCCATTGCACGACGACTTCCGCATAATTGGCATCGCCGACGTGATCTCCGGAGATGGGGGGAATCCAGATCCCGTAGAGCGGGTTACCGCTGCCGTCCTGGAGATTGGGCGTGATGATGGAGACCGTGCCGTCATTGGCATACCCATTGGCGGCGGCTGTGAAGAGCGCGCTTTTTTGAGCGATGCTGACCGAATGGCCTTGATAAATGTCCACCGCGGCTGCGTGGGCCGCGGCATCCGCGACTGCCTGGGCGTGGCGCCGCTCGGTCAACAAAATGCCTCCGTCCAGCGAAATCGCCACGACCGCGAGGATGACGGTAAGACAGACGGCAACGAAGAGCGCCACAGTGCCGCGCCGCGAAGAGCGCCTGAGCGATGAGAAGCTGAGATGCACAGCATTGCCTCTTTGGGTTCATTGGCAGGTTGCCGCCCGGTGCGCATGGCCCGTGGCCATGCGCCGGCCCACCTAACCGAACAACAACACAACACTCCAGGGAAGCTCCTCCACAAACTGACAGCCGAGCCGCCATCGATCGCCAATTTGTTTGCAGTGTCGAACACGCAATGGGACGGAGGGGAGCGACTCGGGAAATTCCTTGGTTCGGACTGCAAACACCTGGCCGACTTCGATCTTGTGCGGCACGGTGATGCACAAGCCGCCGCGGGAGCGGTTCAGCACGACGCCTTCAACAGGCTCCCCTGGCACGGGTGCATCGAAGACAGCAACCGGCGTCGGATTGCCGCCGCGGCGCATCGATGTTCGCTTATCCTTGCTGGTGGCAGAACCAGAAGGGTGCGTTGCCCCGGGCGGACGGGGCTGCGCCACGGGCACCTCCGTGGAGCGGGCTGCCTCCAGGGCGTCCGTGGTCATCATCCACGACTTGGACGCGGTGACCGTTGATGATACCGAATTCTGACCGACGAGGAGATGGCTCAAGAGGAGCAGAACGCCGCCCACCAAGATAACAAAAACCACCACCTCCTGCGCACACGTGGACAGGTCGCTATCGAAAACGATTTCTGCAACCATCGTTCCTCATCCCATAGGGCAGACCATCCAAGGGCTTCGGCCGTAAAGTCTAGCATTTTTCCCAGGTGGCGGGTCGCCCCACGCGCTTCTGCGAACCGCCGCCAAACCGTGATGCAATCACCTGCACGCGGAGACGTCAATTCTTCTTGGTCTCTGGCGCGGCCGGCGTGTCCAGTGCAGTGCTCCATTTCTCCCAGCCCCCGGTGCAACTGCGCACGTTCTTGGCTCCCATCACCTCCAGGGTGAAGACCACCACCGCGCTACGTTCGCCCGCCCGGGAATAGACAATGGCTGGGCGAGCGGGGTCGATCCCAGCCGCGCTCAGCAGCCGGGTTAGGTCTTCCGCAGGCCTGAACCGCAGCGTTTGCGGATCGATGGCGGCAGACCACTCCAGGTGCTTGGCATTAGCAATGGCACCCTTCCGCTTGTCAGTTTGCCCTTCGCCGCGAAACTCCGCGACGGAACGAGCATCGATGATTTGTTCATGATTCTTCAAGGCTCCCAGCACCTGTTCCTTTCCGGCCAAGCGGGCTGGAATCGGCCGGAGCTTGAGCCGCAACGCTTTTACCTGGGGCATCGTACGATCCTGCGGTAGGCCCTGCGACAGCCAAGCATGCCAGCCGCCGTTGAGCAAGCGCACATCCTCGAAACCCCAGTAGCGCAACAACCACCAGACGTGGGCCGCGTTCCTGGCCCAGCCATCGTCATATATGATCAGGGGTGTGCTGTGCTTGATTCCCAGCTCTCCGACCGTCTGTCCCCAATCCGCCAACGGGGTCCCAGCAGCGAACGCTTTGGACCAGGCATCATGATCCACCCACAGCGCACCCGGAACGTGGCCGGCCAAGTATTTTTCTTTGGTGCGAGTATCCAGCACCCGGAACCGCTTGGCGACGGCTGGCTTGGCCAGTTCACCAGCCTCCACCAATCGGTCGGGCTCAGGGTAGTTGCCCGCCATGGCCAGGCCAGTGGAGAAAAGCACGGCGAGGCTGCTTGCCAAGGATAGTTTCAAACGTACCATCAATCGTTCTCCAAGGGACCCAAGGGGATGTTCCGCGACCGGCCCACGCGGGCCCAAACTGCTCGAGCATCCGAGAACGGAACGTCGCCGACGTACTTGGCCCGGACGGTGCCCGTCGAATCGATCACGAACAGACCATGTCGCGGTCCGTCGCTGTAGCAGCCAAAGGTCCGGAACCCGCGCCGGTCCGTGTCCACCAACAGCTGGAATTGAACCTGGGGAGACACGTCCAGCCATTGGCGGACTTGCTCAGGATCCGCGATCGGCTCGCTACTGACGGCCACAATCGTTGTCTCGGCCAGGACTCGTTCATCCGCGTCACGGAGTAGGCTCCGCAATTGCTGTGCGCAGTGGACGCACCCCATGCCCCGGAAAAACACCAACACGATGTTCCGCGGCCGGAGCTTGCAGAGGTCGCACGCGGATTGCTGCATCGTGGGCAGCATGAGCGGCGGAGCCGGGAACGAACACTCGATCAATTGCGCGACCGAGTCCTCGCCGGCGTCGCCGGGCTGTTTCGGATCGACAATCTGGATGGTCCGCATCATGCCCTGGTCTTCGTGATCCACGGCATGGCAGTGCAATACCGTTTTGCCGGCAAAGTCGCGGAAGCGCAGCCGGATCGTCAATTTTGTGCCCTTCTCCACCACGACGGTATCGCGCCATTCGTTGACCTTGGTCACCTTCTTGCTGGCGATGTCCTCAATCTGAACGACCTGGAACGGGTTGACATGAATGTGGAACGGATGCGGTTCGTCGGGCGATGTGGACGACGGCTCGTTTTCCGCGCTCAAGGTCCATTCCTCGGCCGTGCCCAGCACTGGCTTTTCCAAACTGCTCTGCTTGCTGAAGGGGACGCCGTTGATGTGAAAAATCTTCTTCCGGTCATCGTACTGGAAGACCAGGTCCCGTTTCACCGTGCACTCGGCCGGTTCAATTGCCGTGAAAGGTTTGCAGGAAGCAAGCTGCGCGTTGCTCGGCAAGCGCATGTCCTGTTCCGCGCCGTGAACAATCAATTTGGCCAGGAACTTGACCGTATTCGCGGCTGCCGCGGCCGCTGGCTGGTCCTCTTGCTCGAGCTCGGTGGCCAGATAGTACGTCCCGGGCTCGGCGGGGGCTTTGACGAGGACATCGCTCCGATTGCCTGGAAAGAGTTGAACCCGTCGCTTTGGCTTCATGGCTCCCGTGGCCAGGCCATCGAGCGCGATTTCATAAAACGGCATGGTCCGAACCGGCCAGTTCTTGGCATTGCGCCACTGGAGCACAATCGGCTCCTCGCGCCCGGCGTGGATGAAACGCCACCGCTGCACCTCCTTGGGGTGCATGGAATAAGTCGGCAACACCACTCCGTTGACGGTGGTCGCCTGGTAGGCTCGAGGGCTCGGTGTCTCCGTGTAGACATCGTTCGGATCGACCCGGCCAAGGCCGTCTTCGTCTCGACGAAGAATCAATTGCTGGAGCACGAAGATCTGTTCTCTGGCGCGGGCAATTTCGGGGATGCTGTCGAGATCGCGGACGGTGCCGGACGGATCTCGGCCTTCGACGATCAGTGCGCCCGCCATGCCGTTGGCCATCTGGTAGGCGACCGAGCCGTGCTTATGCGGATGGTACCAAAACGTTCCCGCTGGGTGGTCCCTCGGAATGGTGAAGGTGTATGTAAAGGACTGAAGCGGAGCAATCTCCCGAAAAACGTTGTCACTGTTCCCGCTCGGGCTGACGTGGAGGCCGTGGGTGTGCAGGTTCGTGGTATACAGATCGTGCGGCTTCTCTTCCTGCATGGGATCCACCATGAGCGGCGGCGCACCCTGGGTTGGCAACTCGTTGATCACGTGGATCTCGAGCGTGCTCCCGCGGCGAACCCGGATGGTGGGTCCAACCGGGCGTCCGTTGTAGGTGAGCAATTCGACCTCTTGCGGCCCGCCATCTTGGGCAGCACCGGGCAGCGCAATTCTGGATTTCTGCACACGCAGCGTGTATTCGTTGCCATTGCGCCATTCCTCGGGCTCGTTCCCCGCCAGATCGGCTGCCGCGACGGGGATGGGCTCGGGAGTGCTTTCTGACCTGGTTTCTTTGGCAACGTCCGTCCGCTCCTCCGCGGCGGCTGTCTGTAGTGGGACGGCCCGATCAAGCGGCGCTTCCGCCGGTGAAGGCAACATCTGCGGTGCGCATCCGACGACGGCGGCCGTCATGACAGGCACGAGCAGGACCCAGCCTACGCCTGGCCGGCGTGACTCAAATGAAATCCCCATGATCGATCCTCATTCCACGAGCATGGGCCGTTGTGACGGCGCGGCTGTGCCCGGATTCAAGTTGATCTGCCCATTCGATTTTCCGCTACTGGAATACCCCTGCCCCGCTTCCATCTGATCGCAAATGTAATTCCCCATGTTGAATGTGGTGCTGGCTCCATCGGGTCGAAAATCGAACTCGCCGCTATGAGCATAGAATGTTCCGGACATCTTGACGTTGCTGATCGATTCGATGTGGATTTCCTGCGTATCGTCGCGGGGCTGAAAGAAGCTGATTCCCTTGTAAGGCCCGGTCGTCGGCGGCGTCAGGTCGACGGGCCCGGATTGCTTCAGATCGAATTTGTCGCCCGATTGGTTATAGAACATGATGCCATTCCCGGTGAGCGTGGCACCGCTACCGACCTTCAGCCCATTGCCCGGATTCGATTTCGTGCCAAGGTAATAAATGCCGGGCTGCAACGTGACGGTCGCGCCATTATTCACGGTGATGCTCGTGTAAATGCCTGGTTGAAGCGTATAGGATCCGGAGCACGTAACATTGCCGAAATTCGTCCCGGAGGGAACCGGTTCGGGAATGTTGATGAGCGGATCGGAAACCGGAGGAACTCCCGTCTTGACGCTGCCGCCGCCGGTGTACGTGATACTGCCGTCGTTATCGAGATTCCCGGTCAGATTCAGCCCTCCGCAGATCAGTGTGGCTGTGTTCGCCACCTGGGTGGCGGCCGAATCGGTGGAATTTACCATGATTTTGCCGTCGTTCAGAATGTGCAAGTTGCCGTCGATTTCCAGCGAGTCGGAAATGGTGGGATCCAGGATCAGAATGCCGATGCTGCCAGGCAGCCCCGAGGCTACGGAGCGGGCGATCACTGGCAGCGTTCCTTTGCCCCAGATCGCACTGAAGCCGCGCCTCAGGTTGTACTGCACGATAACCTCGGCAAAACCAGCCTTGCCCTTGTTATCGCCGCTCTCGGGCGGAATGTTGACGGTCACGATCGATGTGACACCGTCATTGGTGTAGCCGTTGGCACTGGCGGTCGCCAGCGCACTGGCCGCGGCTGTTCCGGAGGGATCGGTGCCGCCATTGATCCCGGAGTTCACCCAGAGATCGGTGGCGGCGGCCATCGCCGCGGCATCAGCCACCGCTTGAGCATGGTGGCTTTCGGTTAGCAATAGGCCGCCATCCAGCGTGATGGCGAGAATGCCGATCAGGACGGTCAAACATAGAGCAATGAAGACGGCGACCGTTCCGCGTCGCCGGCAATTGCGTGCGAACGTTGGTGAAACGTACATGCTCGGTTCCCTCTTCTCTGGGAGATTGGCATCCAGGCATTCCCGCACTGGAAGTCTAAGTCATCGTGCGTGATTCGGCTGCACAAGCCGGACGCGGTCGCAAAGACGCTTCAGGCTTGTATCCGGCCGCTTGCAGGATCAGTAGATCATCGTCACCGTCGAAGTGCTGCTCAGATTCATGCTGGGCAGGAAGGCTTCGGGCACCCAGTGGTAGGTCACCGTGACGCTTACGGTGCTCCCCGCCGTGTTGTCCGGGTTCCAGGCGACACTGTAGCTCAGCTCGCTCGTCTTGAGGGCCACGGCCTTGGGAAGGATCGCATTGTTATACACGTCGGCTGCGGTCGCCGCGTTCTTCCCGGTGGCCTGGGCGTACGCAGCTCCGTGCAATGAGGCGTAGCGCGAGCCTTCACGGGCCAGCGAAGCTACCTCCTGATAACGGAACACGCCCAGGCCGCCGATGATCAAGCCAAACACCAACAGGAACGTGATCGGGTAGACGAGCGCACATTCCAGGATCAGTGCCCCACGCCGGCCGGTGTCTCGGTTTCGATAAATCATGGAAACGTCCTCATGCTCAAACGATAGGACCGCCCTGAATCAAGGCGCCACGCGCATCTGGATCGTCCGGCTGATTGTTGCCGAACTGGGAATGCCGGGGAAATGGGCAATCGTCTTGAATGGGTAGCTCACCGTCACTGCCACGAACGGGTTGCCTGCACTGTCCGTGCCGGTGGTGGACTTGACGGTGAGGTTGGGAGCCAATTCCGTGGACTCGGCCTTGGCGGCCGACTGGATGCCCGTGGTATCGGTTGAATTGGCGGAGCTTGCGCAGCCGTACAGCGCTCCGCTCCGGGCACAATTGGTAACGGTCAGATAGTAGTAAAAAACTCGGGCGTAATCCACGCCGGCCACAAAGATGAAAGCCAGGAACGGCAACAAGACAGCAAGTTCTACCGCAGCGGTGGCGCGACGAGGTTGCGGACCGCAGGGCGACGCAAGGTGGATGAGCATCGATCCTCTCCTCTAACTGTCCGCCGTGGGCGGAAAGGACGTTCCGGAAAGCCGAGCTGGCTGGGTACGTGGCTTTGGAAGCCGAGGGGAGAGGTTCCGGTGCAGGCTGCGATCGGGCACGCCGGCATCAAAGGTTACGCATTGATCGAATGGTTTTGGGGCTGAAAGAACGACCCGAAGAGATGGCAAAAGCCAGGCATCGTTCTTCTCCCTGTTCCGGAACTACCGTACCGAGAGGGACCCAAGAACGCCGACCGCCGGGACGGGTCCCACCTGATGTCAGGAGGCCGCCCACCCCGTCGGGAACCTGGCAGTCCGCGGCGGTCAGGAGGACCGGAGCGGATCCATGGCTTTGCGTCCCCGCCTTGCGACGGGTTTGCC
>DATGIQ010000088.1:0-2595 GCA_035295665.1 Gemmataceae bacterium | reverse complement strand
CCTGCCGATGCTCGACAGAATGTACAAGGAATATCCCAAGGGCAAAGCCCCCGAACCGCTCGAAAGGCTCGCGGACAAGATCCGCAACGCTGACGGGTTCGTGTTCATCACCGGCGAGTACAATTGGGGCGTCCAGCCCGGACTGAAGAACCTCACGGACCATTTCCTGGAGGAGTGGTTTTGGCGGCCCGCCGCCATCGCAAGCTATTCGGCCGGACGCCTGTCTGGGGCGCGGGCCGCGACCGCCTGGCACGGCACGCTTTCCGAAATGGGGATGGCGGTGATCTCCAGCACGATTTCCGTGGGTCCGATCGGGCAGACGTTATCGGCCGAAGGCGATCCCATCGGCGAGAGTGGCCACGCGCTCGAGTCAGCATTTCCTCGCTTTGCAGACGACTTGTTGTGGTGGGTTGAAGCCGCCAAAGTGCAGCGACAACGCAAGGCGCCGCCGTATTGATACGCCGACTGCGCCAACATTCTAATGGACTGCCTCAATGCCGTTTCTCAGCCTACGATCCTGCCGTCTAGATGCTCTATGAATTGTGAGCGATCGCAACGATGAATGCAGATCAGAAGCGCGCAAGTTTTTCTGCGACGCTTGTCTTCGCTGACTTACGCCAGGTTACGAATGAGACCGAAGAAGCATACTCGTTCCTGGTGGATGGCATCCAACAAGATCGATGTTTTCCTTTGTCGCCTTACGAGTCAGTATTGCTTGCGCACCAAATTCGCGCGCTTGATGTTGAGGACGCTGACGTGGAAAAGAACAGGAAGACAACCGCCCGTTCAGAATGAAAATCTACCAGATTCGATAAGTAGCTGATTCTCCTGGCTTGCCCTTCCTGAGAGAGGGGTGACATTTCATTCCGGAGACATGGGTTACACAATTGGGCCTTTTGCGGGGAGCGCAAAATGCCCTGGAAGGTGTGTAAACCCATGGACGAACGACTGAAGTTCATTGCCAGGCTACTGGATGGCGAGCAGATGGCGGGGCTGTGCCGAGAGTTCGGCATCTCCCGCAAGACCGGCTACAAGATCCTCACACGCTATAACGCAACAGGCCTGGAAGGGCTCACCGACCGCTCGCGGCGGCCCTACCACCATGCCAATCAGCTGCCGATCCAGGTCGAGACGCTGATCGTGCGCGTCAAGCAGGACAAGCCGAGCTGGGGGGCGCCGAAGATCAGGGAAAGATTGGCCCGGCTTTATCCGGATGTGCACAGGCCCGCGATCAGCACCGTACATGCGGTGCTCGATCGTCACGGCCTGGTCAAGCGGCGAACCAGACGACGTAACAGGGCCCAGGGCACCACGCTCTCTCGCCCCGCCCAACCGAATGAGCTGTGGTGCGCCGACTACAAGGGCGAGTTCATGCTTGCCGATCGGCGATACTGCTATCCGCTAACCATCACCGACTTCGCCAGCCGCTATCTCATCGCCTGCGAAGCCCTCTCCACCACCAGGGAAGTCTATGCTTTCTCGGTGTTTGAAAGCGTGTTCAAGGAGTTCGGCCTGCCGCGGGCCATCCGCACCGACAACGGCGTTCCCTTTTGCCAGTCCCAATTCCCTGTTCAACCTCTCAAAGCTCTCCGTCTGGTGGCTCAGGCTCGGCATTGCCATCGAACGCATCAAACCCGGCCATCCACAACAAAACGGCCGACATGAACGCATGCATCTGACCTTGAAGCTGGAGGCCACCAAACCGGCCGCCAAAAACTTCCTGCAGCAGCAGGCCAGGTTCGATGACTTCATCGACGGCTACAACAATGAGCGACCCCACCAGGCGCTCAACATGCAGTGTCCGGCTCAGTGCTATCAGCCCTCGTCACGGCCGTATCGTGGCTTACCGGATATCGACTATCCGCTTCATGACAGGGCAGCCACTGTCACGACCTGTGGCCGAATCTGCTTCAACAACCAAAAAATCAATCTAAGTCAGGTGTTCGCCGGCCAGACTGTCGGCATCAAACAAACCGAAGACCGCATTTGGCTGGTCAGCTTTATGGATTATGATCTCGGCTACTTCGACGATGAGACCTGCAGGCTCGAGCCCCTTACGAATCCCTTCGGACCGAAAGTGTTACCTATGTCTCCGGAATGAAACGTAACCCATGTGTTCGGAATGGACCAGATTGGATTGGTAGCGGGGGAGGGACTCGAACCCCCGACCCCAGGATTATGATTCCCGTGCTCTAACCAGCTGAGCTACCCCGCCACATCGCCAGAAAACGCGGTTTTGATGCCGCGGTCGCAAACGCGCGGCATATAAGAAGTAGCTCTCGGCCCTGTCAAGCAAACTGCCTCTTGCGGCAAGTCGTTCGAGGCAAAAGCCTATTTCGGCTGCACGTTCGGATTGCCGCCGGGGCTGCCGGGCGGCGGGATCACTGGGGTGTTGCCTGCGTCCGGCGTCGGCGCACGCATTTGCGGATCGATGTCTGCGGGCGGACATAACACGCCATTGGATTTCGCGAGCCTGTCGGAAAGCGGATCGCTCGCCTGGCCGGTGGTGGTGCCCTCCGGCGCGATGGTGCCGCGCGGCGGCACAGGTTTCGATGGCGTGCAATCGCTGATGGAGACCGCCGGCGAAAGCGGCGT
>DATGIQ010000087.1:0-8760 GCA_035295665.1 Gemmataceae bacterium | reverse complement strand
AGGGATCGTGCACCGCGATCTGAAGCCGGCGAATATTCTGCTCTCGAAGTCCGCAGGCCGTAGTCCATGGTCCGTGACAGGCGACTGCGGACCACGGACCGCGGACCACGGACTTCTCCCGAAAATCACTGATTTTGGCCTCGCCAAATTGCTCCAAGCCGACCCCGCCGGCCCGACGCAGACTGGCGACATCCTCGGCACACCCTCGTACATGTCTCCCGAACAGGTGGAAACCGCCGGCCGGGCGATTAGCCCGGCCACGGATGTGTACGGGCTCGGCGCGGTCTTGTACGAATTGCTGACCGGGCGGCCGCCGTTCCGCGGGGAAACGCCGCTGGCAACGTGCCGGCAGATTCTGTCCACCGATCCGGTCCCCCCCTCGCGCTTGCAGCCGGCCTGTCCTCGCGACGCCGAAACCATCTGCCTGAAGTGCTTGCAGAAGGAGCCTCACAAACGCTATGCCAGCGCCCTTGCGCTGGCCGAGGACCTGGAGCGGTTTCTCGAAGGTCGGCCAACCACCGCCCGGCCAATCAGCGCCTGGGAGCGGGCGATGAAATGGGCACGACGGCGGCCGGCCATTGCAACGCTGGCGGCCGGGATTGTCGCCGTGACACTCTTGGGGCTGGCCAGCACCACCTGGCAATGGCGCGTCGCGGAAAGTCGCCGAGCGGAGGCGGACCTGCGACGGGCCGAGGCTCAGACGCGCTCCTACTGCGACCGGATTGCCCGGGCCAACCAGGAATGGTCGGCACACAACGTGTCCCGGGCTAACCAGCTCCTGGACGAATGCTACCACGAGACGCCCGAACTGTGTCGCTGGGAATGGAGCTTTCTCAAACGCCGCTGCAATGAACATCTCGTGGCCCTGCAAGGCCACACTCTGGATGTGCGCTGCATCGCCTACAGTCCCGACGGCCGGCTCCTGGCTTCCTGTAGCGGCGAATGGAACGGCCGGCAGGCCGGTGAAGTGTTCGTCTGGGATGTGGCCAAGGGAGTTCGCCTGCATTCCTTTTCCGGGCACCGCTCGGCGGTGTACGGGGTGGCCTTCCATCCCGACGGCCGGCACTTGGCTTCGGCTTCCCCGGGGGAGGACGTGCTGCTCTGGGACCTGGACCATTGCGAAGCCAAACCGGCCGTGCTGAATCGAGACCAGCGCGCTTTTTGCGTCACCTTTAGCCCCTGTGGCAAGTGGTTGGCGGCTGGCTGCGGGGATGGCCATGTGCGTGTGACCGAGCTAGTCACCCGTCAACCGCTCCATGATTGGTTTCTGTACAAGGATCCGATCCTCAACAATATCTTCAGCATCGCCTACAGTCCCGACGGCCGGCACCTGGCCACGGCGGGTCGGGATGGCTGGGTTTATCTGATCGATGCCAACACCGGGTCGGTGGTGCGCCGGTTCCCGCATGGCGGGGATGCCCGCCGGGTGGTGTTCAGTCCTGACGGCCGGTGGCTTGCCTCGGGGGCTTTCGAAGGGACCGTCAAGCTGCTCGACCTTTCGCGAAACGAATCCGAGCCAGTCCTGTACCACCTGCGGGGGGGAATTTTTCTGGACCTGGCCTTCAGCCCCGATGGTCTCCGGCTGGCGTGCAGTACCCGAATGGGCGGCGTGGTCTTGCTGTTCCCCGAAACCGGACAGGCGGAAGCCTATTTGCCCGAGGATCTGGGCGTGTTGAGTCTGGCATTTCGCCCCGATGGTGAACGCCTGGCGACGGCCGGGGAAAATCTTCTGGTCAAAGAATGGGACCTGACCCGTCCGAGGGAACCCATCTCGTTCATCGGACACACGGGTTACATTTACAGCCTGGCGATCAGCCCCGACCAGCGACCCGATCAGCAGCACCTGGCCTTGGCGGGGGCTTACAACACGGGCTACGACCGGCCGGCGGCCACCCTTCGGCTCTTCCATTTGGCCAAAGGAGAGTTCCTGCACGAGTTCGCCGGCCACACCGACAGCTTGACCAACGTTGCGTTTCGTCCCGATGGCCAACAGCTCGCCACGGCCAGCGGGGACCAAACCGTCCGGCTCTGGAATGTGCTCACCAAGAACGAGGAGTGCCGGATGAAGCATGGTGGAGCGGTCACCGGCGTGGCCTACAGTCCCGATGGAAACAACCTGGCCAGCTCCTGCGCCGACGGGCAGCTCCGTCTGTGGTCGGTGGCAGACGGCCAGCTTCTCCGGACATTCTCCGGCCATGAGGGGGGCGTCAACAGCGTGGGCTATGCTCCCAACGGCAAATTCCTGGTCTCGGCCGGCGTGGACCGTACCGTCCAGGTGTGGGACATCGCCACCGGTCGGGCCGTCGGTGAGTACCGTAAACATGACGGGAGCGTGAGCACCGTGGTTTTCAACGCCGATGGTAGCCGGCTGGCATCCGCCGACGTGGGGCAGACCGTACGGCTGTGGCAGGTTGGGGAGCATGGCGAACTCCACGCTACGGAACCGCCCATCCAGCTTGGTCTGCCGGCGGCCGTGCGCGAACTCGCCGTGCTGGGCGGTTCCCGGCGCGGCACCACGAGCCTGGCATTCAGTCCTGATGGCCAGCGGCTAGCATCGGCCAGTCCCGATCGTCCGGTGCAGCTGTGGGACGCGGCCACGGGGCGTGAAGTCCTGGCGTTGGCGGACACGCCGAACAAGCCGCTGTGCGTGGCGTTCAGCCCGGACGGCCGCCGCCTGGTGCTCTCGGCAGACGGAATGTATGTCGCCGTCTGGGAGGCGGATTTTCCGAGCCCGGAGCAACGCGCCCAAGCCGCGGCGGCGCGGGCCTTCGATTGGCATTGGCGGCTCGCCAAGCAGGCCGACAACGACAAGGCCCCGTTCGTGGGAATCTTCCATGCGACCCAGAGCATCCGGCTTCGGCCGGAGGACGACGAATCGTACCACTACCGCGGCTGGTGGCATGCCGAGCTCGGCCATTGGAGCGAGGCCCGCGCCGATTATGTCAAGACGATGGAGCGTCACCCGGAGGATTCCTGGCTCTGGTATCGCCATGCCATCACGTTCCTGGGAGCCGGGGAATTGGCCGGCTATCACGGCGCCTGTGTCGAGATGCTTCGCCGATTTGCCGACAAGCCGGAGGCTGCCCTGGATTGCCTGTATGCCTGCACGCCGGATCCCCAGGCAACAGCCTATGCGGATCAGCTCCTGAAATTAGGACGAGCCGCGGTCGCAACCCAAAAAGCGCTTCTGGAAAAGGCGGCCGCGAGCAAATCCGCTGCTGGGCAGGATGCGCGGCGATCATACGGCGTGGCCCTGCGGGCGCATGGGGCGGCATTATACCGTGCGGGTCGCTTTGCCCAAGCGGTGACGGCCCTGGAGGAGGCGGCTACCTGCTTTGCGCCGCGAGCCTGGGATTGGTTGTTGTTGGCGATGGCTTATCAACAGCTTCAGGAGGAAGCCAAAGCCCGAAATGCCTTCGACAAGGCCGTGCAGGCAATTGCCGGTGCCGGCCAGGCCCGAACGAAGGGATCGACGTGGTTCAGCTGGCATGAACAGGTGGAGGTCGAAGCCCTCCAGCGGGAGGCGGAAAGCTTGCTGGGCGGCAAGCCTTGAACGCGTTGGTTTTGTCCGTTTCGCGGCGATTCGCCGAACCGCCCGGGCACATCCGCACGCCGTCCTGCGAACCGCCACGAAACGAAGAAGGAGGAGCCTCCTGGTCCGGCACAGGGGTCAAGAGCGATTCTCCTGACCCCTGTGCTTTCACCGGCGTCTCCCACGCTCCCCTCAAAGGTCCACGGTGAACAACGGGTCGCTGACCTGGTACACCGTGCTGCCGAAGGCATCGACCTCGAACTGGATCGCGGCCTGCAACTGGGCGGCGCTGAGGTCGAAGGCCACGTTGCCGTTGAGCAGGTCGCTGCCTGTGAACGTCGAACTGCCTGTGGTCCTGTTCATCAGGCCCAAGTCGAAGGCGACGCCCACCGTGGCATCTAGCGAGGCGCTGGCCACCAGCACGCTGACGCCCACGCCGGCCCCGACGCTGAAGCCGACGTCCAGGTGAGCATTCTGCACCTGCAAGCTGTCCAGAAGATGCCCACCCAGGAGGAAGGCATCGTTCAGGACGAAGGTGGCCCCGGCGTCAACGTTCAGCGAGCCGATGAAATGGGCGTCGATCGAGGCGATGTCCGGGATGCCAATCAGCGGAATGTCGACGTTGAAGCCGGCGCTGAACTCCACTCCCAGGTTCGCCTTCACGAGGTCGACCTGCTGGCCCAGGAGCACGCTGCTCAGGAAGGCCACCGGGTTGTCCACCATCGGGAAATCGAAGTCGGCCTTGGTCTGGAGGTCTGCGTAGGCCGACTGCGCCTGCCCCCCGGCAGCGCCCAGCAGCCCGTTCTGCTGAACGGCCGGGCTCTCGACGAAGTTCGTAGCAGGTGAGTTCGCCACCCGGGCGTCGGCGATGTTGAAGCTGCCCACGTCGACCATGATGCTGCCCGCGTCGGGGACGTGGAAACTGTTGATGAACTCGATGAGATGGGCGAAGGCCTCGAGGGTCCCCCCGGCCGAACCGACCAAACTGGCCACCGTGATCGGCTGCATGCCCAGCAGGTTGGTCACGTCGGTGAGGCCCGGCAGCGGGCTGGTCAGCACCTCCGCCACCTTCTCCAGCGGCTGAGTGAATGCCTGCACGGAGGTCACGATTGGCCGGACCACGTTGCTCAGGAACGAGCCGAGATCGACCGTCACATCGTTGAAGCTTACTACCGGTAGGCTCCCCAGCGGTCCGCTCGTGGTCGGGTCGGTGCTATTGAACGCCCAGGTGACGGTTAGCCCCGCCGTGAAGCTTGGCAACAGACTTGGCTGACCTGCGGGACTATCTCCCAGCGTCAGGGACGCTTGCAGATTGATGTCGGCCGCACCGCTCAGCTGCGGGGTAGCGAACTGGATGCCGCCGTTGGGGTCCACCGAGAAACCGAAACCCAAAGTGGCGTTGAAGGTCGAGGGCGGGAACGTGGTAAAGATCGGATTGCCCCCTCCGCCCGGGCCGCCCCCTCCGCCGGGTCCCCGGGCAATATCGCCAGTCGTGTCGAACGACACCTCCGGGGCGGGTTGGGTCAGCGTGGCGGTCAAACCACCCAGTGAGGCGATGATCGAGCTGCCCGTGACAATCTGGGCATTGATGTCCAGGGCAACGCCCAGCGGGTTGGCGGTGTTGTTGGGGTCGGCCTTGGTCTGGAGAAATGGACTGCCGCTGTGCATGCCGAAATCCAGCACAATGTCGTAGCCGGCCTGAACGGTGACCGCCAGGTTGTGGGCGGCGACGTGGAACGGCAGACCGCGAAGGCCGAGATCCAGATCGACGTTGCCGGTGTTGAGTTGCCCGCTCTCTTGCAAATGCACCTCGGCGGTGAAGCCTCCGTTGCCATCGCTCGTGGTGGTGATCCCTTGCAGGATCGAGCCGGCGCCCTGGCCCAGATCCTTGATGATGGCGTTCTGAACCGCCTGCATGTCGCCGCTGATGGCCGCCTGGGCGCCGTCGATGAGCGCCTGCTTGAACGAGCCGACAATCCGGTTGATGGGGTTGGAGTCCTGGGCCGAGCCATCGCCCAGGTTGCTCAGGGCGGTGCCGACCAGCGGCAGGGCCTTGCCGAAGATCTGCTCGTCGATACTAGTCTGGAGCGTGTTCAGTTCGTTCATGATGAAGCCCGGTAGCAGGGTGGTCGAATTCTGAATGCTCGCCGAGGTATTGAACGTCACGCTCTGGCCGCCCTCGTCCTTGACGACGACATGGATGGCGAACGGCTTTTGTCCGGAAGTGGTCGAGTAAGTGTGGCTGCCAACCACGCTGTAGATGGAATCGCCATCGTCGATGACCTGGCCGGCGCTGGTTGTGCCGTCGCCCCAGGCAATGGACACGGCCTCGTCGGTCTCGCGAAGGGGCGAGGAGGTCGAGCCGTCCACAAACGTGCCGAGCGTGATCTTGGTCAGCGGCAGGTGCGTGAACCCGTTCACAGGCGTGGTGTTCAGCAGCTGCAATGGCGCATCGGCGACGTGGACGAGCGTGTTGGTGACGACTTGGCTGCCGCCCCGGTCGGTGACGGTTACCTTGAGGTGATAGGCGCCTTCTTCGTAGGCATGAAAAAGACTTGATACCGGAGTCATCACGTCGAAGACACCGGGGTGCGCGGAGTCGGCGACGACAGCACCAAGGCCCGTGGTGCCGTCGCCGAAATCAACCTGCGCTTCGCCGGCGGAAAGGCCTGGACCAGCGGATTGCTGTACGGGTCCATAGTCAGATGCCTGGGCGATCGGATTGCTGTCCTTGAACGATCCGACCACCTCGCCGAGGGGGAGGATGTTGCCCTCGACCAGGTTGAAGGCGGCGATCGGGATCGCCGTCAGGGGTTGGTCCTTGACATTCATGGCGTCGTAGATGACCAACGGCTGGCCGAACGCCGGATCGGTCGTGTCCTGGATCGTCACGGTGACGGTATCGGAGCCACCCTGGGCGTAGGCGTGAGTGCCAAGGACGATAAAGTGATCAATCTGCTTGGCCTCCGCGCCGGTGCCGTTGACTGCCTTGATCAGGCCGGTACTGGATTGGCCGTCGCCCCAGTTGATGATGGCAGAGTGGTCGGCCACGACGCCGAACGGGTTGGTATCGACAAAGGCGGCCACCTGGGTCTGCGGCATCACCACATCTTCAACAGCCTGGAGCATCTGGCCGGCCGTCGCGGAGCCGGCCTGGGCCTTCGTCTGCCCCGGGTCTAGCGGTAAGAGGGGGGCGTCGCGGATGTGGGCTGTGCTGACCAGCGTCCCGGCGCCGAGCGGTGTGGTGACTGTCGTGCTAATGGTGAAGTTGCCAAAGTGCTTGTAGGTGTGCGTGCCCTGCACTTCGAAGCCGGCCGGCACTTGCAAGCTTCCTCCCAACACGGAGCGGCTGTCCAGGTGGATGGTTTGCGCGGGCTCCTGGACCACCATGCCCGGGCTGGTTGTCCCATCGCCCCACTTGATCGTGGCGCTGAAATCACTGGCACTCTGGCTGGTGCTGCTGAAGAAGGCCACGTCGGCCTCGCTCTTGCCCGCACTGCCCAGGGCCTGGCCCTCGACGCCCTGGATCGCTTGCAATTGCTGAGGCTGAAACAGACTGGGGGGCAAGGTGATGCTAAGAACCAGTCGATCCTCCAGGCCCTCCACCCGAAGCGCCGCTCGACGCCTCATGGGCTGGGCCGGACGGCGGGTCGTCAAGGTCAGCGTGCGAGACAGTTTACGCAACGTGGAACGCAACATGGAAGGAACTCCTCATCAAGGGGTGATTCGAGGTCCGCAGGCGGCGAAGTCAGCCGGGCCACCCGGCCCACCGCCCGTAATGCAGTGCGAAAACGCGAGCCGAGTTCCCCAACGGTTTTTCCGTTTTTTCGTGAATTGGCCGCCCGTCGCATCCCGTGTGCACGGGATTGAGCAAGCGCGCAACAGAAGCTTCGGCCGATTCACCGGTTGATGAATGTGCGTCGATCGGAGAGAGAGCTTGCGGAGGCAGTCGGCCGCTCAGTGCGGGCGCTGCCGACGCGGATGGGTGGGTCAGAGGCCCACCCGTGCTACGGGTGGGCCTCTACAGTCCTCTTTACGGGTCGAACCAGACCGAGAGGATTTCGAGGCTGTAGCCTTCCCAATTCCCGGTCGGCCGATTTTCGGTCGCGTGTTCCGTGGCTGGCAGGGACGCGGAATGCGCTTCCGCGGAGCCAGCGGCTTCCGAATCGAAGGGCGATTGTTCTTGTTGGCCCATGCGTGCCTCCTTCGGGGGAGAGTCGAAAGGTGGATGCCATTATCACCTCCGCAGGGCCGACAATCAATGGGCGAACTCATTTCGGTTGCCGCGCAAAACCGAGCCGGACCTATTCTCTTCCGCAACCGCGGTTCAGTCGCGGACAAATTCACCGCTTTACCCGACGCGCAGAGGCGGTAGACTTGCCCGCAGGAGCGCGCTTCGGCAGAATAGGTGGATACGTCTTTCCAAGCAGGGAATTCATCCGTCGAATGTGTCCGCCAAGGAGAGCGCACGCTTCGAGCTGGCATCTTGCGGAACAGAGGCATGAATCACAGTGGACTTCAGCAAGCTGGCGTCGGCGACCGCCTGATGTCTCTCATCTGGCGCAAGCCACCCGACTCTCTCGCCGAGCGCGCCCGCCGGCGGATCACCCTTCACCTCATTCCTTATTTATTTTTCCTCTACATCCTGGCTTACCTAGATCGGGTGAACGTATCGGTGGCCCAGTTTGGCATGGAAAAGCCAACCGGCGAAGGCGGATTGGGCTTCGACCTCGCCGTTTTCGGATTCGGCGCGGGGCTCTTCTTTTGGGGCTACTGGATTCTGGAAATTCCCAGCACCGTGAGCATCGTGCGCTGGGGAGCACGCTGGGTCTTTGTCCGCATCCTGATACTCTGGGGCATCTGTGCCGCGTTGATCGGTGCCATCGGCACACCATTCGCCACGAGGCTTTTCGAGTGGTTGCCCGGTACGTTTCACTTCCTCCTCGGATGGTTGATTTCCGGTTCGGGTACCGACTCGGCAATCGTCCGATTCGTGAATGAGCTACCGCACAATCCGGCCTATCAGTTCTATTTTTTCCGCTTCATGCTGGGCTTTTTTGAAGGCGGATTTTTTCCTTCGGTCATTTTCTACCTGTCCTACTGGTTTCGAGATAAGGACCGGGCCAAGGCCATCGCCGGGTTCATGGCGGCCATTCCGTTATCGAGCATGCTGGGGGTGCCAGCTTCCGGTTTGCTGTTGGGAGTGAATTGGTTTCACCTGCCGGGCT
>DATGIQ010000086.1:0-6269 GCA_035295665.1 Gemmataceae bacterium | reverse complement strand
CACGCCGCTGGGTCAGGATCTGGTGAAGGCCGATGCCCCCGAACAGCAACGACTCTTCCGGCAACAGTTGCAGACCGTTCGCCTGGTGAAGACGGTCCTGGACATGCTTCAGCGGGCCGGGCCGGTCGATCGCGACGATCTGCTCGATCACTTGGCCCTGCATCTCCCCAATCAAGATCCCACGCGCCTGCTCAATACGTTGCTCGAATGGGGCCGTTTCGCGGATCTCATCACGTATGATGAGACTTCCCAGCAAGTCCAGCTGGGTTGAGCCAGCTTCTTCACGCGGAGGACTGGGGCAGCAAGGCAGTGATTTTCTCCAGCAGCCGGGGAAGCTCGATCGGCTTGGTATCGTAATCGTCGCAGCCCGCCTCCAGTGCTTTGATGCGGTCGCCTTCCATCGCATGGGCGGTTAGCGCGATGATCGGAATGGCCCCGGTTTCGGTCTGAGCTTTCAGTCGCCGAGTGGCCTCCCAGCCATCCAGTACCGGCAGGCTCATGTCCATCAGGATCAGGTCCGGCGCCTGTTCCTGGGCCATTGCTACGCCTTGGCCGCCATCCATTGCCATCAGGACTTCATAGCCTTTGCGTTGGAGGCGGCGCGACAACATATCGCGATTCATTTCGTTATCTTCAACCAGCAAAATCTTTGGCATCGCGGATGATCTCCTGTAAGCGGAATACCTCCAAATCACCCTTCCCCTTCACCGACACCAGCCCACGGGATTCCCCCCGGCAGCAGTGAGCAATCTGTTGCCAGGCTTCCTTGCTCAGCGTGATCGAGCCGGGAACACCGTTCGCTTCCATCCGGGCCGCGGTATTGACGGTGTCTCCCCACAAATCAAACAGATACTGTCGTCGGCCCAGGACCCCGGCAACCACGGGCCCGCTATGAATGCCGATCCGCACATTCCATCGGGTAACGAGCGCTTGCGCCGATGCGATCAACTCCTGGCCGCACTGGATACAGTTGAGGACCGGGTTTTCGGCCGGCTCCAGCAATCCCGACGTAGCCATGAAGGCGTCGCCGATGGTCTTGATCTTTTGCACGCGGTGCCTCAGGGCAATGTTCTCCCAGGTTTCGACAAGCTGCTGCAGATAGGTAACGACCTCCTCCGGCTCGTGTTGATCGCAGTATGACGTGAAGCCGACAATATCGGCAAAGAGAACCGCGACATTCTCGAAGCGGCGCGGCCGGACCGAATTGGTCGCCTTCAATTCCTGGACGACGGCGCCAGGCAAGATCACGTGGAGCAAGGCATCGCCCCGCTCTTGTTCGCGCTGGATTTCACGCAGGTAAGCCAGCTCCCGGTCGCGCAGCCGTTTCTTCTCCAGGCAGGCACCGATTCGGGCCTTGAGCAAGACCTGGTTGAACGGCTTGGGCAAGTAGTCGTCGGCCCCCATTTCGATGCAGCGCACAACGCTGTCCATTTCGTCCAGGGCCGAGATCATGATGACCGGCAAATAATGCAGCTCGGGGTCGGCCTTGAGCGCGCGCAGAACCTGGATGCCGTCCATGTCCGGCATCATGATATCCAGCAGCACCAAATCGAAGACGATCGGTTTTTTCCGAAGTAGATCCAGAGCTTCATGCCCGTTGTGGGCCAAGGTGAAGTGATGGCCCTGGCGGTACAGGTACCGTGCCAGGAGGTCACGGTTGGGCGCTACATCATCCACAATGAGCACGTGGCCCCGCACGCCGCCGGGCAGTTCCTCCTGTGAAGGGAGCGTGCCGTTCACCGCGGCCGACTCGGAGACGCTTGGCTCCGGACGGGAAGGTTCCGGCCGCGCCGCGGGAACCAGCTTCTCCGTCAGCCCCGAAAGGGCCAGCGCAGCCGTGTGAATCCGCTTCAAATCCGGAACAAAAGGCTCCAAGGTCGGATCCGTGACTCGTTCCAGCAGACGCTGGCATTGGCAGATGACCCCGTGGACGGGCCGCGCGAGCTGGCGGCGGATCTCTTCCCAGAGAGTGCACAGACTCTCGGCTTCGGTTTGATTCCCGAAGGGAGTAAGCCTTTCTGTGATCACGGTCAACGATTCCCCACCCAGGGCGCGAATCTGGTGAAGCTCTTCACGAAAATCGTCTCGGTCCAGCTCGGCCATATCCTGGAGCAAGAGCTCGCTGTAGCCAATGATCGCGTTAATTGGAGTGCGCAGATCGTGGCGTAGCTGCGCCAGCAGGACGCGCGGAGATTGCCCTGCTGCCGCTGACTCCGGCGGACTTACGCGGGGTTCTGTTGCCGTCGATTTCTCATCCGTCATTAATAATCCACCTGCGGGCGACCTATGCTTTCCTTAACGAGGGAACGAGCTTGAATTCTTTGCTCCCGCCTGAACCAGCTTTCCCGCCCCGACTCCGCGTCGTTTTTGCTCCCCTCTCATCCACAACGTAAGATTAGGCCGTGTTCCGCGAATAGGTGGAACAGAAAACCGCCAACGATGAAGGGAGTGCTGCCCGTGAGCGCGCAACGATCCAAGTTCGGTCTGGTCCTGGCCGCGCTGGCCGTGGCCCTGCTTGCCTTGAGTGGAACGTTTGCCGGAGACCGGCGCGAAGAGAACGTAAAGGAGGCGGCTCGATTTGGATCGCCGAGCGTCCCCGCGGCAGCACCCGTGAAGGAGAGCTTGGCGGATCTCGTGGCCCGCCTGGAAGCAGCGAAGCCCGGCATCATGAAACGGCAAAGGGATTTACTCAATCAGCGTTATGATCTGCGGGACCTTCCTGCCCAGGATGTGACCATGTCCGGCGGCAAGCCGGTGCAAGAAGGAGTTCGGGTCCGTCTCTCCGAAGGGATGAGCTGGGAGGAACTGGCCACCTTGCAGCCGGAAGAAATCCGTGAGCGTGGCCTCTTTCCCATCGGATTTTTGCCTTTGCCCCATGTCTATCAACCGGGCGGCGGCATGGTGCTCCCCGGTTTTGTCATCCATGCGATCAAGAAAGAAGGACGGGACTTGACCCGTTTCGACGTGGAGTTCGATCTGCCCGAAATGTTCCTGCCGGAGTTTCCGCCGCCCATGTACCTGACCACGCGCCCGGACCTGGGAAACGTGACCCAAGGGAAGCTGGTCACGCTGGAGAACTTCTATGAAATTTTCGACGGCATCCTCAATCCCAAGCAGCTGGATGGGCTGCGCTTGCTGTTGACACCGCTTTCTTCGCAGCAATACAACCCCACCGACGAGCGCCGCACCAAGATCGCCAGCCGCGGCGTGGCGTGCTTCGACTGCCACGCCAATGGACACACGGTGGCGGCGTTTGCGCTTTCGGGCGACATCCGTCCCCAGTCTCACCGCATCCGCATTGATACCCCCAGTCTGCGCGGCGTGAACATGCAGCGGTTGTTCGGATCCAAACGAGCGCTCAAGAGCGTCGAGGACATCACCGAGTTCGAGCAACGAACCGCTTATTTCGATGGCGATCCGGCCCAGGCCGCCAAGAAGGGATTGGCCATCCTCGAACGCGGGACCCAGGTCCAGGCGATGGCGGAATTTCAACAAATCCTGGGATTTCCCCCGGCTCCCAAGCTGGATCTGTTCGGCAAGCTCGATCGCCAGAAGGCTACCGAATCCGAGCTGAATGGCCAAAGGCTCTTCTTTGGCAAAGCGAAATGCGGTCTTTGCCATCCCGCGCCGTACTACACGGATGGGTTGATGCACGACCTGAAAACCGAGCGCTTCTTCAAGCCGCAGATGGTCAACCACCGGATGGCGTCGGTGGACGGGTTGATCAAGACTTTCCCGTTACGGGGCATCAAGGACTCTCCACCGTATTTGCACGATGGCCGGCTGCTGACCTTGGAAGATACGGTGGAGTTCTTCAACCTGGTCCTCGAGCTCCATCTCGACAAGCAGGAAAAAGCGGATCTGGTGGCTTTCATGCGGCAACTTTGATTCGAAAGGAAACAACCCCGGCCAGGTGCTTCGCCATGAAACGAACGATCCTGATTCTTACGTCCGCGCTCTGTGCGGGAACCATTCTCGTTTGGTGGCACCTGACCCAGCTCTCCTCGCACCTGATCCAGTCGGATGCCGCTGAGAGTGTGGCCCGTTATACGCACTTGCTGGAAGAGGTCCGTTCCCTGTACACGTCCGAAGTGGCCGTTTCCCTGGCAAAGAACGGGATCGAGGTCTCCCACGATTACGCCCAGAAGAAAGACCACGTGGCGGTCCCGCTCCCGGCAACCTTTGCGATCCTGTTGGGCCAGCGCATCGGAAACAGTGAACCTGGAACGACCGTGCGCCTCTACAGCGACTATCCGTTTCCGTGGCGGAGAAGCGAAGGCGGCCCGCGCGATCGATTCGAACGGGACGCCCTGGTCTATTTGCAGGAACACCCCCAAGGCCAGTTCATCACCTTTGAAGACATCGAAGGCCGGCCGTTCGTGCGCTATGCCGTTGCCGATCGGATGCGGGCCGCCTGTGTGGAATGTCATAACACCCATCCGGATAGCCCCAAGACCGACTGGCAAGAAGGAGATGTCCGGGGCGTCCTGGAGGTCAATCGCCCGCTGGACGCGAGCATCACCCGGACCCGTTCCGGCTTGCGCGGCACGTTCATCTTGAACGGCTCCCTTGTCCTGGCCGCGATGGCCGGACTCGGCCTGGTCATTGGTCGTCTTCGCGCTGATGCACGGAAGCTGCAACAGCATGCCCACAATTTGGAGGAGGAAGTTACCGAACGGAAAAGGGCTGAAGAAGAAGTGCGGCAAAGCGAGAGCTGCCTCCGCAAAACGAACCAAGAATTGGCTCTGGCCCGCGACCAGGCCCTGGAAGCGAACCGGGCCAAGAGCACCTTCCTGGCCAACATGAGCCACGAGCTGCGGACACCTCTGAATGCCATCATTGGCTACAGCGAAATGCTCGAAGAAGAGGCCCAGGATCTGGAGGCGGAAACCCTCGTTCCGGATTTGCAGAAAGTGCGCTCGGCGGGTAAGCATCTCCTTGCCCTCATCAACGATGTGCTCGACCTGTCGAAGATCGAAGCCGGCAAACTGGACCTGTTCCTCGAAACCTTCGAACTGCCCACGCTGATTCAAGAAGTGGCCACGACCATCCGGCCCCTGATCGAAAAAAATCACAACACCTTGGTGATGGACAGCCCGGCTGAGCTCGGCTCCATGCACGCTGATTTGACGCGTGTGCGGCAGTGTCTGTTCAATTTGCTGAGCAACGCGGCCAAGTTCACCGAGAACGGCCAGATCACGTTACAGGCCAGCCGTGAGACCGAAACGGGCAAAGAATGGATTCGTTTCTCTGTCCGCGATTCCGGCATTGGCATGACCCCCGAACAGCAGGCAAAACTGTTCCAAGCGTTCACCCAGGCCGATGCTTCGACCACGCGGAAGTACGGCGGCACAGGATTGGGGTTGGCGATCAGCCGGCGCTTCTGCCAGATGATGGGAGGCGACATTTCCGTGGAAAGCGCGCTGGGCAAAGGGTCGCTCTTCACCATCCGGCTGCCTGCGCTGGTTACCAAGCCGAAGCCCGAACCCGTGGCGGCAAGTGAGGAATCCCAACCGTCTGAGGCGCCTGTGCAGACGCCCTCGCCGAACGGTGGGGATACCATCCTGGTGATTGATGATGATCCGGCAGTGCGTGATATGCTCACCCGCTATCTTTCCCGAGAAGGATTCCGCGTGGTCACGGCCGCAAAGGGAACGGACGGGCTACGGCTTGCCAAGGAATTGCACCCAAAAGCCATCACACTCGATGTGGTCATGCCGAACATGGACGGCTGGGCAGTGCTCTCGGCCCTCAAAGCGGACGCCACCCTCGCGAACATCCCGGTGATCATGTTGACCATCATGGATGAAAAGAACCTTGGGTTTACGTTGGGCGCAGCGGATTATCTGACCAAGCCCCTCAATCGAGAGCAACTCCGAAGCATCCTCAAGAAACATCAGCTCTCCCAAGGGCCCGGGCTGGCCTTGGTGATCGACGATGAACTCTCAGCGCGCGAGGTGCTGCGCCGCTCCCTGGAGCACGAAGGCTGGACAGTATTGGAAGCAGAAAACGGACAGAGGGGCCTGGAACGTGTCGCGGAGCAACCGCCGCACCTCATTTTGCTGGACCTGATGATGCCGACCATGGATGGATTCGAGTTTGTGCAGCAGCTTCGTCAGCACGAAGAATGGCGGAATATCCCGGTCGTGGTGGTGACCGCCAAGGATTTGACCGCCGAAGACCGGCAGCGCCTGAACGGCCAAGCCGATTCGATCATGCAGAAGGGTTCGTATAGCCGCGAGGAACTCTTGCGCGAGATCGGTCAGCTA
>DATGIQ010000085.1:0-7817 GCA_035295665.1 Gemmataceae bacterium | reverse complement strand
CTGCACCATGACATTAGCACGGTAACCGGCGAAGAGATGGTGCTCTTCACCTTGGCAGCATTGCCGCAGTTTCGCGAACCAAAGAAAAAGTAGGGCATCGGGTGAGCCTGCGCTTCATGCTCATCTCTGTGCCCAAAGGCCAGTGACTTGGCGATAACGAAGAAAGGAAGTGACCAATGGCGAACTATAATAGGCCAGCCGAAAACCGCAGAGCGCGCCTCAAACGGCGTCACCGTGAAGTGAGGCGGTTCGTCGAGCAGTGCGAAGCAACCAACCGAAGTGCTCAAGCAAAGGGAGAGGCGCCGACAGATTTCACCAAGGCTATACGAGACTTTGCGGAGTTCAGAAAGTAGCCTCGCCCAGCACAGCGATCGACTACGCTTGCCTGGCGACCGATCCCGCAATCCAGCCACGACGGACGCCGGCCGAGCCGAAGCCTATCCCCCGAGGGAGGTGGCAATGTTCAGTCGTAACGAAGTACCGGAGAGTTTCCGTCCGTTTTTCTGCGGAAAGCCCTGATCTACCCGGCCACGCCGGCGCATTGCTACCGAATGAGCCCAACAAACGCACTCGGCCTTCTGGGCCAGCGCGATGCGACAAACCCCCGTGGCCGTTGAAGACGGCCGCGGGGGTTTGTCCAATCTGACCATCCAGCGCCTCAATGACCTTGTGGGGCCGCAAGTGTCAGAACCTGCCCGGCTGCGGTGAGCGCCCAGGCGCCGGCGGAGTTGCCATTGGCGTCAAAGGACTGCTCGTAGACCTGGTTATCTGCCATGACGGCAAACAACTCTTCATGGTCCATGCCGTCGAAGCCGACCGCGATCGATTGCGCCTGTCCCGGCTGGGTCAAGACGTAATTGCCCACGGAATTGCCCGAAGCATCGAACTTCAGCGCGTAAACTTGGCTATCGGAAAGCAGAATGACGAACAACTCCGGGTCGCCGGACCCGTCCATACCCACCGCGATCTGCTTGACCGCCCCCGCTTGGACCAGCTGGTAACTGCCCAGTGGATTGCCCGCGGCGTCGAACTTGAGCGAATAAACCTGGCTGTCCGACATCATGATGACGAACAGCTCGGGGTCGCCGCTGGCATCCGCGCCGACGGCGATCTGACTCACCTGCCCTGGCTGGGCCAGCACCCAACCGCTGAGCGGATTGCCCGCCGCATCCAACTGAGCGTAATAGACCTGATGGTCAGTGCCGATCGCAAACAGCTCGGGATTATGGCTGGCGGTGGCGGCCAGCGTGACCGACTGCACGGCGGCTCCCGTGATCGCCGTGTAGCTGCCCACGGGGTTGCCCTCCGGGTCAAACTGGGCGATGGCGGCCTGATTGTTCACGCCGACAGCCACCAGCAGGGGCAGGCCGGAGGCATCGTTACCCGCCGTAATGGATTGCACTTGATAGTAAAAACCGGGATGGACCGGGAAGAAGCCGCTTCCATTGCCAGCGTTGTCGAAGACTTCGGCATAGACCTGGCCGTCGCTGAGCCCAATGCCAAAGACCTCGTATCCTGCACCTTCCAGTCGGGCCACCGCAATCGCCGAGAACTGTCCGGGCGCCGTCAGGAAGTAACCGCCCGTCGGGTTGCCGTTGGCATCGAGTTTCCGGCCGTAAATCTGGTGATCGGCTTCCAGCACGAAAGTCACCGATGGCTCACCGATGAATCCCGGTTCGACAGCCCCGATGGAGACACCGGTCTGAAGGAACAACGCCGGTCGGGGAAAGCCCCGTTCGTCGCTGGTCGGGGCGTCGGTGGCGACGCCGTTGCCGATGGCCAAGCTGTTGGGCATCGGGAACTCCGTCAGCAGGACCTGCTGGTCGGTGCTCGAGCCGGCCGTCGGGCCACTGTTGATGGCATTCAGCGGAAAGAGATTGGGGGGCCCGAATTTATCGGTCGCTGACGTCAGGCCCGGGATGCCGGGGGCGCCAAGCAGGTTGCCGCCACCATCGACCAAGAGAACTTGGGTGAAAATGTCCTGGCCCATGCCGCCTGCGGTGTTCCCGGAGACAATCGTGTTCTGCAGCCGGAGGATGCCCGCACTGCCATCCGCAATGCCACCGCCAAAGCGCCCGGCCGTGTTGCCGTTGATGGTGTCGTTCAGAAGCAGCAAATCGCCGGAGGCGCCGCTCAGGGACGGAGCGAGGCCGAGGGCCCCGCCGTCGAGGAGCGTGGAGTTGGCGAACAAGGTATCGTTGATCAGCGAGGAGGCGCTTCCGGTAGCGATCGTGCCGGAGCCTGCGAAGAACACGCCGCTGCCGCCGTTCACCGCGTTGTTGAGGTTGAACGTCGAGGCGATGATCCCCAGCTGGACGCCGTTGAAGAACACGCCGCCGCCCAGGAAGCTGGCAACGTTGGCCGTGAACTGCGAGTTGGTGATGGTCAGCGTCCCCCCCGCCTGATTGATGCCGCCACCGAAGCCGTTGGTGAAATTGACAGCCGTGTTGTTGACGAACCGGCTGTTGCTGACACTGACCGTGGCCATGGCGCCGGGCACATCCAAACCCCCTCCCTGACCACCGGGACCGACCACAACGGGGTCGCCGCCGTTGGTGCCCACCGCATGGTTGTTGACCAGGCTGACGCGCGTCAGAATCAGCGAAGCAGCGGCATCCTCGATCCCGCCGCCGTTGGGAGCGGAGTTCCCGGCGATCAGCGTGTTGGTCACCGTGGCCGTGCCGCCGGAGAAGAAGATCCCGCCGCCACCGCCGGTGCCGTCGTTCTGGTTGCCCAAGGCAACGTTGTTTACGATGACACTGTTGCTGATCGTGGTCGTCGTACCGTCGCCGCCGGCCTGGATGCCGCCGCCGTTGGTCCGCGCATAATTCATGAGGAAGTTGCTGTTGGTGACGGTCAGGTTACCGAGCATGTTCTCATCGCCGAAACCGCCGCCGGTCGAGCCGGAGAAGTTGTTCTCGACGGTGCAGTTGTTGATGGTGACCGTTCCATTGCCGGCGTTGCCGATGCCGCCGTCGATCGTGAAGGCGATGTTGCCCGTGACCTGGACGGTGTCCAGAGTCAGGTTGGCGCTGACGGGGCCGATGTTGTCGAGCCAAATACCGGCGCCCTGGTTGACACAGGTGTTGTTGTCGATCGTGGTGCCGGTGTTGATGAACACCTTGCCTTGGCCATCGGTTTCGACACCGCCGCCCGCGTCCCCGGCGTGATTGTTGGCGATCAGGGTGCCGTTTTCGATGGTAAGCGTCCAGGGCGCGTTCACGAGGTTTTCCATCGAGATGCCGCCCCCATCCGCAGTCGCAAAGTTGTTCGTGAGGACCATGTGGTCGAGGACCACACTGGCCATGCCGATGGAGCGGATGCCGCCGCCACTGCCATTGGCGCCGTCGGCCGGCGCGGCATCGCCATTCTGGATGGTGAAATTGCGGAAGGTCACGGTGAACGGCGTGGGGACATTGTCGACGTTGATGTCGAAAACTCGGCTGTGGAAGCCCCCATCCACCGCGACGAAGCCCCCACTGGTGTTGGCGATGATAAGGTTCCCGCCCGTGGCCTGGATGTCGAAATCGTTCGACGGATTCTGTGCCGACGGGTTCAAGCTCAGCAGCGTAATCGCGTAGGTGCCAGGAAGCGTCAGGTTGATGGTATTGCCGCCCGGCGTGTTGTTCGCGGCCACAAGGGCGGAACGCAGCGTGACGAGGCCGGGCCCAGGATGGAGGCTATCGGCCAAGCTATTGACGTTGAAGACGGCAGGGGCAAGGCGGTTTTCAAGGCCCTCTAGATGCAGCCGTGCTCTGTGCCGCGGCTTGGCGGAAGTGCCACAGCGTGACCGGAAGGACTGCCGGCGAGCTTGTCGGGAGGGTAACCAGTTGAGAAAAGACATTGCAAACTCCTTGAACGAAAAGGGAACGGGGATGGTCACGAAGCGAGCACTCATGGACCGCGCGGCGGGAGCACAACGAGCCAGCGGCGTGTCCGCATCAACCTGGGATGCTGTGGGCCACGCCACCTTCTCGATGGCTTAGGGCCGGACCAGCAAGTTGCTCCTGATGTCTATGGAAGTATTCGCAACGGTGTGACAGGAAGACGGGATGGGCAAACCCTACGTTGTGGCACGGTGTCCCGACCGTGCCACCCAGCCCGACCGCAGGTGTCCCCGCTCCGCTTTGGCCTCACCACGCAATCGCGGTCCGCGGCACGTTCACTGAGGGGTCGAGGGTTTTGTGGATAGTCGAACTGTTTATTCCTGAGATAGCCCGAATAGTAAAGTACGGCCCAATGGTGATGGTGCCCCAGAGATCGTTGGTGCTCAGGGAGGCTTGGTTGCCGGCGATGAGGGTTTGCATGTCCATCGTGGCGCTGGCCGAGGGATCGATCGAGGCGCGGCCGGCGGCCTGATCGCACTCCGCATGCGGCTCAGGCTCCTTTTCCATCGTTCCACGCCATCCATCACCGGACGTGAAACGCAATGCCGTTACGGGGGTGGGGAGGCCGTTACGGGTCCTGTTTCGGGCAATGCAAGCGTGAGCGCCATCGCGGCCCAACTGGTACCCGCAGCCGACATCCACTGATCGTAGCCATGCGGGAAACTGCCATCGAAGTATGGCTGGAAGCCAAGCGCACGGGTCTTTGTGTACCAGGAGCCATCTTTCTGTTGGCTAGCGAGCAGGAGCTTGATGCCGCGTTGGTAGGCCGGATCGGAGACGGGCAGCCCGCCGATCTGGAGCGCGACCAGACTCTTTCCGGTGGCGTAAGCCGTGCTCTGTGTGGAGGGAAGGTCTGACCAGCCACCATCAGGCCGCTGTGTGGCCAGTACTTCCTGCATGGCTTTCCGTATCGCGGCTTGGTCCGTGCCCGCCCAGGCAAGCCCGGTTAACCGCCAGCACCGGTCCTCGTGATTGGAGGATGACGCCTGGGCCAGCCAAGACGCTGCCAGACGAACCGATTTTGCACAGGCGGCCTTACTGGTCTTGGGCGCATAGACCTGAAGCGCACGCATGGCAATGGCGGTCTGCCCAATGTAGTCCAGGCAAATCGGCGGACGAGTATCGGCGCGCGGATAGGGCCATTCGCCATTCGGTTTCTGCCGCGACTGGATGAGCAGGGCGGCAGCGTCCGTATTGAGGTCGGCTGGGTAATTCTCGGCGTGAAGCCCCACCAACGTGTAGCCAATCACGAAATCCGTAAATATGTCCCCTACCTCAAACACGTAGCCTTGATGCAGCTTGTCGCGCAGCGCTTCGAGCGCCTGGACGTTGAAGCGCACCTGCGCGGCCGCAGTCTGTTCGTCGATCCGCAATCCCCGCTTCCGGGCAAGGCCTACCGCCATCGCCTCCATGCTGTTGTTATGGCAGGAAAAGCACCCGGCATTTTTCGTAAAATAGGAATCCGCGCGCTGCAGCAAAGGCAGGCTGTCCTGAACCGCGCTCCGGATGGTGTTGTCTGGTCTCGGCTGCAACGCCAGAGGAGTCTCCGGACCGGCCTTGGCGCCGGACTTCACGAGCAAGTCGACAATCGGCGTTTTCCCGTTTTGTTTCGCGATCTCGAGCACAGTGAGTCCGGCATCACCAGACTTCGTATGCTTGTCTTTGGCATTCACGTCGGCCCCTCGTTCGATCAGCAGTTGGACGACGTCCAGCGGAAGCAGATCCGAGATCGACGCGTACATTAGGGGAGTCCTGCCCGTCGGGTCAAAGGCATTCACATCGGCACCATGATCCAACATCAGGCGCACGGCTTTCAGGTCGCCAAGAACAGCGGTATCCTGAAGCGCCAGCGTGTACGCTTGCTTATCGGTGATGTGTGCCGCCAGCAGTTCGAGGCCTTCGTCGCATTTCGTGGCGACAGCCAGCCCCAGTCCCTGCTCGGCGGTCGCTTTGGCGTCAGCACCGCGCCGAAGGAGTAATTTGACGCTGCTGGCATCGCCTGCCGTGAGGGCTTCGAGCAGCGGTGAGGATTCGGTTGTGGGCTTGGCATTGGGATTGGGATTGGCACCTTGATCCAGCAAGAACTCCACGATTGCCGCGGCCCCAGGACGGCGGGCCGCAATCATCAGCGGCGTGCGCATCGTGTCGGATCTTGCATTGACGTCCCCGCCGTGGCCGACCAGGAGGCGTGTTTTTTCGAGGTCCCGCGCAGCCCACATGAGTGCAGTTGCGTTAGCGTCATTGCGCTTGTTTGGATCAGCTCCCATGTTCAGAAGCTTTGCGAGTGTGGCGGTGTTCGAATAGAGGACCGCATACATGAAAGGTGTCGAGCCTTCCGGTCCGCGCGCGTTGAGAAGATTCGGGTCAGCTTCCGCGGCCTTCAGAAACGCCGGCAGCTCGTCGCTGCGGAGCGATTCCACCATTGCCACGGCCTTCGGATTGGGGGGCGGCAAGTCCCCTTCGTTGGCCAGCGAGTCCGGCCAATCGGCACCCTGATCGATCCAGGCCTTGACGATGGCGACTTGTTCCGCGCCGAGCGCACCCTTCGGAGGCATCTGGGCCCCAACACCGATCAGCCTCCGATAAACCTTGCTGTTGGCACTGCTTCCGGGTAAGACACGCTGCGAAAAGAGCTTCATTGCCGAGCTTTTGCGGTCCAGGCGCATGCCTTTCTCTTGCTTCTTTGGGCCGTGACACTCGAGGCAGTTCTGTCGGAAAAGAGGCATTACATCCTTTGCGAAGTCGACCTTCTTCGCCGCTTGCGCTTTGGCGCTCTCGGCACGCCCTGACGGGCTGACGCCAGCGAGTAGGGAGATGGCCAAGAAAACCACCACTCGTTGCCTTCGCATGCAGACCTCCACGATAGGGATGCCGATGTCGGGGTGGTTTTCACGCTCCCCTCTAGCTCTCCAGCAACCTGCAATGCTGTGGGCCATGCCACCTTCTCGATGGCTTAGGGCCGGACCAGCAAGTTGCTCCTGATATCTCATTGATGTATTCGCGAGGGTGTGACAGGAAGACGAGATGGGCAAACAAGCCCTCGATGTGTCGGGGCACGCTTCGGCAAGCGGGACCTAACCATCAGGCCAATCCCGCCCCCGTGGATTTACTCAATCAGGTCGCCGACCTCTTCGCGGAGCCGGTGGAGCACGCGCGATTTGGCCTTACGCACGGCAGCGGGGCTGATGCCAAGCTCGGCGGCCACACTTCTGGAGGGCTCCCCATCGACCGTGACGCGCCAGAACATACGCCAGGTTCGCTCTTCAAATTCACTGCGGATCAAGTCGAGCGCGCGATGATAGACGCCGCTGATGGCGGCGGCATCCGCTTCGTCGTCGGCCAGCTCGGGCTCGGGAACCTCTTGAAACCACTGATAGACCGCGGAGCCGCCTTGGGCTTCGGGCTGTCGTTGGCGGCGGCGGAACAAGTCGCGAAGCTTATGGCGTGTAATCCCGGCCAACCAATGGCGAAACTTGCGTGTTTTGCCGTCGTGCTCCCGTTGATAGGCTCCGATGCTTTGGGCTACCGCCTGCAAGACCTCTTGGGTCACATCGTCGGCGTCGGCCCCGCGGACTTGCCAGCGGGCACACCAATGTAGGATCAACGGTCGATAGAGGTCCAGGAGTCGTTGCCAAGCTTGTGTATCCTTCCCCTTGATTCGTTCCAGCAGGCTCAGCGAGGTCTCGTTGCCGTGCCGGGGAGGATCACGAGAGCTCGGCGTGCTCATGGCTCGACCGCTCCTTTCGCTCCACGACCCGTCCCCCAGGCTTGCGGAGGGCCGGCCAATCGGGGATACTCCCAAGAATGCTGTCACACGTTGGCGAAATTACTATAGAATGTACACTTCGCCGTGGCCGGATAGAAGGGGAAGTCGAAATGACCGCGCGTGATCGGCGGCCTGAGCCCGACGCGCCCGCACGGGCCGGCGCG
>DATGIQ010000084.1:0-4750 GCA_035295665.1 Gemmataceae bacterium | reverse complement strand
AGAGCCCGGGCATAATTGGGTGATGACAACGGCCAATGTGCTTCCCAAGAGAGCATTCACGGAGACGGACGAATTTGCCCAAAAGCTGGACCGGCTGGCGGAAGTTGCGGTGCGCGTTGGGCTGGGGCTGGTGCCCCGGCAGGAAATGGTGATGACCGCGACGCTCGAACAGCTGCCGCTGGCGCGCCGCATCACGGAACACGCCTACAAAGCGGGTGCTTCTGTGGTGACCACTGTCTTCGCCGACGAGGAATGCGCGCGTTTGCGCTTCCGCCACGCCCAGGACTTCAGCTTCGATGCCGCTCCGGCCTGGCTCTATGACGGCATGGCCCAGGCGTATCGCGGCGGCGCAGCCCGCCTGGCGATCGCCGGCGGAGATCCCGCTCTGCTGGCCAAAGAAGATCCGGAAAAGGTGAGCCGGCTGAACCGCGCGACCTCGAAAGCCTACCGGCCGGCCTTGGAGCTGATTACCCGGCAGGAAATTAATTGGACCATTATTGCCGGCGCGACGCCGGCGTGGGCGGCGGCGGTTTTTCCCGGCGTGGCGCAGGAGGAAGCGCTGGAACGGCTGTGGAACGCCATTTTCGACATCACCCGCATCGACAAGGCCGATCCGGTCAGCGCCTGGAAAGAGCACGATTCGCATTTGCACGCGCGCGCCCAGCGGCTGAACGACAAGCGTTATGCAGCCTTGCACTTTCGCGGCCCGGCTACCGATTTGCGCGTCGGCCTTGCCGACGAGCATCTGTGGGATGGCGGAGGCTCCGTCGCCCGCAACGGCGTCTATTGCATGCCCAATATGCCCACGGAAGAAGTATTCACCACGCCGCACAAGGCTCGCGTCGATGGACATGTGACCAGCACCAAGCCACTTTCCTATCAGGGAACCATGATTGAAGGAATTTCGGTGCGCTTCCAAGCCGGGCGTATCGTGGAGGCGCATGCGTCGCGCGGCCAGCACGTCCTGGAAAAAATGATCGACACCGATGACGGCGCGCGGCGGCTCGGCGAAGTGTCGCTGGTGCCGCATTCTTCCCCCATTGCCGCGAGCGGATTGCTGTTCATGAATACCCTTTTTGACGAGAATGCCGCCTGCCACATCGCTCTCGGTCAGGCCTATACCATGTGCATGAAAGATGGCGAGAAACTCAGCCGGGAGGAGCTTGCCGCCCGCGGCGCGAACGAGAGCTTGATTCATGTGGACTGGATGATCGGCTCCAATCGCATCGACGTTGACGGTATCACCGCCGGCGGCGATCCAGAGCCCTTGCTGCGTGCGGGCGAATGGGCGTGGAAAGTTTGAGGGCGGGACCAACGCGGGGACCGGAAGGCCTGCGAAACCTGAGAAACTTTGAAACCGCCGTGGAATTCCCTGCCAGATCTCGTCGCCTATGGTAGAGAGCTCGCTTGTCGCGTCCTGAAGCGCCGGCGTTTTGCCCGCCGCTTTTTAGTCTCCCCGCGCCAACTCCACACATTGGGGAGCAGAAAACCCCAGGAGAGTAGTTGGCATCGAGCTCAGTGGCTCGGAGGAGACTCACGTGCGTCCCGCAATTAGAATAGGGAATACCGCTGCGGTAGTTTTGCTTCTCGTCATCACTGTAGCGTGCGGCACGTCGTCTGCCCCCGTCACAGACACGCTTAGCCACACTCCGGATAGCAGTGGGTCAGGTACAGGAACGGGCGGGAGTTCTTCGGCAAGTTCGCCCTCCAGCCTGGGTTTCCTCTACGTAAGCGGGTTGACGCCCTCATCGCCGGTGGTTGCTGCATTCGAAGTGAACGCCGATGGCTCTCTGCAGCCGCTGGCCGGATCTCCGCACCCAATTGAGGCAGTTGGACTGGCCAGCGATCCGACGCAACCTTTCCTTTTCGCCGTAACGCAATTTGATAGTGCCTCTCCGAATATCAGCTCGTATGCCCTGGGTGGCAATGGGTCCTTGCAGTTCGCCGGCAGTGTTGGCGGATCTTTCGATGCCACCATGAGCATCGATCCATCCGGCTCCACGTTATATGCAACCCAACAGAGCGGCAAATACCTCGTTTCTTTCAATATTCGTAGCGATGGTAATCTCCAGCGTCTTGGCTCGATAACGAACGGAGGTGGCGGTACACCGCTCTTTTTATCCGACAAGCTACCCGGCTATGCCGGGGTCTGTGTTTGGCGCACAGCAGCACCCAATGCTCCCTTCGCTTTCCCGCCGACGATTGCCGGATATATTCGCCATGCCGACGGCACGCTCAGCAAGTTCGATCCCCACCCCCCTGTGCCGACAAATTACTGCCCAAACGCCTTGGCATTTTCGCCTGATGGCAAATTCCTCGTCGCCGGCCTTTTTTTGAGCTTCAACTCGGACCAGCAGAGTTTGCTCGGTATTTATGCCATCAAGGCCGATGGCACACTCGTGCCGGTCCCCGGGTCGCCTTACCCGACCGCTTCCCATAGAATCTTCGACGTGGCTTTCGACCCGAGCGGGAAATACTTACTGCTTGCTGGTTATGGTGGCTTGTATGTTTACCAGTTCAAGGCCGAGGCGACACCGGTTTCAATCAGCCAGCCCGCATCTGCCCTCACGGCTGAGATAGATCAATTAGTTTTCAGCCGTGAGGGCAATCTGGTGTTTGCCTTTGGTGGGAATGATCTTTACGTCTTCCGCTTCACCGACGGCGAGCTAACGCCAGCACCGGGCTCCCCGCATGTACTTGGCTTCACCCCAGATAGCCTGGCCGCGCGTTGAAGTCGGCACATCCGGCCAGAAGCAGAGGCTCGAACCATGCCTCGGGACTTGCTCTCCTACCATGAGCTGTACGGCGTGCCTTCCGAGCTGGTTTGGCTGGAGCCGCTGTGCACGTCCACGATGCCCGGCTGTTGCTGGTCTACGCTCAGAAGCACATCTTCCTGATCGGTCACCCAGGTATCGGCCGTGCCCGTGAACGGATCCTTGGGAATCTGTTTGATGTAGCCGGCGCTCACCAGGTCATCGAGCGATTGCGGCGCCTTCTGCTTGTCCAGCGTGTATTGCTGAATCAGGGAGCGCAG
Organism: Gemmataceae bacterium; assembly: GCA_035295665.1. Lineage (GTDB taxonomy): Bacteria > Planctomycetota > Planctomycetia > Gemmatales > Gemmataceae > DATGIQ01. The sequence goes on along the minus strand of DATGIQ010000084.1, from coordinate 1,716 downwards.
CGTAAACAGATCGTCGTGGAGCACCGCCTCGTGCGCGTGCAGAATGGCCGTTTTATAGATGGGCGCCGCGATGGAGACCAGAATCAGGATAATGCTGATCACCATCATGAGCTCGATCAGCGTAAAGCCGCGCCGCTTCCGGATTGGGAATCTTCCTACCATTGATCGTACTTAGTTCCGTCCAACGCGTCGCCCTGCGATTTGCTATACACGTCGAACACGTTTTGCCCTCCCCAGGAATCCGAATCCGGGTCGTCCTGGGTGGAACGCAGGCCCCACTCATTCTTGCCCGTCATGGGATCCACGGGAATGCGGCGCAGAAAACGCACCTTCTTGCCGCCCACGTCCACGCCGTTGACCAGCGTCTCCAGGTCGGGCGGATACCCGTCCGTGCCCGCTTTGGTTTGAAAGCCGCCGCGATCAGCCGCATCTTTGTAGCGGTCAATTGCGTCACGCATTTCCCACAAGTCGCGGCGCAGTTCCACTTCCCGCTCGCGCTGGATCTTCACCCGCACAGGGGAATCGCCATCCCGGTCAGAATGGCCAGGATGCTGACGGCCACGATCATCTCCACCAGGGTGAAGCCGCCTTGAGCCCTGCGAAAATGCCTTGGCGTGGCGGCCAGAGATACATCTTGCCGCGGGAACGGGGAGCAGCGCCCCGTTTTGGAAAACCTGAATTTCATCACTTCCTTTTTCTATCTTAGCCGATCTCCGGCCGCCTACTGCACGGTCACGGTGGCCTGTCCCCCGGTCGCCGGAATCGGTTGCATCGAGCCATCACGCAAACCGTCTCGGCTGATGGCCAGGGTCGAAGTCCCAGGCGCTTTGGCCAGGAACGTAATAGTAAATACCTGCCCTTGACCCGAAACGCCGCCGGAATTGGGCGGTCGAGTGGCTGTCACCTGCAGCGTTCCGGTGGAAGGATCGTCGCGGTGTACCAGCGCCACCGGTTGCCCGTCGCGCGAAAGCAAATTGCCGTCCGATACATTCACGACTTCCAGCATGGCTGGGCTGTAAGTGATCTGCACCGGCACCGAGTACACGTTCTGCACCGGGCTGAGCACCACGTTCACGGCAAACGTCTTGCCTACCCCTTGCGTGACGGTAGCGGGATCAAAGCTGAGCGTAGCCGTGCCCGCCGGAGAGTTGGCGCTCGGCTGGGCTGCCGGCTCCGCGGGGCTGGCCGCCGGTCCTTGAGCGGCGGGAGCAGGCGCCGGCGCCGCCGGTGCGGGCGTGACTTCGCTGGCCCGCCGCAGATCAATGGCATTGGCCGTGCCCACATCCAAAACCCGTTGGTTGAGGTCGGTCAGGTACTGTTCGCGCACGATGTGCGGCGTCAGTACAAAGACGATCTCGCTATTACGCCGGTCCACGTTGGTCTGTCCAAATATGTAGCGCAGCAGCGGAATTTGCGCCAGCCACGGATAACCCGTCAGGCTGCGTACATCGTCGTGCTCGAACATGCCGCCTAGCAGATTGACTTCCCCATTCTTCAGCCGGATCTCGTGCTCGATCTTGCGCTGCCCGATGATCGGCTGCTGAATGCCGCCGATGTTCTGCTGCCCGGCCACGTTGGACACGTCCATCATGACTTTCAGGGTTACGGAGCCGTCGGCGTGCACGTGCGGCGTAACATCCACGTTTACGCCGACGTCCAGATATTGAAACTGCGTATTGACCAGCGGGTTGATGCCCACCCCGCCGATGCCGGGCT
>DATGIQ010000083.1:0-19899 GCA_035295665.1 Gemmataceae bacterium | reverse complement strand
ATGCCAATGGCACCGTGCTCCACACGCGGGCCTATGAAGTCGAAATCGTGGACCGACTCGGTGCCGGCGATTCGTTCGCCGCCGGCTTGATCCACGGGCTGCTGGACGGCGACGTTCAAAAGGGACTGGACTATGGCGTGGCGGCCAGCGCGCTGAAGCATTCCATCCCTGGAGACTTCAACTGGACCACGCGTCAGGAAGTGGAGGCCTTGTTGAAGGCTCCGGGACTACGCATTAGCCGTTAGGCAGAACGACCATCATGCTTCTCAGCCGAGAGCAAGTAAGAGAGCTCGACCGGCGCGCGATCGAGGACTATGGCCTGCCCGGCGTGGTGCTCATGGAGAACGCCGGCAGAGGTTGCGCGGAGCTGTTGCACTTCTTGGGCGTTCGCGGCCCTGTCCTCGTCTGCTGCGGGAAAGGAAACAACGGCGGCGACGGCTTTGTGCTTGCGCGGCACCTGGACAATGCCCAGATCCCGGTGCGCGTGCTTTTGTTTGCCACTGCCCAGGATCTCACTGGCGACGCGGCAATCCATTACCGCGTCATTGCCAAATCTGGATTGCCCATGCGGAGCCTTGGACGGGGCCCCTGGGATATTCAAGCCTTGGGTCAGGAATTGGCAGGCGCAGAGTGGGTGGTCGATGCGCTCTTCGGAACGGGGCTCTCCGGCCCTCCCCGCGCCCCCTTCGACCAGGTGATCGCGGCGATCAACCGCAGCTCAGCCCGAATCCTTGCCATCGATATTCCTTCCGGATTGGATTGCGACACCGGCCAACCGTTGGGAGCGGCTGTTCGGGCCGAGCGGACAGCAACATTCGTCGGGTTGAAGAAGGGCTTCACCAACCCCGCAGCGCAGGAGTGGTTGGGGAAGGTGCACGTCGTTGAAATCGGGATCCCGCGAGACCTGATCGACCGTGCCGGTTGGAACGCCGGGGCTGTCGTCACAGGCCTGTCCGTTACGGAATTGGCATAAGCTGGACAATTCCACACGTCAAATCAGGCGCAGCGTCGGGTAGCTGCGGACGCCGCCGTGCGCGTTTTGACAAAAATCGGATGATAACCGAATACCCATCGAGCCGAACTAGGAAAGAAGGCGTGTCCCTCGTCTGGGCGCGGCCAAGCAGAGAATTCACGCAATTGGGGTCACGGGGGGGATTCGCATGGACAGCTTGCGGCTGGCGCCCGGTCAACGGAAGCCCGCAGTGCTGCCGTGCTGTGGTTGCCTGAGTACCGAGCGGAGCTGGGACCGTCTGGCGGGCAGGGTGTATTGCCCAGAATGCCAGGAGGCTCTGGTTTTGGGAGTTGGGGATCCCATGGTGGTCCAAACCGAGAAGCGGCCCTGCAGCGCGTGCGATCGAATTGGCACGGTCCGTTTTCTGACCTTTCCCCTGCAAGGGCCAACACCGGTGGAAATGGATTTGTGTCCTGAGCATTTGCGCAGGTTGTTGGGCCGCCGACTCAGCAGCGCCGCTTTTGTGCAGCTGCGCCATCGGCTCCGCTCGCTTGGCTTGGGCGTAGAGCAAATCTTCCTCCTGCATGATGCCTTTTACGATAAACAGGGGCGGGCACTCCAGCCGGCACTCGAGCCCGATTGAGTTCTCGAACTTTCCCTGTTCGTTTGGTCCCGTCTTCGGCTTGCGTCCTCCGCTTGCGAAAATCTTTTCCCGTTGGCTTCTGGCTGACACTTCGTTAGGCTTTCCTGCATAAGATGATCCACAAGAGGAAGGTGGAGGAGTGCAGATGCCCAAGAGCGCACAGCGCCACGAACTGGAAGGCTTTTCGGAAATTGTCAAACGGGACGAACCGCTGGCCCCGTACACCTATCTGAAAGTGGGCGGCCCTGCGGAGATGCTCGTGCAGCCGCGGACGCGCGAGGAATTGGCCGGCGTCATTCAGCAAGCTTTCTTGCGAGGCATTCCTGTTCACGTACTGGGGCGCGGTTGCAACATTTTGGTGCGCGATGAAGGAGTGGCCGGTCTCGTCCTTCGGCTGAATGCACCCGCGTTTACCCAGCTCAGCGTGGCCGGCAAGCAAGTGCGTGCCGGAGCGGGGGCAGCCTTGTCGGCTTTGATCTCCGAAGCGGCTCGTCATGGCCTGGCGGGACTCGAATCGCTCGTGGGCATTCCTGGGACCGTGGGTGGCGCTCTACGCGGGAATGCGGGCGATCGTTCCGGTGAAATCGGCCAGTTCGTCCGTTCGGTGGAAGTTCTCGATGAGCGTGGGCAATGGCAAGTTCGTGAGCGAGACGAGTTGCGCTTCACGTACCACAGCAGCAACTTGGACGATCCTGTCCTCGTCGGCACCGAGTTCGAGCTCGAGCCCGATCAGACGGACACCATTGTGAAGCGCCTCCGCAAAGCATGGATCCAGCGCAAGGCCAATCAACCACTAAGTTTCCAGGCGGCCGCCCGCGTCTTCAAGAATCCTCGCGGCCTTAGCGCAGCCGCGCTCATCGCCCAGGCCGGGTTGACCGGTTCACGGGTGGGCGGTGCGGAAGTGAGCGAACGCGATAGCAATTTCATCCTGGCGCATCCGGGCACCAGCTCGCGCGATGTGCTGCGCCTCATCGATCTCATACGCAGCCGGGTGCGGGAACGCTCCGGCATTGAGCTGGAACTGGAAATCGCCATCTGGTAAGGCGGCGCAAGGGAGGTCCGAATTGCCGGCCGCTCTTTGTCTGTTCTGATCAAGGAAAGCGCGATGGCCCGAAGGCGTACGGCGGCACCCGAAGCGAAACGAGGGATCTGTCTGCGGCCCTGGATTGTCGCGATGGTCGCCGCGCTTTTTCTCGTTGCAGCACTGGTCGCCGGAAATTCGACCCGCGATGCGGTGCACCTTTGGGGGCGCTACACAGTGCCCTTCTGCGCGATCGATTGCGATCCCCCGCCCGGCCAAGACCGGGTGAGCTTTCTCACAGAGGTCCAATACCTGGCTGCCATGCCAGACCAAGTATCGATTCTTGATGAGGATTTGCCGGCGCGTCTCGCCGAAGCGTTCGCGCGCCATCCGCGCGTGCAGAAGGTGGAAGAAATCGTCTTGCTGCCGAAACGAAGGGTGCATGTTCGCCTTCGCTTTCGCAATCGGGAGACGGCCGGCACCCGTGCATCCCCGATTCCGGATGAACCGCGTTGAGGAGAAGCGATCCTCTCGGGGCTGCAAAACTCGTCAATCCGTGGTGACTTTTTGATGTTCAGCGGCAGGGAGGTTCCGCTTCAGCGGCGCTGGTGGTTTGGCGCGCGGAGCAACAGGGCGTATGAGCACATTTGCCAGTACCGCCAAAATGATGCACATCCCAAGTAGCAGCAGGCCGAGCCGCCAGGTTTCTTTCAAGCTGCGACGCGCGAACAGTGCATCCAATTCCGCCTGATCGCCCGATTCCGCAGCGATTTGCAAATTCAGCTCATAGCGGCCTTCCGGGTAATCTCCGGCGTGTTCGCCGCGGATGTAGCCGGCGTAGGGATCCGATGAAGCGTCCGGCACCACCAGCGCATGGAAGCCGAGAACATTGCCGAACGCAAAGCTGGCCGGCCAAAGTTCGCAACGTGCACTGGTGGGCAAGAGCGTCCACAGATCGCGGATGAGCTCGGTGTCGGACCTTGAACTCTCAAAGACGAGCCGGCCGCCATCGGTCAAAATCTGGGCTCCGCCGAGCAGGTTGGGACCGTGTTCTGGGCGCTGCAACACGTTTTGAATCTGCTCGACGGTGCGCCGCCCGGGTAGATCTCCCGGCCAGGAAAGCCCGGGTAGCTCCTGACGCACCGTCCAAGGGGGCGGAAACCGATCGGCAATCACGAACGGGTCTCCTCCCAACCGGTCATAATCCGAACGGGCCAAGAGCAACAACCGAAACGCCAGGCCGTTGGGCTGGCCCGAACGATCGACGCCTTGGTCCGCAACCTGGACCACGGTCACTTGCCGCTTGCCGAACGGTTGGGCAAATACGCTGGCCGGACAGACCACGCCCGGGGGTCTTTCGCCAAAGCCAACGCAGAGATGCTCTGCCGGTGCCAACCATTCGTCCAGGAATCCCGGCGAACGGGCCAGGAGCCGATACCCGCGCCCGGGCTGAAATCCATAAAGGGCCTGTTCGATGGAGATATCAGGCATATCGGTTCCCTGTTCCGTTTCTTCCATTCTATCGCAGAATAGTCTGGGCAGGCTATTTGCAATGGGTTCCTCTTCCGGCCTCGGTCACCACATCAATGCATCATCAACGCTGAACCCAATCAATCAAAACCACTGCAAAACCGGAACCTGCGTGGCTAGCGCTTCGCGAGCAAGAGCCCATCCAGTGAAAGGATTCCAGGGCCTATCAGGATAAACAAGATGGCATTGGTGAGATAGCCTGCTGCCAGTTCAAAGGAAGGTTTGCCTGGCTCCCCGACGAACGGATGGCCTTGGGGAAGATGCACCGTGGCCAACGCTACGATCATCGTGCAGATGATGCCAAGTGCGGCCAAGGGAGTCAGAAGGCCCAGGATCAAAGCCAATCCTCCCCCAAACTCGGCGAGGACTGCCATGCCTTGCAGAGCGCTCGGAACGGGAGCCTCCGCCCCCATCCAGCCGAATGCCCCGCCGGGACTCTGAATCTTGTGCCAGCCGTGGCACATGAAAGCTGCACCAGTGACGACCCGGAGCAGCAGCAACCCCACGGCTCCGCGCCCCGTCACGAATTGCGGAAATAAGCGGTGCATGGCGAAAACCTCCCTCCAATCGATTGCTCGTACCTTGGCGAACGGATGCAGCGCTTCGGCCGAATCACGCCGGGTGGATCAACAGGATCTTGGAATCGTCCTGGCCACTGGTCGCCAACGTCCTCCACGCTGACCGAAACAGCGTGGCCTGGTGCAATGGGTGGGCCGTCGAGCGCGACGCGGCCCCGCAACGCATGCAGCCAGGCGCGACAGCCAGAGCTTAAAGTGTGCACGGCGGTTTCGCCAGCCCAAAGAGCAGGGGCTTTGCGCGAAAGGGATAAAATATCCCTGAATACGTGTCCGGTGAGTAACCCAGTTCAGGAGGGTTGACCGATGGCAAGCGAATTCAAACGTGGCGATCATGTCGAATGGAACTCTGAAGCAGGCCTGGTTCGAGGAACGATCCAAAAGAAACTCACGCGGGAAATCACGTTCAAGGGCCACAAGCGGCACGCTTCGAAAGAGGAGCCGCAGTACATCATCAAGAGCGATAAGACGGACCACCTGGCAATCCATAAGGGGTCGGCCCTCAAGAAGATTAGGAAAAGCAGCCGCCAATCTAGCGGCTCGGGGTCCCGGAGGCGGAAACCCTGAGCCTGAACGCGAAGAACAAGGGGGACAAGCAACTTTTCTGGTTGAAACGGTTGATGTCCCCCAATTGGGCGATACAGGACTTGAAGCTACTTCTGGGCAATCTTGCTGGTGTGGGTCTTGCATGGTTTGAGGTAAATGACCGCCGAACCCGTGCCAGCGCGCACGCTCGGCCTTGGCCGTTGACGGAAGAACGATCGTCGTGCGCAGGGTGAGATGGCTGGGCCGATAATGGTTCGATCTCCTTGGGCGCCTGGCTCCCGGCTACGGCAATGGCGCGCACCTCCAGCCCCCAAGATCCGGATAGGCTCCCAACCTGCCCAACGGTCGCGGCATCCATAGAATCGCTGGCAGCGGCTGGTGGCGGTCCGCGGTGGACCGCTTCCCTTCCGTCACTTCTCGGAGGCGGTCATGAAAGCGATTCTCTCGATGGCACTGGTACTCGGCTTATGCGGCCTGGCGGTCGCGCTGGAGGACAAGAAAGGTGACCCGGTCGGAACGTGGAAATGCGAGTATGAGATCGGCGGACAGAAGCGGACCGCCACCTTGACGATCAAGAAGGACGGAGAGAAACTCGCCGGGACAATGAGCTGGCCAGACCAGAAAGTGGAAAAGCTCAAGGACCTCAAGCTGAAGGACGATACGCTGACGTTCTCTGCCGTGCGGAAGATCATGGGCAATGAGATCACCGTCGACTACAAACTGACGATCGATGGGGACAAGCTCAAGGGGAAAGGCTCGGCGGAATTCGGGGGCCAGAAGCAGGAATTCGATATCGAGGCGAAGAGGGAGAAAAAATCTAAGTAACGGCGCGAGCGACCTTCACACAGCCAGTAACGAGGCGAAGTCCAACGGCCGATGTCCTCGATGCACGTTGACTCAAGCTGCCACCGTGTGACGGAGGATTTTGTGGCAGGATGCGTCTGCATAGGGCCGACGCTGCCGCGGGGCGGTACCAACTCCTCGCAAGGTCATGGTGCTTCTTCTCGAAAGACAGTTTCTTCTATAGCTGTTGGAGAGGAGAGCACCTTGGCCTCTACTCAAAGTTGGATACGTCGTTAAATAGCCGTTGGGCAGAGCGAGAAGAACGAGAAGCAATGTCGGCCGAAACCGATCTCACGTCCTATCTCGGAAAGGCTTCAGGGAAAATCGGCGTACAGGACTTGAACCTGTGACCCCCAGCGTGTCGAGCAACAAGCCCTCACTCGCAAGTCGTAACAGCAAACAAGTTACGTCGCCTATCCCTTCCACTTGCACCACTGCTTGCACCAGAAACTCGGAAGGCAGCGAAACCTGCAAGACCCTCACTCTGGAAGACTTGGCAATTGCGCTCCTGTGGCTCTCTGCCGACGAGCGTACTCGACTTGTCGCCTTACTGACTGGGGGAGCTACCGATGCCGGGCAACGAAGGAGCAAGCCTTGATTGAACCTCTTTGCCGGCAGTTTGGGAGCTGGATTGGGACCGGGAGTCATCAGCAGCTTGGTCCGTGGTGGCGGCTCGGCAAGTGTTGGAGTACAAGACGGATTCGCTCCTATTCCAAACCCCTGGTACGGGGTATCACACGTTCCATGCCCATTCCGCCTCTGTCCGTCGTTTTGCGGCACGCAAGGCTTGGCCACTTTATCAAAGGAACCCTCGACGAGCTTTCGGGCGTGCCTTCGGCGACTCAACGCGCCAGGACGCAACCTAGGCGATTTAACGGGCATTGTTGTCTCCAAGTGACAGGCCGTGACACTGGCTTGGAGGTGGCCAATCACGGCAGGGAGTGGGAAATAACGAGCGGCTAGAATCTCCGAAGGACTGGAGCATGATTCCGGTTGCTCCGCGTTCGGACTAGCAAGGCGATTCGAGCATTGGCCCAGTTGTCCCGAACGCGGCAAACGCGGAATGGTGCAAGCGAAAGGCAGAACAAAAGCGACTGGACGACTGCCAGCTGGTTGGCCGGTGTGCACCGTCTGCGGTGACGCCATCGCTGACTTGCCCTCTTGTCCTTCTCCGAGCAACGGAGCATGAATGTCGCTGTTCTGGCAGCAGAATTCCTACGCTGCTTTCGATCGAAGAGAAAGCGTTCTGAAGACCATTGCCTCAGTTCCGGAATCTACCAATCAGGAAAGGAGTTCCGACAATCGCTCGGAGCGCCCGGACCGCGCCTTGACCAAGCCAATCCTCGACACTTTGCCTGCCGACCGCGATCTAACACGAGTGATGGCCGCCTGGACGCGGCAGCCTGCCCATGTTCTCCGTGCCATTCTCGTCTTGGCTGACGACTGACAGTGATTCCGACGGTCAATCGAGGCGGGCTGAAAGCGCAGCCAAGCGCCCTACAGTTGCGTCGGCGAGAATCCGATAAGCTGCTGCGCTTGCTGAAAACCGGCCGGCGTTCTTTGGGCGATTTGCCACAGACTGGAAGTGATATCGGCGAACAACGTCGCCGAATATTCAGTTATGTTCAGTAGTCAGAAGGCAGCCAGCATTACTTCGGATAAGCGCATCGTTATGTGCAGTTGAGGATCTTTGCTCGTCAGGGTGAGAACACGCTACAACATATACACCGCAGGGTCGGAGCCGGCCTGGGTCAGGCTGCCGGCATAAGATTTGCCGAGAATCTTAAGGTTACTGAACCGAGCCTGGAGAGGCGATGTCAGCTTTCAGTCATTGTCAGCAGTGCGGCCAGCGGCTGCGAGACGCCATCTTTTGCCCGCAGTGCGGTCGGCCCTTGTGTTCTTGGCTCTGCCTCGACTGGCATGTGGCGCGTCATCATCCCTCAGCCACAACTGCAAGCACGAACAGAAGCGCCGTCACAGACAGCTACAATGCACCGATAGGTGCGGACACGTTCCCTCGGATGGGAGAAAAGCTGCGTGCTGCGTACCCCGTCAGCCTTAGTCCGCCCTGATTGAGCTGGCGCCGGCGGCTTCCGGACGCGCTAGCAACGTCTGCAGGGCGTCCAGCTCCACCGGCTTTACCATGTGGGCGTTGCAGCCGGCTTCCTGGGAGCGTCGCCGGTCCTCCTCCTGGCCGTAGCCGGTCAGAGCAACCAGGAGCACGTCTGTCAGGCCGACGTCCTGGCGCAGGCGCTGAGCCACTTCCAGGCCACTCATTCCCGGCAGGCCGATATCGAGCAATACCACGTCGGGCGGATTAGCCCGGGCCGAGTCCAGGGCCGCCGGGCCGTCATAGGCCGTGTGCACTTCGTGGCCGCTGAGGCGGAGCACCAGGGCCAAGGTTTCGGCCGCGTCCTTGTTGTCATCGACGAGCAGGATGCGCCGGGGGGACAACTTGTGGGTGTCCTCCGGCTTTCTCCCCGGGTCGGTGTCCGGCGGGGGTGCTTCCCGCAAGCGCGGCAGGCGCACGACGAACTCGCTCCCGTGGCCGAGGCCCTCACTCCAGGCCGTGATGCTCCCGCCGTGCATCTCCACGAGGTCCCGCACCAGAGTCAGGCCGATGCCCAGTCCGCCTTCGGAGCGGCTCACCGACTCTTGCACCTGGGTGAAGAGCTCGAAGATGCGCGGCAGCTGGTCCGGGGCGATGCCGACCCCCGTGTCCCGTACGCGCAGGACCGCCTGCGCGCCGTCCGCCTCCACGGTCAGCCCGATGCGCCCACCCTCCTCAGTGTACTTGGCGGCGTTGTTCAAGAGGTTGGACACGAGTTGGGCCAGCCGGGTCGCGTCGCCTTCCACGCAGAGGGCTTCTTGGGGGAGCGCAACTTCGAGGTGGTGTTTGCGGGCGTCGATGAGGGGGCGGCTGATCTCGACGGCCTGCGCCACCACGGCCGCCAGGTGCACCGGCTCCAAGTGGAGGTTGATCTTGCCCCGGCGGATGCGGGACACGTCCAGCAGGTCGTCGACCAGGCGGGTCATCTGCTGCACCTGGCGCTCGATCACGGCCACGGCCCATTGCAGTTGCTCATCGGAGGGGCCGGCAAGCCGCAATATTTGCGCGGCCTGGCGGATGGGGGCGAGCGGGTTGCGTAGCTCGTGGGCCAGCATGGCCAGGAACTCGTCCTTGCGGCGATCGGCTTCCTGGAGCGCGTCTTGGACGTGCTTGCGGTCGGTAATGTCCTCGATGGCCAGGACGATGAACTCCGTGTGGTTGTCCTCGTGGTAGAGGCGGCGGGCGTTGAGCAACAGGGTCCGCGGCCCAATGGCCGGGATAGTATAAGTGAGCTCGTAGTTGTCGAAGGACGTCTTGTGCGGCAGGATTTCCTCCAAGAGCGTTCGCAGCGCCGGAAGGTTCCACTGCCCATTGCCCAGCTCGTAGAGGAAGTGGTTCTCGGTCTCCTGGGGCGTGACGTGGAAGGTCTCGTAGAAGGAGCGGTTTGCCGAGCGCACGTGTAGCCCGGCATCGAGGACGATGAGGGGATCGCGCACCGTCTCGATAACGGCGCCGAGGTGATCGCGTGCCTGACGAAGTCCCTCCTGGGCGCTCTTGGCTGCGTCGATGTCCGCGAGCACGACCACGGCACCGTCGATCCTATTGTCCGCCGTCCGATACGGGTGGATGCGTAGCGCATACCAGCAGCCGTTGCGGCCGTGGACCTCGCGCTCCCGCACCTGAACCGTGTCGATCACTTCGGTGATCAACGCATCCAGATCGGGCACTTCAACAGGCGGCTTGATGTCGCCGATGGGCCGGCCGACATCGGTGGGGAGGAGGTTCAGAACTTTCCCTGCCGCCGACGTAAACCTCCGGATGCGTAGGTCGATGCCTATAGTGACCATCGGTACGTTGGCGCTGCCGAGGAGGTTAACTAGGTCGTCATTGAGCCGGTTCAATTCCTGATTGCGGTTCTGAAGCTGGTCATTGACCGTCGTCAGCTCCTCGTTCACCGACTGGAGTTCTTCCTTGGCCGTTAGCAGTTCCTCGTTCGTGCTCTGTAGCTCCTCGTTGCTGGAGAGGACCTCCTCGTTGGCTGATTTCAGCTCTTCGTTGACAGCGTCTTGTTGCTCGACGAGCGACTGGAGGTATTCGCGGGTCGAGGCCAATTCCTGCCGGAGTTCGATGAGCTCGCGGTCCGGCGTAGGCCCGCCGTGGCCCCCAGATGCCGGCGGGGGCGAGAACCAGCGCCGAAGCCAACGCATTGCTCCGCCGCGGGCGTTTGGTCTTGCACTGCCCGCTGTCTCGTGGCCCACGGAGGCTTGGCGTTCCTCAAACAGGATGAGGAAGCCGCCCTCGCTGGAGCCAGGGAGTTTTATGGGAAGGACCCGGAGGTCCACCTCCCAGACCCGGCCTTTGCCCCGGACGCGCACCCCTTGTCGGCGCACCGGGGCGTTCTGCTGCCGACAGTCGGTGACGGCCCTGCGGAGTTCCAAGAAGAAGCCCTCGGGGGCCATCTTGGCAAGGTTATGGCTCGGCATCCCCGGGGCGGGCTCCAGGTAGGGGCTTGTCCGCCCACGGAATTGGAGGATATCTAGGTTGTCGTTGACGAGCACGCCGGCCGGGGCATAGTGTGCCATGACGATGCGGTCCGTCTCCTTCTGCCAATCCGTCGTCGACGCCGTGGACGGGGAAGCGCTCCGGGCGCCCTCCGACAGTGCCTCGTGAAAGTCCTCGGCTTTGAAGTGCGGGTACTGCCGCGCGCCCGTCGCCTTCTTCACATAGATCCGGTGCTTGTAGTCGACCACGCCAAAGAGGTCGGTGAACGACCCAACCGTCTCGGACGTCCCCAACACGAGGAACCCCGGCTGGTTCAGGGCGTAATGGAAGGTGGGGATGACCCGCTTCTGCAGCACCGGGGCCAGGTAGATGAGGAGATTTTGACAGCTCACGAGGTCCACGTGCGAGAAGGGCGGGTCCACCGTCACGTTGTGCTTGGCGAAGACGCACAGCTCGCGGAGGGTCTTACTGACCCGGTACTTGCCGTCTTCTTTCGTGAAGAAGCGGCGCAGCCGTTGCGGCGACACCTCCGCCTCGATGCTCTCGGGATAAACCGCCTCTCGCGCCTTCTGCAGCGACACGCTGTCGTTCAAATCCGTGGCAAAGATCTGAATCGGCGGACGGACCGGTTTCTCGTCCAAGAACTCCACCAGTGCGATGGCCAGGGAATAAGCCTCCTGGCCTGTGGAGCACCCCGGTGCCCAAATGCGGATGGGAGTGCCCGCGTCCTTGGCCTTCAAGATCTCCGGAAAGACCCTCTGTGTGAGGGCCTCGAAGGTTTCCGGGTCCCGGAAGAAACTGGTCACGTTGATAAGGATGTCCTGGTAGAGCGCCTCGATTTCGGCGCGGTCCTTCTCCAGGAACCGGGCGTAGTCCGCCACGCTTTCCTTGGTGTGCACGACCATGCGGCGCAGGATGCGTCGGTTGATCGTCTTGTCCCGGTAGCCGCTGAAATCGACGCCGATGGAGGAGCGCAAGAGCGCCAGGATCTTCTTGAAACCGTTCTCTTCCGCGACGGCCGCCGTGGCGTGTTGGGCGGTAGGTGCAGGGGACAGGTATGGATGCTGGCCGATCCGCGTCAGCTCGCGGGCAATCTCCTGAGGGGACAAGACCAGATCGACACAGCCGCTCCGGACGGCGCTCTGTGGCATGCCGGAATGCTTGGCCGACTGGTCGTCCTGAGCGAAGGTGATGCCGCCTGCGGCCTTCACCTGCTCTAACCCCAGCGTGCCGTCGGAGCCGGTGCCCGAAAGGATGACACCGATGGCACCTGTTCCCCGGTCTTCAGCCAACGACTTCAAGAAATGGTCGATCGACAGGTGCGGGCCATGCGTCTCGCTGCGGGGCGTGAGCTGCAAGACGCCCTGGGCGATGGTCAAGGTCGTGTTGGGCGGGATGACGTACACCTGGTCGCGGCGTACCGAGAGGCCGTGCGTCGCCTCCACAACAGGCATGCGCGTGGTCTTTGCCAGTAGATCGACGAGTCGACTCTCGTGCTTGGGGTCGAGGTGCTGCACAAGCACGAAGCCCATGCCGGTTGTGTCTGGCAGAGCAGCAAGCAGATGGCTGACTGCTTCCAGGCCACCGGCCGAGGCGCCGATCCCAACAATGGGGAGAGGATCGTCTCCCGGTTGCTCTTCTTCGCCGACCCTCGGCGCAGCCGGAGGATTCGGCGCTGCTTCGGAGTCATGGGCTTCAGCGGCATTCATAGTTGCTCACACAAACATATGTTGGGCTTGGCCCTGGTACGCGCCTGCACCAGGTTGTGCCACCTCCCCATTCGTAGGGGGGGCACGCAGCCACCTCCTGACCAACACCTGGCCGGCGCCCGTATGGGAAGCCGCCAAGCACTGCTTCTTGGCTTCAAGGGCCTCGCGGCCCAGGTTGGCCATGTCTGTGGAAAGTTCCGGAAACCGCACCCGTCAGTTTACGGTAACGAAAGGCGATTGCCAGCAGAAAAAGTGGGGTTCCACACAGGTTGTGGGTCCTTTTTCATGAGAGAGAAAAAATCGTGGCTGGCGGCAATCGACAGCGACGAAGCGACCATGGCCATAAGGCCTGATGAGCGACCGCCATGACCTTTAGAAACGGTGACGGAATGAGCGGAATCCGCTCGCTTTCGGTCCGGAAGTCTCATTCCGCCACCGTTTCTAAACGCCGCAGACGGTGAAGAGCACCTTGTCGTCAGCCGGAACGGTCACAGGAGCGAAGGCTTCTTGGAGAGATTGCTCGGCCTTCGCCGCCGTCCCTCCCACGCGGGACGGGTTGGTCCGGGCGACCGCATGTTGCGTCCGCCCGAGGGTTCGTTACGGCCACGGTCGCCTTCGTGGTGATTGGTCATTGCGGGCTATCAACTGCGCCGGCGGACTCGCCGCAGGGTCCCAGAGTTTATTGTAACCCCGGCTGCGGGATTGACATGGCACGACGCGCTCCCGGGACAGCCTCGGGCGGCGGGCGGTCCGCAGACGAGAGGTGAGCAAGGGCTGGAGGCGTGGCCGCCGGACCGGCGAGCGCGAGCCCGTGGCCAGGAGAGCAGACAAGGACGACTGCCACCCCGGCCCTGCATAGAATGAACGCACATCATCGCCAAGCCCATCGCCCTGCCACGGCGGGGTGTAGCTCCGGCGACTGGAAGGGTCGGAAGCTCTCCCGGCGTTTCACGCCCTTGAAGGTGCACTGATGCCGCTCTTGAAAGGGATCCCGGTTTCGCCGGGGTATGCAGAAGCGATCGCGGTCGTTTACGACTACGAGGTCCACCGCAGGCTCGACGTCCCGCGCCGTGACGTCTCACCTTCCGAGATCCACCGCGAATACAGACGCCTTGATGAGGCGGTGGAGCAATCCCGCCAGGAGCTGGAACGGGCCGAGGCATTCGCGCGCTCCGGATCGGGCCCCGGCGACCCGGCGGGGATCTTCTCCGCGCATTCAATATTGGTACGCGAAGTGGCCGAGAAAGTTCAGGAACACGTACGCCAGGAGCAGGTGAATGTGGAGCAAGCGCTGGAGGCCGTGATCGATGACCTCGCTGGGCGCCTGGGCCAGCTCAAGCATGCCCGTTTCCGTGAGCGGGAACAGGACGTCCGCGACGTGGGGCGTCGGATGTTCCGGCACCTGACCGGCGGGCCACCGTGGCCGCCCGAGTCTCTGCCGGCCGGCTCGGCGGTCGTCGCACGCGAGCTCCTGCCCTCGGAGGCCGTCGAGGTTGCCAGGTCCGGGGTGGTCGCGATCGTGGCTGAACAGGGCGGCAAGAATAGCCACACGGCAATTCTTGCGCGTTCGTTCGGGATCCCCGCGGTGACGGGCATTGACCGGGTGACGGTGCACATCCAGCCCGGCATGTGCCTGCTCGTGGATGGGTGTGCGGGTGAGGTGCTGGTCAACCCTTCCCCGTCGGAAGTTGCATGTTTCTCCGAGTTGAAGCGGGAGTTTGACCGTTCCGCAACCGCCGCTTCTGCCGGCGAGGCGCTGCCGTGCATGACGCGGGACGGGATCGGCATTTCCCTGCTTGGCAATATCGGCCTCCCCGAGGAGGTCGAACACGTACGCGAGCACCGTCTCGGCGGTGTCGGGCTGTTCCGCACCGAGTTCCTCTTCCTGGAATCCCGTGAACCCCCCAGTTTTCAGAGACAGCTGGACATCTACAAACGCGTGGCGGAAGCCCTCGGCGACCGCCCTCTGGTAATCCGGACTTTTGACCTGGGGGGCGACAAGACGCCGCTGTTCCTCGAATCCCCTCACGCCTACCCCCACCCCAGCCTGGCACTCCGGGGCCTCCGGTTCTCCCTGGCGGAACGGCGGCTGCTCGAAACCCAGCTCCGCGCTATCGCGCAGGTGGCGCAGGCGAGCGATGTGCGCGTCCTCTTCCCGATGGTTATTGGGCACCACGACCTGTCGCGCGCCTGTGCGGCGCTCGCCGACGTGCTCAAGGACCTCGGCTTGTCGAGGAGGCCCCTGCTGGGAGCGATGGTCGAAACGCCCGCCGCCTTGTTCGCCCTGGAGGAGATCCTGGAGATCGCTGATTTCCTGGCCATCGGCACCAACGACCTCACCCAGTACATGTTGGCCTTGGACCGGGACGAGGCGGAGCTGAGCGAGGAGTGCACCCCCTGGCACCCGCTGGTGCTGAGGGCCATCCGGCAGGTCATCAAGGCGGCCGCAGCCAAGGGCCGCCCGGTCTGTGTCTGCGGGGAAGAGGCAGCGGAGCCAGGTTTTGCCTGCCTGCTGGCGGGTCTCGGGGTGCGCGAGCTAAGCCTGAGTCCCGGGCGAGCGGCTCGCGTGCGTCAGGCGCTGCGCAGCGTCCGCTGCCAGAACGCGGAAGAGCTCGCCCACCAAGCTCTCGGCTGTAGCAGTCCCGAAGACGTGCAGAAACTCTTCGCGGGGCTGTTTCCTCCTGTTCAACAGCAAACGCGTTCGTAATCCACTACTCGCGAGAGCAGATAACTCCCACTGGTTTCGTCGCAACAACCCCGCAATGCATTCCGATCGGTCGGCAGGGAGGCTCAAACGTTCTTGCGGCCTTGTGGCGGCAGTGCGCGCCTAAATCGGAATCAGGTGCTCTGTTTCTCCGGAGTCCGGGCAGGATGCAGTCACCAAAGGAATATTCCGGTACTCTCGGTTTCCCGCTGTCCGGACAGAATCAAGCCACTTTCAAGCACGGCGGCACCAGGGCCAACGGGTTCTGCCTGCAAACTTGCGGCTGTGGGAAGTCCTGGAACTGGGGTGCAGGGTTTGGCTCACGCGCCCGCCGTTTGATCACACCAAGTTAGTCCTCGTCGATGGAGTCTGGACACTCCTGGGCTCGGCCAACTGGGATCCGCGCAGCCTGCGCCTGAACTTTGAATTCGACCTGGAATGCTATGACGCCGAGTTAGCTACGACGCTCGAAACAGTTGTCCTGCAGAAACTCGAGCATGCCGAACCCGTAACACTGGCAGACCTGGACAAGCGGAGCCTGCCGGTCAAGCTCCGTGACGGCATGGCGCGGCTGTTGACTCCGTATCTCTGAGCTGCGATTGCCTTCTGCGCCTTTACCGCTAGAATAAGGGGTAGATGAAGGCTGTGAGGAATCTCAAGGCCGCCTCGTCAACGAGGTCGGATGACAGGTTGTAGGGAGACCCGGCCGTGCGGGGTAGCCCGATGACATGGTAAGCCGGCGTGGCGGGACACTTTTCGGTGTGTCCCGTCACGCCGGCTTTTTTTTCTCCAAGTGGCGCGGCACGGGCGCGGAAACCGAGGCCAAGGAGCCGGGCAACTGGCCGCCTTCGTTTCGTGATTACAGAAAGATGCGATGACTACGGCCACCATTTCACGCAAGGGGTCAAGCCTGGTCCAGCTTGGGGAGCGGCAGGCCGGCCCCCAGCGGGGCGCTTGGTTCGGATCTGGAGTATTCATCCTGCTGCACGTCGCTTGCCTGGCGGTGCTCCTCACCGGCACGAACGTGCTTGCCCTGGCTCTCTGCGTGGCTTGCTACTTCTTCCAGATCGTCGGCGTGACTGCCGGCTACCACCGTTACTTCTCCCACCGCTCGTACAAGACGAGCCGGCCGTTCCAGTTCGTGCTGGCCTGGCTGGGGTGTAGCGCATCCCAGAAGGGGCCGCTGTGGTGGGCGGCGCAACATCGGCACCACCACCGCACCTCGGACACGCCCGAGGACCTGCACTCCCCCGTCAGCCACAGCCTTTGGTGGTCCCACATCGGCTGGGTCCTGTCCCCGGCCTCCGGCGCAGCGGACCGGCGGTTGGTAAAGGACCTGAGCCGCTACCCCGAACTGTGTTGGCTCGACCGGTATCATGGACTGCCGCCCCTCGTCCTGGCCGGGCTGTGCTTCCTCGTCGGCAGCTGGAGCGGCTTGGTCTGGGGCTTCTTCGTGAGCAGCGTGCTGTCGCACCACGCGACCTTTCTGGTGAACTCGGCCTGCCACCTTTGGGGACGGCAGCGCTACGCGACGGCCGACGCGAGCCGCAACAACCTGTTCGTGGCCCTGCTGACGATGGGTGAGGGCTGGCACAACAACCATCACCACTACCAGAGCAGTGCCAACCAGGGCTTCCGCTGGTGGGAAATCGACGTGAGCTACTATCTCATCCGCCTGCTGGCCTGTGGGGGCTTGGTCTGGGACGTGCGTAAGCCGCCACGAGCCAAACTGCTGGCTGAAATCCGAACCGGCTTGTGGCCGGTTTCTAGACGAGCCGATAACAGTAACGCTTCAAGGAGAACCTGCGATGAAACGACAACTCGAGGAAAACCGCCAGCGGGTCGAGGAGACACACTCGTCCTTGACCGACAAGCTGGAAACGATCGAACACGACGTGCGGGAGATGATCCAAGGTGCCAACCAGGCCATGTCCGACACGGTCACGAGCGTCACGGAGGCGGTCGGTAGTACCGCGAAGACAGCCCAGGAAACGGTGCATGAGACCGTCGAATCGGTGCAGCACGCCTTGGACCTTCCACGTCAGGTTAAGCGGCACCCGTGGGCCATGCTGGTCGGTGCCGTGGTCGCGGGCTATGTTCTGGGCCGCCTCATTCGCGGTCCACACGCCTGACGGACGCAAGGGTACGAAAAAGATATCTCATGTTTACATATTTAATATTGACTCACACTCCGCATAATGCACTTGCTCTCTGGGTGCTCATGTTGTCGCACATCTTCGAGATGTTCACCCAGGTGCAAGGCTCTGTCAGCCGCTCGGAGGGCGGGCTGGACATCGGCCTCACCCTGGTGCCCAAGCTGGTGGAGATGCACGGGGGCCGTGTCGCGGCGCAGAGTGAAGGCCTCGGCCACGGCAGCGAATTCGTCGTCCGCCTGCCACTCTTGCGTGAGGCCGCTTCGCCAGCTGCCGCCGAGGCCGAGCAACAGAGGCCCTGCAAGGTGCCCGCCCGGAGCGTCCCGATCGTGGATAACAACCAAGGCGCTGGCGAGAGCCTGGCCCTCCTGCTCCGCCTCGCCGGCCAGGAGGTGCGCACAGCCTATGACGGCGTCACCGCCCTGGACCTGGCCCGGGGGCGGCCGCCGGACGTGGTGTTGCTGGACATCGGCATGCCGGGGATGTACGGCCTGGAAGTAGCGCGCCGCCTGCGCCAGGGCCTCGGCCTGAAGCAGGCGTTGCTGGTGCCCCTGACGGGCTACGGCGGAGAGGAGAACCGCTGCCGCTCCCAGAAGGCCGGGTTCAACGCCCACCTGGTCAAGCCGGCGGACGTGGGCGCCCTTCAAGAGTTGCTAGCCCGCCGGGCATGAGCCCCATGATTTGCGCTTGTGCGTTGACAGTGACCGAACTCTGACAAACTCTCTCTCCATAGCAGCAGGCCCTCGCTCTCCATTTGGTACGCCACTTGCAACAGGTGAAATTGCCGGTACTCGCCAACGAGATTGAAGTAATCTGACCGGAAGTCGGTCCTGTGTTCGTGAGGCCTATCCGCATGGCGAAGCATGCCTCTTTTCTGGGTCCGTACCGCCCGTTCCTGATGTTGGGCGGGCTGATCCTGGTGGTGGCCACCCTGTACTGGGCGGAGATGATCTTTATCCCCTTGGCGCTGGCGGTGCTGCTAACCTTTATCTTGAGTCCGCTCGTCACCCTCCTCCAGCGCCGGGGGCTGCCGCGCGTCCTCTCCGCTCTCCTGGTCGTTTTGCTGGCCCTCCTGATCTTGGGCGGAGCTGGCACCGGGCTCGTGCTCCAGGTGCGCCGGCTGGTCGGCGAGCTGCCGCAGTACCAGGATAACATCGCGCGCAAGATTGCCGGGGTCCGCGGGCTGGGTGGGGGTACCTGGCTCCAAAACCTGCAGGAAACATTCCACCAAGTCTTGGGGGAGACGTCGCAGAGCCAGAGCGCCCAGCAACCGGTCCCCGTGAGTGTGCAGACGTTGGGGTTCTCGCAGTTTGAGAGCTTCATCGGACCGACGGTCACGTTCCTGGCGGAGGCCGGCCTGGTCGTCGTGCTGGTCATTTTCATGCTCATCAAGCGTGAGGATATGCGCAACCGGCTGGTCGGCCTCGTCGCCCATAGCCGGCTCCTCGCCACCACGCGGGCGCTCACGGAGACCGCCGAGCGCCTCAGCAGCTTCTTGCTGATGCAGCTGGCTGTGAACGCCGGCTACGGGGTGGGCTTGGGGTTCGGCCTCTTCCTGCTTGGCCTGCCCTATGCGTTTTTATGGGGCATTCTGACGGCCTTCCTGCGCTACTTCCCGTTCGTCGGCACCTGGCTGGCGATGGGGCTCATCATGCTGTTCAGCGTGGCCTTCTTCCCCGGCTGGACGTACCCGTTGCTGATCCTGGGCTTGCTGGTCGGCGTGGAATTGGCCGCGGCTAACTTCGTCGAGCCGATGCTGTTCGGCCACAGCACGGGCGTCTCCCCACTGGCGCTGCTGGTGGCCGTGCTCTTCTGGACCTGGCTATGGGGCCCCATCGGCCTGGTCCTGTCCACTCCCTTGACGGTCTGCTTGGTGGTTCTGGGCCGCCATGTCCCGAACCTAGAATTCCTGGGAGTCCTGCTCAGCGATGAACCGGGGCTGGACCCGGCCGCCGTTTACTACCAGCGGCTCTTGGCCCGTGATCAAGATGAGGCCACGGACTTGGTGGAAGAGTATGTGCATACCCACCCGCCGGAGACCGTCTACGATACGATGCTGGTCCCGGCCCTGAGCCTGACCATGCGCGACCGCGAGAGCGACGACCTATCCCCGGACGACGAGCAGTTCATCTTCCGAGCGACCCGCGACATCTTAGACGATCTGGCCGCGTCCCGGCAGCAGACGCGCCTGGCGAGCGAAGAAACATCTGAGGCGGAGCCTCCCCAATCGGGTCAGCCTCCAGCGCTGGTGTTCGGCTGCCCAACCCGCGCTGAAGCGGCGGAGCTCACCTTGGACATGCTCGGGGAGTTGTTAGATGCCTCCATTTGTCGCCTGGAAGTGCTTGCCGCCAAGAAGCTCGCCGGGGAAGTGGTTTCCCGGATCAAGCAGGACCGGCCGGCTGTCGTCTGCATCGCTGCGCTCCTTCCGGGCGGGTTAGCGCAGGCGCACTACCTGTGCAAGCGCCTCCGCGGCCAATTTCCCGAACTGAAGATTGTGGTCGGCCTCTGGAGCGTGGGCGCGGAATGGCATCGGCTGAGCGAGCGGTTGCGGTCCAACGGCGCCGACCAGGTCGTTCCGAGCCTCCTGGAAGCCCGCGACCACCTGATATCCCTGGCCCAGGCTATGGCGCACGTCCCAGGGAAACGGACAGCGGACTAAGGACCCGGCGTG